>JAPLHV010000022.1 GCA_026389455.1 Coprothermobacterota bacterium
CCGCGAAGTGCTGCCCCACGCCACCGATGCCTGGTACGACCCGGATAGCGTCAAGATCGGCTACGAGATCAGTTTCACTCGTT
The DNA here is from genome assembly GCA_026389455.1 of Coprothermobacterota bacterium. GTDB lineage: Bacteria > Caldisericota > JANLFM01 > JANLFM01 > JANLFM01 > JAPLHV01. The sequence continues at coordinate 84 of JAPLHV010000022.1, forward strand.
ACTTCTACAAGCCGCAACCGCTGCGCACACTGGAGGAGATCCGCGCCGACTTCCTGGCGCTGGAGAAGGAAACCGAGGGGCTACTGGACGAGATCATCGGGATCGTCAAAACATGAACGAGTTGCCCGGAAAATCCCAGTTCCTCATCTATCAGGCTGAGAACGGCGCCATAAAGATCGATGTCCGCTTCGAGGACGAGACGGTCTGGCTGACCCAGCAGCTCATGGCGGAGCTGTTCCAGACCACCCAACAGAACATAAGCCTCCACCTTCAGAATATCTATGAAGAAGGAGAGCTGAACCCGGAGGCAACTCACAAGGAATTCTTGTCGGTTCGCCAGGAGGGTGTCCGCCAGATCAGCCGAAGCCGCGCCGACAGTGCCCGGTCGAATATGGACCTTACCAATTGGCGCGGCGCCAAGGTGCGCAAGGAGGATGTGAGCATTGCAAAGAATTACTGGCTCCTCGCTGTTTCATGTGGGTACCCCTTATGCCCATCCGAAGTCGAGTTTGCCGGCAATGAGGTAGACCATGGCGATCAGGTTCCTGATGCTGCGATACCCTCGAGCTTTGGCTTTGGCTGCTTGGACCAAGCTGTTGATTCCTTCCAATAAGCCGTTGGTCATCTTGGAGTGGAACCAGCGGAGGATCCCCCGACGATGAGTATGAATGGTCCGGGTCAGCTTGCGGAAAGGCTCCAGTCCACTGCCAGCGGCCCAGGCGCACCAGTGGCGGAGATAAGCGACGGCATCGTCTGCCGTTTGCAGGTAGAGATCCTGGAAAGCCAGCTTCAGTTGGTAGGCCTTGGCTGTCTCCAGGTACTGACTGCGGAACTGATCCAGCTTTTCCTGTTGGCGGCCGCTCAGGTTTCCCGGGTTCTTCAGCCACAGGTAACGGCTTCCCTTCAGCTCGGGGTGAACTTTCTGTTCTTGCCGGCGGACTTGGTCCAAGGCTTCGTTGACCAAGCGAACGGTATGGTAGCGGTCGAAGGTGCGCTTGGCGCGAGGGAAGGCCTTGGCCGTTCCTTCCCGGAAAGCGGGAGAGAGATCCATGCAGACCTCCTGGATGTTCTTGACCTTCCCGTGATGAGCCCGAAGGTCTGCTTTGAAGGCCTTGATAGTGCCGGCATCCTTTCCTTCAGTGGCGAAGAGCACCCGGTGCGCCTGGCTATCCACAATGAGAGTGATGTAGCGGTGACCGCGACGGGAGGAGGTCTCATCGACGGCGATCTGGGAGACCTGGGAGAAGTCCTCTCTCTTTCGGGCTTCCTCCACATAATGGGAGATGATCCGCCAGAGACGGGTATCGTGTTCCTGCAGGAAACGGGCGATGGCCAGGACCGGCATGTGCTTGGCGAGGGTCATCGCCACCTTCTCCAAGAGCAGGGTGAAGCCGCTGCGGGCATGAGCCCAGGGGACCGCCGCCGCCTTGATTCCACAATGGGGGCAGCTGATGCGGGGAGTTCGCACATGCAGATAGGTGATGTGCTGGAAGAAATTGAGGTGACGCCAAGTTCTCTCCTGGCTGTCGTAAGCGGGGCAATTCGCTTGTCCGCACTGGGGGCACGGGAAACGGCCTCCCTTGTTGAAGGTGACGTGGATCTCCAGCCGTTGGCTGGGGCTATCAAAGGCGCAACGGTCAACCTGCCAGGGGGATTCCAGAGCGAGGGCTTGCTGCAGCAACTCAGTGTCTTGCATCTTCTTCTCTCCTCTTTCCTCTTCGGGGATAAATCTATGTCTATTCTATTCCCCTGGAGAGAAGGAGTGGAAAGGATCAGAGACTACCCACACAAGATAGCGAGGAGCCGAATTACTTGAATGAATCGGAACTGGCTGCGCTCAACAACCTAGTGGAACAGTATCTGGCCTTTGCCGAAGGCCAGGCCCTACGCCGCATCCCTATGCACATGCAAGGCTGGATCACCAAGCTCGACGGTTTCCTCAGCCTGAACGAGCGCGACATTCTCACCCATGCCGGTAAAATCTCGCACAAATTAGCCATCAGCCACGCCGAGCAGGAATACGACCAACTCCATCGCCGGCGCATCGCTGAAGACACCCAGCACCCAGACGACTTCGAAAAGTGCCTCAAACAGTTGCCCTCCTCCAAGCCAAAGACCGCAAGGAAACGGAACAAGAAAAGTGACCAGCCATGATCGCAGACCTCAAGCCCTATCCAGCGATGAAGCCCTCCGGCGTGCCGTGGCTGGGAAAGGTGGCAGTCGAGCGGCTGTTGCGCCTCAAAGGCATTGACACCGGCCGCGCCTATACCCCAAAGGAGATCATGGCTTTCGTAGGGGCGGGTTTCAAACCCGCCCTTGACGCACCGCCAGTGATCAGGACAATCCACAAGAAAGGCACAGCCACCGATCCCCTGCACGGTCTATTCGAGTTCACCATCGCCGGCAAGCCCGCTATCGTCGAGTATGAACCCGACCCCGGCCTGCGCGACACAGAACAAATACCACTCCTCGAGGAGGGCGGCATCGAGGCTTTCTTGCGCCGCGAAGTGCTGCCTCACGCCCCAGACGCCTGGTACGACCAGGACAGCGTAAAGATCGGCTACGAGATCAGCTTCACTCGCTATTTCTACAAGCCGCAACCGCTGCGTACACTGGAGGAGATCCGTGCCGACATCCTGGCGCTGGAGAAGGAAACCGAGGGATTGCTGGACGAGATCATCGGGGGAGGCGCCAAGTGATGCCACAAGGAAACGCTGCCTTTAACAAGATCGAAGAAAGGTTCCATGTTAATGGCTGCCTTGAATAAGATCGAAGAAAGGTTCCATGTTAATGGCTGCCTTTATGATGGACTAGCCGAGCAGTTATACTAAAGACACAGAAATGACGAAATCCTCCGGAATGCACTCTGCGACCTCAAATCGAGCGGGAAGGTATGTCACACAGCCAACGGGCTATCGGGCCTTCATTCCAGCACCGCTGCCGCCCAATCCTCCTGTCCAAATCACTGGAGAGTTATTGATGCTTCTATCTCAGGCGGACCATGCTCTGGGGCGTCTCGATGGGTCCATCCAAACACTCCCTCATCCAAATTTATTCGTGTACATGTATATCCGCAAAGAGGCGGTACTTTCGAGCCAAATTGAAGGGACACAAAGCTCTTTGCAGGATGTTCTGTCCGCAGAAGCAAAGATCCTCGCCCCTAATCGACCGAAGGATGTCGATGAAGTGGTGAACTATGTCCGCGCTATGAATTACGGACTTGAACGTCTTGCCGAACTCCCGGTTTCAACCCGGCTGATCCGCGAAATCCACGCAGAACTACTGCAGGGTGTATATAGCTCCCATCTCACGCCAGGCGAGTTGCGAACAAGCCAAAACTGGATTGGTCCAGGCGGCTGCACACTTAGTGACGCTACCTTTGTTCCGCCTCCGCCTCACGAGGTTCCGCAAAAACTAGCAGAACTGGAGCAATACCTTCACGCCGACACAGGACTACCTCTACTAATCAAGATTGGGCTGGTTCACGCCCAGTTCGAGACAATCCACCCATTCCTGGACGGAAATGGTCGTGTTGGGAGGTTGCTCATCACCTTCCTGCTCTGCGAGCAGAGAGTCCTGCTCAAACCAGTCCTTTACTTGTCATATTTCTTCAAACAGCACCGGCAGCAGTATTATGAGGAGTTGCAATCAGTACATCACGCTGGAACATGGGAGCAGTGGCTCACCTTCTTCTTGCGCGGCATCGCGGAGGTAAGTGAGCAAGCGACAGACACTGCGCGGAAGATTCTCTCTCTCCGCGAAGCGCATCGCCACATGATCACCGAGAACCTCGGCCGCGCTGCCGGAAATGGTCATCGCTTGCTGGAACATCTTTACGAACACCCGATTGTCTCGGTAAACGACGTGTTGGGTCTGATCGGGACGACTTACCAGGCCGCTAACAATCTAGTCATACGGATGGCCAACAGTGGCATCTTGCGAGAGGTCACCGGTCAGGTTCGCAACCGGAGATTCATCTATCAAAGCTACATCGATTTGTTCCACGATTCTGAGCCGGAGACAGGCAAATAATTTCCAACCTCAAGCCCTACTCCGCGATGAAAGACTCCGGCGTGCCGTGGCTGGGGAAGGTCGCAATCGAGCGGCCGTTGCGTCTCAAAGGCATCGACACCGGCCGCACTTATTCCGCTAAGGAGATCATGGTTTTCGTAGGGGCGGGTTTCAAACCCGCCCTTGACGCGCCGCCGGTGATCAGAGCGATTCACAGGAAAGGCGCACACCGGCGCACTTTGGAGGAAATCCGTGCCAACATCCTGGCGCTGGAGAAGGAAACCGAAGGGATGCTGGACGAGATCATCGGGCGGTGCAGTAAACCATGAAGGCTGGCAACGATCCAGATGAACGCCATCGCCGTTCGATTCGACTGAAAGGATTTGATTACACCTTGGAAGGTGCATATTTTGTGACGGTTTGCACCCAGAACCAGATGTGTTTGTTCGGCGATGTGGTTGAAGGGGAGATTCGATTGAACAATGCCGGCAGGCTGGTGCAGGCTGTATGGGACGGATTGCCGGAGCATTACCCCCAGGTGTCATTGGATCACTGGGTGATCATGCCCAATCACGTGCATGGCATTGTGTTTCTGGTAGGGGCGGGTTTCAAACCCGCCCCAATGACAATGGATACGGCGCAACATGGGTTGCCGGAAATTGTCAGAGCATTCAAAACATTC
>JAPLHV010000105.1 GCA_026389455.1 Coprothermobacterota bacterium
GCGGCAGCTTGCCAGCCCGCGGCAGCGTGTTGCTGGTACAATAGGGAAACCATTGCGGGAAATAATCGAACGGAAAAAGGAGCATTCATGGTCGAGAAACTGAGATTAGACAGGTCCAACCAGCTTTTTGAAGAGGCCAAAACACTGGTTCCAGGTGGGGTGGCGGGGATCCGCCGTCCGTATAACTTCGTCCCCGGGGAATATCCCATCTTCTTCGATTCCGGCCAAGGAGGTCGGGTAGTGGATGTGGATGGCAATCAGTACATCGACTTCCTCTGCGCCTATGGGCCGATCATCCTGGGATACCGGGAACGGGAGGTAGATGAGGCGGTGATTGAGCAGATCCGCGAGAAGGGTTTCTGCTTTTCGCTCACACAACCGATCCAGAATTCGCTAGTAGAGACGCTACGCCGATTGATCCCCAGTTGCCAGATGGCTGCCTTCGTGAAGACCGGCTCGGACGCCACTACCACTGCCATCCGCGTCGCCCGCGCCTGCACCGGCCGCCTTCAGGCGGCTCGCTGCGGCTATCACGGTTGGCACGACTGGTGCGTGGAGAAAAAGGGTGGAATCCCCAGCAAGCTCTACGAGGACATCTTCGAGTTCGAGTACAACGATCTGGATCAGTTGGAAGACCTGCTTACGCAACACGGCGCGGAGATGGCGGCTATTATTGTCACGCCCATTGGCCACGCCCTCTCCCGACCTGTACAGATGCCTAAGCCCGGTTTCCTGGAAGGGATGCGGCGCTTGGCTGATCAGTATGGCTGCCTGCTGGTATTTGATGAAATCCGCAGTGGTTTCCGCGTCGACTTGGGTGGAGCTCAGAAGCTCTTCGGGGTGACACCCGACCTTACCTGCATCGGCAAGGCGATGGCCAACGGTTACCCTATCAGCGCGCTGGTCGGCTCAGAGCGGATCATGAAAGTGTTGGAGGACAAAGTCTTTCTCTCCTCCACCTTCTTCCCCAACAGTGACGCCCAAGTGGCAGCTAAGAAGACTATCGAGATCCTGGAACGGGACCGGGTGTTGGAGAACATCGCCCTTAAGGGAAAACGCTTCGGCGACCAAGTGGAGCAGGTTGTGCGCGCCTCCGGTTTGCCGGTGACCTTCAGCGGTTCTCCCTGGATGCCATACATCACCTTCGACCTCGACCCAGAGAAACGTTACAAGGTTCTGCGGTCAGCCTTTTATACCCAGTTGATCCGTCGTGGCGTCTTCCTTCAGCCCTTCCATCACGGATATATCTGCTTCCGGCATACCGAGGAAGATCTGGACTACACGGTGCAAGCCATCCGCCAATCGCTGGACGAGTTGAAAGCGATCGCCTGAGCCAGACGCCGCCGATTACGTCCCAGCCGCGCTAAGGCGATACATGCCACATCTACTGACGTTACTCCGGGCAGTCTGTTTCGGGGGGTGTAAGGTGACCTTCGCACTCGCCTTGCATAATCGCCAGGTTTTTGCTAATACCTATTGGCACTCTTCGAGTAAGAGTGCTAAACTAGGGCTCAAGCAAAATTTTAGTAAGGAGGCAATGTGTAATGAACTTAAAACCACTTGGGGACCGGATCGTCGTGAAGGTCCTAGAGGGCGAGGAACGCACCAAGTCTGGGATCGTCATCCCCGACACGGCCAAGGAGAAACCGCAGAAGGCGACCGTAATAGCGATCGGCCCGGGCAAACTCAATGAAGACAACGGGCAGCGCATCCCGATGGATCTACAAGTCGGCCAGACGGTGATCTTCGCCAAGTACGGCGGCACCGAGATCAAGCTGAATGAGGAAGAGTACCTGATCCTCAGCGAGCGAGACATTCTGGCAGTATTAGAAAGCTAGACGAGGAGGAAAGAGAAAGATGACATCCAAATTATTGCTTTTTGATGAGAATGCCCGTCGTGCCTTGGAGCGCGGCGTCAACGCCCTGGTCGATGCAGTCAAGATCACCTTGGGTCCCAGGGGTCGCTACGTAGTGCTGGAGAAGAAGTTCGGCCCGCCCGTCATCACCAATGACGGTGTCACCATCGCCAAAGAAGTGGACCTCGAGGATGCTTTCGAGAACCTCGGCGCCCAGTTGGTAAAAGAAGTCGCCACCAAGACCCAGGATAACGCCGGCGACGGCACTACTACTGCCACTGTCTTCGCCCAGGCGATGATTCGCGACGGCCTCAAGAATGTCGTCGCCGGAGCCAACCCCCTGGCTCTGAAGCGCGGCATGGACGCTGCTTTGATTAAAGCCGTGGAAGAGATGAAGAAGCTCTCCAAGCCGGTCGAGGACAAGCAGTCGGTCGCCCAGGTGGCTGCCATCTCCTCCAAGGACGAGCAGATCGGCCAAGTGATCGCTGACGCCATGGAGAAAGTCGGCAAGGACGGCGTGATCACCGTGGAAGAAGCCCAGAGCCTAGAGATTACTCTGGACTTCGTGGAAGGCATGCAGTTCGACCGCGGCTACGTCTCCCCCTACTTCGTCACTGATGCCGAGCGCATGCAGGTTGAGCTGGACGAGCCTATGCTCTTCATCACCGACAAGAAGATCTCTGCCGTCGCCGATTTCCTTCCTGTTTTGGAAAAACTCTCCGCTAAGGGACGCCCCTTCGTCATCATCGCCGATGACCTGGAGGGCGAGGCCATGGCTACTCTGGTGCTGAACAAGATGCGCGGTATCCTGCGCTGCGTGGCCGTCAAGGCCCCAGGCTTCGGCGACCGCCGCAAAGCCATGCTGCAGGACATCGCCATCCTCACCGGTGGAACGGTCATCTCCGAGGAACTGGGGCTGAAATTCGAGAACGTCACCTTGGAGATGCTCGGCGAAGCGCGCCAGGTAAAGGTGGACAAAGACAACACCACTATCGTCGGCGGCAAGGGCGAGCCTGAGGAGATCAAGAAGCGCATCTCCCAGATCCGGCGCCAGATCGAGGACACCGACAGCGAGTACGACCGTGAGAAACTGCAAGAGCGTTTGGCCAAGCTGGCCGGCGGTGTGGCAGTGATCAAGGTCGGCGCAGCCACTGAGACCGAGATGAAAGAGCGCAAGAACCGCATCGAGGATGCCGTTTCAGCGACCAAAGCGGCCGTAGAAGAAGGCGTCGTGGCCGGCGGCGGCTGCGTCCTGATCAACATCCTGCCCAAGATGGCCGAGCTGAAGCTTGAAGGCGACGAGTTGACCGGGGCCAACATCGTCAAGCGCGCCCTGGAAGAACCCCTCAAGCTGATCGCTGCCAACGCCGGGATGGAAGGCGCTGTGATCGTTGAGAAGGTCAAGGAACTTCCCATCAACGTCGGCTTCAACGCACTGACCATGGTCTACGAAGACATGTTCAAGGCCGGCATCGTGGACCCGCTCAAGGTAACCCGTTCCGCCCTGCAGAACGCCGAGTCGATCGCTTCCATGATTCTCACCACCTCAGCAGCCATCACCGAGAAACCGGAGAAGACCCCGGCCATGCCTCCCATGCCTCAAGGCGGCGACTACTAGAGACAGCGTGTAACACTGAATGATGCGAAGGCCCGGGCTTCCGCCCGGGCCTTCTTCTTTCCAAAGAATGAGATCTTGTTAGGGACCGCGGATCACCAGGGTTGCTGGGTCAATCTCCAAAGTTGGGTCGTCGAGGTTGTGGTAATACCATTTTCCAGTCGTGACGTTCATCCAAAGATTCCAATTCAATTTGCTATTGAGGACGAGAGACGCTCCGCCCTTGGCTTTCATATCGAAGGTCCAGCCGACCGCCGGCCGAAAAGTCACCCAATGTCCGCCCAGCGAGTAGACTACGCCGTTGACTGGGTTGGCCCAATCGCCGAGAACCAAGCCGAGGTCGGTGAAACGGCTGTCCTTCCAGGTACTCACGTCGTGTCCGGTGCGCCGGATGTAATCGGCAAGGCGTTCGATCATCCCACTGCTGATGTCGCTGAAAGTGTCGCCCAGGGGAGTCAAGGCGCCTCCTTCGGCGATCCCTCCGGGGGTGGCAGTGAGGGTGGTGGGGGCACGGTCTTTGGCCTGCACCCACACCCGGTAAGCGCTTCCGGCCGGGTTGCCCCCATTGTAGCTGAGCGAGCCGGTTTTAAGGTTCTCCAGAACAGCTTGCCATCCATCGGCATTGAAAGCGCCTTGCCGATCGGCTGCCCCGATGGAGGTCAAGGGGGCGCCGCTGGCCGGGTCCAGGCTAGTTGGGTAGGCGCCGTCGTTGGACGCGCGGAAAGCCTCCAGCGCCACCCGCAGCGAGCCCAAGGACGTTTTGGCGGCGGCGATTTGGGCACGGTCTTGTTGGCCAAGGAACTGGATGATGGCAAACCCGGCCAGGATCCCGATGACTGCGATCACCACGATCAGCTCCACCAAGGTGAACCCCCGCTGCGCGGCCTTGCCTTTGGCACTGCACTGTCGGGAAGGAACGGCTCGCGAGTACATACCTATATTATACAGGTTGCAAGGAATCTTGGGTCACTTTGCCCTTCACAGCTACAAGCGGCACAATAGCGGAAATGAGAGCCAAGGAGATGAGAAGATGACAGATGTGAAACTCTATGCCGAGCGACTTGGCCGGCTGCAGAGAAGCTTGCGTCAGGAAAGAGTGCAAGCCCAGTTGGTGGCTTCGCCAGCCAATATGGCCTATCTGCTGGGCCAACGACCGATGGCCTTGGAGCGTTTGCTTCTGCTCGTGGTTCCCGTCTTGGGGAGGCCACTCTTGATCGTTCCCCAGATGCATGCCAGCGAGTTTACCCACCTCCAGGGATTGCTGACGATGGATCCATGGAAGGATGGAGAAGATCCCTGTCGATTTACCATCGAGGCGCTCCTTGGGGGCGGATTTCAAACCTGCCCCTACGAAATATCCGGTGGCTTGCCGGTGCAATGCGACAAAGGAGTGCCTGCTGTCCTTGCTCTGGCTCTTCGCGATCGCTTCCCTTCGTGGCTGCTGCGAGTGGCTGAGGATTCTCTCGCCAAGGCGCGCATGCGCAAAGAGCCGGCCGAAGTCAGCAGGCTGCTGGCAGCCGGGGGGGCGGCTGACCGGGCAATGGAGAAGGCCATCCTGGCACTACGCCCGGGGATCAGCGAGTTGGAGGTTGCCGGCGTTGTCATTTCCTCGCTTTTAGGTGACGGAGCGGAGCCGGACCCACCCTTGCCGATCGTCGCCTCCGGTCCTAACAGCGCATTCCCTCATCACAACACCAGCTCACGCAGATTGGAAAACGGCGACGCGATCGTGCTGGACTTCGGCGGACGATGCCAGGGGTACTTTTCAGACATGACCCGCACCGCCTTCCTGGGTGATCCCCCCGAAGAGTTCCGGAATATCTACCGCACCGTAGCCGAAGCCAAAGAGAAGGCTACTTCAGCCATCCGCCCCGGGGTGCGCATCGGCGAGTTGGACTATATTGCCCGCGCCCACATCGAGGCTGCCGGGTATGGCCCCTTTTTCATCCACCGCCTGGGACACGGTCTCGGCCTGGAGGTACACGAGGAACCTTACCTCTACGCTGGCAATGACCAGCGGTTGGAGGAAGGGATGTGCTTCAGCGTAGAGCCTGGCATCTATTTGCCGGGCCGCTTCGGGGTGCGCCTGGAGGACTGCGTGGTAGTGGA
>JAPLHV010000207.1 GCA_026389455.1 Coprothermobacterota bacterium
CGGGAGCGAGGCAAAGCCTATAGTGTGGCCATCATCGCGGTGGCCAACAAGTTGGTTCATATGCTCTACGCCATGTTGATCAAAGGGGTTTCTTACGCGCCTCCAAAGGCTGCGTCTGAGGGAATTACTGATAGTTGACTCTCCTTGAACGTGGCACTTAATAAGCGAACTGCCAGATCTTTCAGCGCGGAGTTTACCCTTGGGAGAAACGAAGGGCGCCTTAGAATGACAAAAGGAGGAGTTGTCATCCTCAGCAAGACGAAGGGTTTTGCCGTTTGGCTCGTAATTCGTCACTCGAAACTCGACACTGTCTAAGCGCGACAGGGCGGATGAGGGGGAGGAAGCAGGTGGGCTTACTGGCGTTGTGCGCTGGGGTCGGCAGTCAAATCGGGGTATGCTCAGACCCGGTAGGTCGGCTGAGCGACGGAATGTCAGCCAACAGTGGCCAGCAATTCTTGCAGGGTGCAGCGGTCCTCAGCGGACAGCCCCTGCGATTCCAGCTTCTGCCAGTCAGTCCCCAGGCGGCTGGTCAGCTCTTCCAAACGGCGGGTGGAGACGGAGAGGGCGAAGAGGGGGTTAGCCACCCCGTGGGCAATGGAGGCGGAGAGCATCCCCAGCGAGGAGAGCTTCTCCTGCAGGATGATCGCGGCCTGGGCTTCCTTCAAGCTGGAAAATGCGCGATCCAAGGCGTTTCGTTGCTGGAGGATCATATCGTAGAAGCTTGTAATAGAAATAATGTGTTGGATGAGGTTAAGCGTACGTTGCGCCAGAAGCACCCTTTCCTCTGGGATCGACTCGTGAGGCTGAAGTTTTAAGGTATCAAGAGGTGAATCAAATCCGACGAAACCAAAGCAGCGAGGCGTTCCTCCGACGATCCGGGTCAATGGAAAAAGAATTGAACGCAAGTAATTGGAGAAACTATTCTTGTAACTATCCTTCGTCTCTTCATCCAATGCATCCCATTCCTCCTGAGCTTCCTCGATGTAACTCTCTTTAATCATGTCCTGCTCTATTAACTGCTTGATGTATTCAGGATTGTTGTAGATGTGGATGCACTTATGATCGAGCAATAAAGCCTTCCAGGTTCCTTTTCCTTGCCCCAAGACCTGAGCGAGTGTGAAGGTTGGCATTTCATCGACCTCTTGCTGCGTACGACCCCAAGAAATATATGTTCGAAGCTGATATCCATTCGACATCATCCGCTCTGGATCAAGATCATCCACTGGCAACGGTAATGTCCCTCCTGCGGTTTCCATAAAAACGATATCGGCCTTCTCAAATGACAATAGCTGGCTTGTCTTAGATAGAATCTCCTCCAATGAAGTATGGAGGTAGTTCTCACGAATCTGGGTAATGTTAGGAATGAGCAACTGGGTAAGGTCTAAAACGCTATTCAACTCCGCATTTTCTTTCTCTAAGCGGTGTACCTTTTTTATTGATAACTGGAGCATCTGTTCATTCATAAGCACTTCCTCAATCGATCCTGTTTCATTCATCTTGAAACCCAACTGGTACTACAAGAGGGACACATGGTCATCCTGTCATGCTCCATTCGCTTCACGTCATCACCATTACAATCGCCGAAACGAGCAATACTAAGCTTGAACCCGTACCATCCGCAATTTTCATTTTCGCACAGTCTGCCCAATGATCAAGCTTTTCATCACCTATCGCAGGATTCTGGCTACATTGCCTGGAATGGAGAAAGCGAGCTAAGACTGGTTCACCGGCTCTGTATCGTCTCCTTAAAGTTCTTTCTAATGATCTGTTTTTCCGAAGACTATTCTTTACACTTTTCCACGAATCAGAGAAAAGGTCGAATACACACAGGAAGAAGGCGATGGGAACATTCAACCGAGTTGATGATATACTCTCAACTAAATCGGAGTAGCTTTGTGTTGACCACTATTTGGGAAAGGGGTAACCAAGGGGAGAAATGAAGTTGATCGGAAGAGTAGCGATATTTCTGGTGATAATATTGCTCCTTTTTGATTTCTCACCATATCCTCCAGCGTCTGGACCGTCTGCTGCTGTTGCCCTGACCTCCGCTGTTTCCCCCTCTCTCCAGGTGCTCTCGCCCAACGGCGGCGAGTTCTGGAAAGCCGGCTCCACGCA
>JAPLHV010000027.1 GCA_026389455.1 Coprothermobacterota bacterium
TAGTACGGGTCGGAGGCGTCAGCGACGTACATCGTCCCGCTGGGTGAGACGGCCAGGCTGCGCGGGGAGGTGAAGGAGGTGGGAGTCAGGCCGTATTCACCCCAGGCTGGGCCGGCGCTGTAGCTGGTGGCGGGAGTGGCGGGAGGGATAGCCAGGGTCAGCGTGCCGGTTCGGGCATAATTGGCATTGACATCCGGCCATGCTTGCCCGCCTATGCCAAAGAGGGCCCACTGGACAGGGATCAAGGTCTGGAAAGCGCTGGTTCGCCCAATCACTTTGTCAACCACATAGCACGAGGCGGAATATCCCGTTCCCGGCAGGTCGGAGGAAAAGGGGTTCAGAGGAAGAGGGGACCATGCCCATTGGCTGTCGCTGGAGGTGAAGGTCATCGCCCAATAGTAGGGAGAAGGGGTGGAGGCGACCCATGTTGTGGTCTGGGTGGCGGGGTCGATTCCCCAATATTGTGTCGGCGTAGTCGCCTTGTTCAGCGTCACGTAGGAGACATAGACATCGGAAGCGATCCCCCCTTCAATTGGATCCTGAACCGTCAGGTAGGCGCCCTCGAGCGGGGTGGCGGCGCCCACCAAGCTGCTTGGGGAGAGGCCGAAGGAGAGGATTTGGGGGGAGGTGCTATCCACCGCCAGCTTGATGTACGAGGTGCCTCCCTGCGGGGAGAGGGGCTGTTCGCACTGCACCGAAGCGTCGTTGATAGCGGAGAACTGGATCTCCACCCACTGGCCGTCCGGCCGATTGGGGATCACCGGGAAGGTGAAGTAGTAGGGGCTGCCCAACAACAGCGTCTGAGGCGCGGCGACGGTGTGGTCCATGTCCGACCAGACCGTTCCTCCCGCTGCAGCAAAAGGCCCCCAAGCACTCCAGCTCCCCCAAGCTCCGCCGCTGTATTCCCGAATCCGATAGTAGATATTGGACTTGTCGATGTTGTAGCCGTCGTCTCGCAGGTTCCCCTCCAGCAGCGTTTGTACGCCCGAGCGGACGAAGGATTCACCGACCACCGGGAATTGGAATCTCTGTTTCCAAGGAGTAGGCGCCCCCACCGGAACTTTGCGGGAGTTGGACCGAGACTGTGACGTGTCGAAGGAAACGGATGATCTGGGGATTGGTGGGGCTGGAAGTCGTATCCGAGACGATCGTCGAAGTGACCGTGCGCAAATAACCGTATTTTGGCTCATCCTGGTAGTAAGACGGGATCACCAGGCTGCTTCGCATTTCCTCGATCTTCGACTGGGCGAAGGAGAGGGCCAGATTTCGTCCCTGGAGTTTGTTGGAGAAGAAGAGCATCTGGCCGGCGATAGCCATCACCATGGTCGAGAGAAGAGAGAGGATGGCAAAGGCCACGATAACTTCCACCAGCGTGAAACCTCTCTGGGACCGCCGACGCCTGGCTCTCATTTGTACCGCCTCAGATTGACCGCGAAGGAGCGGGTATATGTGGGTGTATAGGTGAGGCTCTTGCTCTCTTTCGAGGTGAGTTCTAGCTGGACCATCAGCGAGACCGAGTTGGGTCGAAAGACGGCGAAGGAGCAAGCGGCGAGATTGTTCTCCGATAGTACGTTTTTCACCCCTGCCAGCGATCGGTACAATATCTTCTCGGTGGCATTGTATTCGTAATAGGTGCTGCTGCTGGTGAGGGGGATCGAGCCGGTCGCACTGAAGTAGAGCCGTTGTACGAAGGAGCTGACGGTCGCGCTTTGCACCCAATTGCAGATGCGAAGATCGACCTGAATCCGGTTCTGGATGGCCTGTAATTGA
>JAPLHV010000047.1 GCA_026389455.1 Coprothermobacterota bacterium
CGAAGATCAACTCGGAGTGCCGGCGCATGCGTTTATCGGAAAAACGCCTCTGGAGACCGGCGGATCGCGCGCACAGGCCGAATTTGTGGAGCTCTCCTTGAGGACGGCTCTGGAAACGGGCGAGGAACAGGAAGTTGAACAGAGTTTCCCGTTGCCCTCAGGCGCCAAGCACTTTCTGACCCGCATCGTACCGGAACGTGACGAGCAGGGGAGGATACGTTCCCTGCTGGCCATCACCCGCGACATCACCGAGCGCAAACAGGCCGAGGATGCGTTAAAGGAGAGCGAGGAGAGATTCCGGCAGTTTTTTGAGTCGTTGCCGCAACTGGTGTGGACCTGCCGGCTGGACGGGACGTGTGATTTCCTCAGTCCGCAGTGGGTCAGATACACTGGCCTTCCGGAGGGTGCTCAGCTCGGTTACGGCTGGCTGGAGCAGCTCCATCCCGACGACCGTGAGCCGACCCTGGCGGTTTGGAAGATCGCCTATGATTCTGGCTCCGACTTCAATATCAAGTTCCGCATCCGCCGCCACGACGGCATCTATCACTGGTTCTATACGCGAGCGGTGTTGCTGCACGACCTCGACGGGCGCCCCACTAAATGGTTCGGCTCGAACACTGACATAGACGATTTCGCGCAAGCCGAAGACGCGCTGCGCGAGAGCGAAAATCAGTTCCGCAGTTATGTGGAAACCGCACCCATCGGCGTTTTTGTCTGCGATGAAAGGGGCCGCTACGTGCTGGCAAACCCCGCGGCAACGACAATCACCGGCTATTCAAGCGAAGAACTGCTGGCAATGAGCATACCCGATCTTTTGCCGCTGGAATCGCAAGTATTGGCTGCCGGTTTCTTCCAGGTTGTTTCTTTAACCGGACGTACAAGCGCTGAATTCGCTTTCAGGCGCAAGAATGGCGATATCGGCACGTGGTTTCTGGAGGGCGTTCGGTTGTCGCCCACACGATTCATGGGTTTGGTTACCGACATCACCGCGCGCAAGCAGGCCGAGGAAGCCCTGCGGGAGAGCGAAGAGCGGTACCACCAATTGTTTGAATCGGCATCCGATGCGCTTTTCCTGAGCGCCACCGATACGGGTCTGATCGTCGAAGCTAACGCCGTGGCGTCAGAACTATATGGTTATGACCGGGAGGAGTTGCTCACCAAGAAGAGCACGGATCTTTCGGCAGAACCTGAGGAGACGCAACGGCGCACCCATGAGGCGCAGACAACCCCCGATCAGGTCATCAACATCCCGCTGCGCCTTCATCGCAAGAAGGACGGAACCGTCTTTCCAGTCGAAATTACGGCTCGGTCTCTTTCCGTGAAAGGACGGCGGCTCCTTCTCGTTGCTGCCCGCGACATCACCGAGCGGAGGCGGGCGGAGGAAAAACTGCAAGAAAGCGAGCAGCGATACCGCCTTTTAATCGAAACAGCCAACAAAGGTATTTTGGTTGCCCAAGGCGCCAGTTTGAAGTTTGTTAATCCGATAGCGCTGGAACTGACAGGTTATACCGAAGAGGAACTACTGTCGCTTCCGTTTTTAGAACTTGTACATCATAACGATAGGGAATTGGCAAGAAACAATTACCTGAAGCGCTTGAAGGGGGAAGCGGTTGAACCCAGATATCAATTCAGAGTATTACAAAAAGATAAGAGCATCAAATGGGTTGAGATGAGTGGCGTTAAAATTGAGTGGGAAGGTCAGCCGGCCACTATGAACTTGGTGACCGACATCACTGACCGCAAACAGGCTGAGGACACACTGCGGGAATCGGAAGAAAAATACCGTCTGTTGATTGAAAAGATGCAGGACGGCGTTTATCGAAGCAGCCACGAAGGAAAATTCCTCGAGGTCAATCCGGCGATGGTGAAAATGCTCGGATACGAGAGCAAGGAAGAACTGTTGGCCATCGACATTAAATCACAGTTGTA
>JAPLHV010000035.1 GCA_026389455.1 Coprothermobacterota bacterium
CGGCGGGTTCGGTATTGCACCCAGGACGGCCCCTCCAGCAACCACAGCTCAGTCTCGTCCATGGCTTCCTCCTTTTCTTTCATCAATGAGACATTCTATATGACGCGTAACCTCCTGGGCAGCAGGATACAGCCGTAGAGGGTGGGTTCCTTAGCTTCGCTCGAGGGCGGGTTTCAAACCCGCCCCTACGCCAGGCGCTCCGGAGATCTCCGGCTTCGCCCTCGCGCTAAAGATGCGAAAATGGCGGCGAAGGAGAGCGCAGCGGCGATTCCGTAGGAGGTGCGGGCAGCGCTCAGGAAAGGCTCTACCACAGCCGGTGAGATCTCCGCCGTCCCCAGCCAAAGCGCAAAGAGCAGTGAAAGCAGGGCCATCGCCACCGATTGGCCCACCAGGCGCATCGCTCCCAAAGTAGACGAAGCGACGCCAAACTCTTTAGCCTGCACCGCGTTCATTACAGCGAAGGTGTTGGGAGAGGAGAAGAGGGCGAAGCCGAGCCCCATCAAAACGGTGTTGGCGATCACCCAAAAGAGCGGGGTTCCGGCTTCCAAAAAGATGAAGAAGGCGAGAGAGATCGTGGAGAGAGCCATCCCCAGTGAGGCCAAGAGGCGAGGTTCCACCCGATCGGCGGCGCGCCCGGCGAGGGGAGAGAAGATGGCTTGGACCAACGGCTGCGCCAGCATCAGAAGACCGGCGAGCTGGGGAGAGAGCCCCTTCACTGTCTGCAGGTAGAAAGAGATAATGATGGCGTGCCCAAAGGTGGCGGTGTAGTTGACCAAAGCCGCCAGATTGGAGAAAGCGAAGGGACGATTGCCGATGAAAAGGCGCATGGGCAACAGCGGGTCGGAACGCCGCGACTCCCACAAAACGAAAAGAGCAAGAGCAGCGACGCCGCCCAAGGCGAGATAGAGGTTGGCGAGGCTTTCCCCTGCTTGGGAGAGCCCGTAGATGAGGAGCGAGACGCTCCCTGCGTAAAGCAACGCTCCCACCCCGTCGAAGCGCCCCTGCTGGCCTCGCCAGTCCAAGCCGCGGAGAACCCAGGCGGTTAGCGCCAGGAGGAAGAAGGCGATCACTGCAGTCAGGAAAAAGATCGAGCGCCAACCCAAGGCTTGGGTCAGGATTCCCCCCAGTGGAGGCCCCAGGGAGATCCCCAGATAGACGGCAGCCGTGTTCAAACCCAAGGCCCTTCCTCTCTCCGCCGGCGGGCAAGCGGAGCTGAGCATGGCTACCGAGGTGGCGAAGATCAGCGCGCCTCCAGCCCCCTGCAGGGTGCGCAAGACCAGCAGTAGTTGGAAGGATGAGGCCAGCGGGCAAAGCAGGGTGAAGAAAGTGAAGAGAGTCAACCCGGCAAGGAAGACCTTCTTTCGCCCCCACAGGTCGCCCAGGCGGCCGGCGGGAAGGATGAAAGCGGCCGTGGCCAAGATATAAGCGGTTATCGACCAGTTCAGCAGGGTGGCAGAGACGGCGAAGTCGCGGCTCATCGCCGGAAGAGCCACGTTCAGGGCGGCGCTCATGAAGGGCACAAGGAAGCTGGCTGCGGCTGAGACGAGCAGGACCGTCCGCTTCATCTTCCGACCCACCCATGCGCTCCGCAGGATCTACGGGGCGAAAACCTCCGATCGCCAGGGAGGTTCTCGCCCCCCGAAAGGGCAGCCCGGCAATGGATCAAGGGAGGACTGTCAAACGCAAGGCGGAGGGGAAGTCGCGCTCATGGGCAATTGTTTGGTTTGCGCGCCTTGATTCGGTGTCGGTGGCGATCGGGTTGCCCGTGTTGGGGTTGGGTTGAAGGAGGGGGAAAGCACTGGAAGTAACTTCCAGACGCAGGCGATGGCCGGGCAAGAAGACATGGCCGATATCGAAAAGGTCGATCGTATATTTCTCCATGACGCCTGGTTCCAGCAGCGCCTCTTGGTCCAATCCGTTGCGAAAACGAGCCCGAATGGCCCCGCCGAACTGCTCGCAGCCCAAATTGACTGCGATCCCCTGGGGGTCGACATCGACCAGGCGGGCGACGAAGTCAGTGTCCCGGCTGTCGGAGGCGGCCCACAGCTCCACCTGCACCGGTCCAAGAACAGTCAAGGGTTGTTCCAGGGGGGACGAGGTGTAAACCAGTACATCTTGACGGCTCTCCACCAAACGGCAATTCCCTGCCCAGCCGGACGCATCGATGGGGACAGGCATGGTGGGACTGAAAGTGAAGTGGTCGGGAGGCTCGGCGCCCGGCTGCTCCAAGGAGAGTGTGCCGTCCCCTTGCAGGCTGTTGGCCGCCCCGCGGGAATGGAGGAAGAAGGAGACGGTCTGGGCATCGGCCGGTGGGTATTGGGCCAACTCGTGCCACTGGTTGAGACCGGTTAGGTAAACCCGGGCGCGCGGCAGGGAAAGATCCCCTCCGCTTCCCTTCAAATAGCGCTCAAAAAAAACCAAGTGCGTTTCCTTGGCCTCCTCGGTGGTGTCCGAAGTGAACTGCAGCAGATTTACCTTGCCGGAGCGCGCGCCGAAAGTCTGCTCGTGGGTCCATGGGCCGATGGTCAGGAATTGGTCGCTGCGTCCCGGGTTGGCGGCTTCCATCCCTCGCCAGTAAAAGAGCGCTCCCGGCTGATCGGCATCGAACCAGCCGGTGGTGTTCAACACCGGGATCTCGATTTTGCTGAAATCCTCGGCAGCAAATTGGATTCGTTTCCAATAGTCGTCCAGGATCGGGTGTTGGAGGAACTCGCGGTAGAGGGGCACTTGCTCTCCTACCGCCATCTTGTCGGCCTCCAGCAGGGGGCGATAGCGGAAGATCTCTTCCCAGTCCTGCGCAGCGACCCCGCTCGCCTTGTTCAAGACATCCAGCAGCCAGGGGAGCGCCCAACCCTGGTAGAAGACCCCCCCCACGGCCGGCAATTCTTCCAGATAACGTCCGCAGGCTGCCGTCGGGACGATGCAGACCAGATGAGGCGGTCGCGCGCGGGCCGCCAACCATTGCGTGGAGCCCAAATAGGAGGCCCCCATCATCCCCACCCGGCCATTCGACCAACTTTGCTGGGCGACCCATTCCACGGTGTCGTACCCGTCCGCCTCCTCTTGGAAGAGGAAGTTGAAAATCCCGTCCGAGTCGCCGCACCCCCGCACATCTTGCACCAAGAAGACATAGCCGCGGGCGGCGAAGTAAGTCCCCAACTGGTCGTATTTCATCTCCTCCTGCCGCTTGCCGTAGCAGGTCCGGATCAAGATGGCCGGGTATTTGCCGATGGGAATCGGCATCCAGGCGTCAGCAGACAGCTCGGCGCCGTCACGCATAGGCGCGCGCAAGTTGTAGCGTTGATATACCGGCAAGAGAGGAGCAGCAGAATTTTCTGGGGAAGGGAGAGAAGGAGAAGAACAGCCGCTCGCCAGCAAGGTCAACCCAATCAACAAGCCGCAAAAAGAGACGCCCCACTTTCGCTGGCGGATCTCCAAGATCTACCTCGCCTTAGTCGTAGCGAAAGCGCCAGACGGCAATGGCGAAGAAGAGGGCGGCTACCCCCAACAGAATGGCCGAGGGCAGCAGGACCGAGGCATCCCCCAAACCGCGCACAATGATGTTCTGAAAGCCTTCGACGGCCCAGGAAGTGGGAATCCACCTTCCTATCGCGGCGAAACCGGGTCCGGCGATCTCCAGTGGGAACCACGCCCCGCCCAAGGCGCTGAAGAAGAACATGGCCGCCAATCCCCAGAGAATGACTTGTTCCTCGGCGCGCACCAAAGCGCCGATCAGCAGCCCCAAGCTGGTGGTCCACAGCGCCAGGGAAACCATCAACAGGAGCGTCCCTCCCGGGGCGGAAAAGTAGGAGAGCCCAAAGACCAACTGCCCCAACAAAACCAGCAACAGCTCTTGCAGGAAGGTGACCAGAAAGATGGTCAAACCGTGTCCAAGCAACACTTCTCCCCGGGTTGCCGGGGTGGTCAGGAGGCGGGCCATGGTTCGCGTCTTCCGTTCCATCACCAAGAGCGTAGCGGAAGTGAGCAGGCCGAAGATGGCAAACTGGACCATTATACCTGGAGAGGCCTGGGCATAGCCGCTAGGCGGCTTGGTGGACAGCGTCATCGGCACGGTCTCTACTGAAAGCGGAGAAGTGGCGAATTGGGCCAACGATCGGGCCATAACCCCCTGTAGGAAAACGTTGCGGGCTGCGGTATCGGCGAAGGGCTTGCGCACTTCCAGGAATTCTGCCGCCAGGCGAGCCGCCTCCACCGCCCCCAGGATCCGTTTGGCGGCACTCTGCACAGCAGCGGTGGCGGCCTGTCCCTGCAGGTTGGAGCTCTCGGCCACCAGTTGCAAGGGGATCGGCTGCCCAGACCAAGCCGCCTCGCTCCACCCGGGGACAACGATCAAAGCAGCGTTCCACTCGCCTTGCCGAACACGCTCCTCCACCCCTGCTCCTTCATCTCCTGCCAGGGGAATCAAGCGCAGGGCCGGCGAGTCGCCCAAGGCTTTCACCAATTCCACTGCCGGAGAACCTCCCCCAGCGGCGTTGAGGACGGCCAGGGTAAGGCGGCTCTCGGCAGGCTGCGCGGTCACCACGCCGAAGAAGACAGTGAAGAGGATGGGCATCGCCACCAGGAAGAGCGACGATTTCCAATCGCGGCTGATCTGCAACAGGTTTTTGGCAATGATAGTGAGAATGCGCATTGGAATATCCTAAGCCAGTCGCCGCCGGAAACGGGCCAATCCCCAAACGAAGAAGACGACCGCCAGCGCCAAGAGCACGGCCAAAGGCAGCAGCTCGGGTAAAACCCCCTCCCCATTCAAAGACAGCCGGAAAGCTTGCAAAGCCCAGCCTTGGGGCATGCTGAGGCCGGCGGTTTGGAAAGCCTTAGGCATATTGGGGATGGAGACCGTAAAGAGTCCTCCCACCATCGCTGTGATGGTCAAGACGCCGCCCATCACCGTCCCGACCTGGCGGCTGGAACTGACCCAAGACATCAGGAAAAGGCCGAAACCGGCCGCACAGGCCACCAACCCGACCGACGCCAGAACGACCGAGACCGGAAACCCCCAGGAGATGCCGAAAAGCAAGGAGGAAGAGACCAACAGCACGACCACTTGGATGACCAACAAGAGTAGCGCGGAGAGGACCTTCCCCCCCAGGACAGCCGCTTTGGCGACCGGGGTGACGAAGAGACGGGCCAATGTGCCCTCCTCTTTCTCGTGGAGGATCGACAGGGAGGCTGCCGCCCCACTGTAGAAGACGAAGTATATCATCATCCCGGCCATGGCCAGGGCCAAGAAGGGATTGCTTTTCGAGGAGACCGGCTGGGTTGGTGAACGTGTTTCAAGCACCTGCCCGGATCCCCCTGCCGAGGGAGTCAGGGAGTTCACCCAGACCAGGTATCGCTGCACGACCTGATCCGCCAGGGCTGGGTCGGGGGAGAACCCCTCGGCTTGCAAGGCATCCAAGGCGCCGCTTACCGCTGAGCGGGAACCGAGGAAGTTGTCCAAGATGTCGTTGACGATGGAACGCAAGATCTGGGGAGACACTTGCAAGGTGGGGTCGTGCAGGATGATTAAGCGCGTCTGGGCGTCTCCGATGAAGGCGGCCTGGGAGAAATCAGCCGGCAGAATCAAAGCCAGGTCTGCCTCACGCCCGGACAGCATGCGCCGGGCTGTCTCCTCGTTGGAAACGGCGGAGACGCGAAACAACGAGGACAGGGCCGGCGCGGATAGGACTTGGGTGACGATCGTACCCGCTTTCGCCACGATCCCGGGGATCATTTGATCGAGGTCGACTACCACCAGGCGAATCGCGCTCATCCCGCTCGACCCGGAAGAGATGCCGCCGAAGGCAAGAACCAAGAGCCCGGTGATGAAAAGGGGGGCAATGAAGGCCATACCCACGGCGAAGGGGCTGCGGAACATGCGCCGCAGATCTTTCCAAACCAACTCCCACAGCAGCACGATGGATCCTTAGGTGTCGCGCAGTGCGCGCCCGGTGAGGTGCAGGAAAACAGACTCCAGGTTAGGCTCCTGCACTTGGACGGACAGCACGCGCAAGCCGACCGACGCAGCCCGCTCGAAGAGGCGCGGCAGCAAGGCATCGCCGGCCCTTGCCCACAACACCGTTTTCCCATCCTGGACGAAGGATTTGGTGATTCCCTCCACATCCTTCCAGACTTCCAGGGCCTGCTCGGGTGGTTGAGAGGTAACCAATTCCAAGTGATCTACTTCACCCACCTGCTTGACCAGCTCGGCATGGCTCCCGCAAGCGATGATCCGGCCATGGTCCATAATGGCGATGGTGTGGGAGAGTTCCTGGGCTTCCTCCATGTAATGCGTCGTGTAGAGGACCGAAGTCCCCGCTCGATTAAGGGCGATCACCTCGTCCAGAATATGGCGGCGGCTCTGCGGGTCGATCCCCACCGTCGGTTCGTCCAGGATCAGCAGGTGCGGCTGATGCAAAAGAGCAATCCCGATGTTCAGGCGCCGCTTCATCCCGCTGGAGAACTTGGCAACCCGCTCACGAGCGCGGTCCGCCAATCCAATGGTCTGGAGAACCTCGCCCACTCGCTCGGTCAGCTTTTCGCCCCGTAGTCCATACATACGGCCAAAGAAGGACAAGTTCTCCCGCGCGCTAAGATCCCCATACACTGCCACCTCCTGAGGCGCCACCCCCATCAGCATCTTAGCCTGGGCGGGTTGCCGTCGAATAGAATATCCGCCAATGACGGCATCCCCGGCGGTAGGTGACAGCAAACCGCAGATCATGGAGATGGTGGTGGTTTTTCCGGCTCCGTTAGGGCCCAACAGGCTGAAGACTTCCCCGGGAGCAATGGAGAAGCTGACCCCGTCTACCGCCAATACGCCTTTGGGTGGGTCATAGCGCTTGACCAGCCCATCCACCTCCAGGACTGGATCGTTCGTCTCCTGCCGCATCGTTTCTCCTTCGGGGCGCCTGAAGTCCTGCCACCGCCTTGGGATTCATTATACGAGGAAGAGATGCAACTTCCCAGCAAAAAAAGATGGAGACGAGAGGGCGGGATGACTGTATAAGGGTGGTATTATTAGCAGGTATGCGGAAAGCGGACCGGAAAAAAGCAAGCGAGAAAACTCGATCGGAGCAGAGCTTGAACATGAAAGACAGGATCTCGGCAGGGGAACCAGCAGGGAAGACAAATCAGGGGGCTGTCTCCCTGCCTATCCAACAAAACAAGCTACGGATGAGTTTGCGGGTTAAAACCTTGCTCCTGATCGCTGTGGCTACAGTTATTTGGTTCCTTTTCATTTCAAGTGGGTAACCTACCAGCCTCCCCGTTACCAAGGCGATGATGATCTAAAAGAGTCTTGTCAGACCTGGGATGGGAGCGCCGCACCCCAGTGCGGCTCCTGTTTTCATGGATCCACCGAGCCGC
>JAPLHV010000071.1 GCA_026389455.1 Coprothermobacterota bacterium
CTGCTTTGGGGTCAACCACAGGAAGCTCTACAAGTTGCCGATGAGGCCATCCAATACACCGCCTCGCACCGCCTCTATTCAGACCCCTACTACTTTCGCAAGGTTATCTTCCTGATGGAGCAAATGAAATCAATCATCCCGATGGATGGAATTGACCCCCTTTTGAAACGGGTAAAGGAAGCCTACGTCTCCCTGGAGTTCCTCGGTACGGCTACGCCCACCCCTAGTGGCGCCCGTTTTTCTCCTCTCGTCTTTGGCTATGATGCGACGGATTCCCAGGGAGAGCCGGTCTTTTCACAAACCAGCGTCTTCCCGGCCGACACCCAGGAAGTCTTCTTCTCATTCCAGTACGAGGCGGTCCCTCTCGGAACGAAGCTTGTGCGAAAGGTGTACCTAGATTGGAACGAGCAGTTCCTGCTAGAACAAGCGGAAACGTGGAGTCTGGGGAATAGCGGGGAAAGAACTTGGTTCGTCCGTTTCCCGATCTCTGAAGCCATCAACCAATTTTATCCCGGAACCTACCAGGTGGAGCTCTTCGCAGACGGTGAACTGCTCTCCAGCGGCTCGTTCACGGTGGAGAAGCCCTGACCAATAGGGCGCCCCTCGCCCCTTTCCCAACCGGGTAAAGGTTTTCAGGGTTCCTCCTCATTTCAAGTGGGCATCCTACCAGCCTGCTGCTGCATCTCAAGACAGCCTGCGGCAGCATGTTTATTCCAGCTTCCTGCAATTTGCCCCCGGCAGGTCGATAGCCCCCGGCAGGTCGATAGCCCCCGGCAGGGTGTCCTGGCGATGATGTTCTTAAAGAGTCTTGTCAGCACTGGGAGCGTCGCAGCGATAGGCATGCCCTTTTACTCTTGAAGTCTCAGCTACCTCGATATGGTTTACGACGGAGTGATCCTCGTAGGGGCGGGTTTGAAACCCGCCCCTACACGGGCTGCCTCGGCGGGAAAAGTCGATGAAACCCTTGATACTGCCTTTGCCTTCAAGGAACTATATCCTGGTGATCCTACAAGGGGGATCAAACCGTAACGCTCTCTCGAATAAAAGCTTCCAGTCCTTCCACGCAGCGCTCCTCTTTTTTCCCTCAGACTGCCTTACTTACTCGGGATGAGGAAGAGCCGTTTTCAGAGACTCTCTTGCGGGATCCAGTTCATCGCTTGCAGTCGATAAGCGCCCCCTTCCCACTCCACCAGGTTGATACAGCCGGGTTCTTGACCCAAACGCCAATAAAGGGAATTGTCTACGCCGAGGACGGCGCAGAGGAGAACTCTCGTCACCACCTGGTGAGTTACCAGGACGATGCGCTCCCCCGGGTAAGTCCGGATTGCCTCCTCCAGGAGCAGGACCGCTCGTTTCCGTAGATCGTCGAGAGTCTCTCCCTGGGGAAAGCGAAAGCGCTCGATCCCTTCCAGGTAGAGCCGGAAGGCTTCCGGGTCTTGCTGCGCCACCTCAGCCTCGGACTGCCCTTCCCAACTGCCGTAGTTCACACTGCGCAAACCATCGCGCAGCATGATCGGAAGATGGCGCTGCTCGGCAATGGCCCTGGCCGTCTCCTGAGCCCGGATCAGCGGGCTGCTGAAGATGGCGGAAAGGGGAATGCCGGCAAACCATCGCCCCAGGGCGAGGGCTTGGTTCCGCCCTTTCTCGCTGAGGGGGATATCCGTGGCGCCACGAAAGCGGACGATCTCGTTCCAAGCCGTGCTTCCGTGTCGCACCAAATAAATCCGTGTCGTCGTTTTGCTCATGATCGGCATGCTTGCGCCCCGCGCGGAAAATGTCAACCCTGCTGCCGAGGGTCAAAGGATAGGTTGCCTGGAAGTATCCACAAAGAGATCGCTCACTGAAGCCTTGAGCCCTCCTCCGGCTTGCCTTTCGCTATTAGACCTCCTAACCTGTAAGGCTTGAATGAGACCATAGTGACCATCATGCAAGGATTCCAGAATTACGTATGGCAAATCCGGCGCTTTCAGGCCAACGCCCGCTGGTTTCTTCTGGGCGGCTTTCTGATCGGCGTCGGCTTTTCCATCTTTAGTTTGCTCTTCAATCTGACCCTGCGCGAGGCTGGTTTTACCGAGGATCTGATTGGCCGGATCCTCTCCCTTGGTTCCTTGGGCACTTTCCTGGCCGCCCTCCCAGCGGCTTACTTGGCCAAACGCTTCCCAGCCCAGACCATCCTGGTCGTCTCCAGTCTGCTGGGAGCCTTCGGCTACCTGGCTCAAGCATCCTACCTCCAACCTGATTTGCTGATGGGGGCCAATCTCTTCGTAGGAGGGGTGCTGACCGTCTCTCGCCTGCTCTCCGCTCCTTTCTTCATGCGCAACAGCTCGTCCAGTGAGCGGACTCACCTCTTCGCCTTCAACATGGCGGTGGGGGTCTTGGCAGGTGTTTTGGGGAACCTCCTCGGCGGTTACCTGCCGACCCTATTTCAGTCTTTCGGCCTCTCTCACTTGACCGCCTTGCAAGTATCCTTGGGGACAGGCGCTCTCCTGGCCTTGACCGGCCTGATTCCCTACGGACTGATCCGGGAAAGGAAGGAGGCCGGCCCTCCTATCACAGTGCGGCAACTGTTCCGTGCCCAGGATAAACGGCTGATCGTGAAGATCTGCATCCCCTACGCTTTGGTAGGGATGGGCGCAGGCCTGGTGATCCCCTTCCTCAACCTCTATTTCCGCGATGTCTTCGGCGCCAGCCCTGGTCAGATCGGCGTCTACTTCGCCTTCCTACAGGGGATGATGGTGGTGGGATTCCTCTTTGGCCCGGTCTTAGCTAGACGCTTGGGGATGATCAATACCATCGTCCTCTCCCAACTGGCCTCCATTCCCTTCATGCTGATCCTCGCCCTAGCTCCCTCCCTGCCGCTTGCCTTGGCAGCCTTCCTCATCCGCGGCACCTTGATGAACATGTCCGGGCCGATTCAAAGCCTTTTCAACATGGAGATGGTCCCCGCCGCTGACCGCGAGGTCACCAACAGCTTTTCTGCCCTGGCCTGGAATGGCGCCTGGACTATTTCATCCTGGGTGGGCGGCTCGATCATCCACACCCTCTCCTTCAGCATCTCTTTCTACATCACGATCGGGCTCTACGTGCTCTCTTCCTTGGCCTACTACTTCCTCTTCCGCCGGGTGGAGCGACGGAGCTAACCGAGGGCCGGGGAGTTCAACCGCAACAGCGCATGGGATTGCCAGCGGCAGGCTAAAACGCAATTTGCGAGGTTTCCCTATAATCAGGCGGGGGTCTGTGCCGCCAGCGATCCTGTGGATATTAGAGTAAGCTATTTCTAAAAGGAAAAACTTTGAAAATGCAGGAATACTTGAATAATCCGGCTCTGTGGGGGAAGCGCGCTCTGGTCACCGGCTCCACTCGCGGCATCGGCCGAGCCATCGCCTCGGGATTGTTGGAAGCCGGTTGTGCTGTCGCATTGAACTGCATCCATTACCCCGAACAAGGTCTGGCATGCCGCGAAGAGTTGTCCATCCTCGGCCTCACCACACTAGTGATTGCGGACGCCGGCACAGGGGAGGGGATCGCCACGCTCCTCCGCACAATCATGCTGGAAGAGACCCCTCTCGATTACCTGGTGCATACCGTCGGTCTCATTCAACACAAGCCATGGGATCGCACCTCGGAAGAGGAGTGGGACCAATCTATGGCCGTCAACCTGAAGAGCGCCTGGCTGATCGCCCGCCAGAGCGCACCTTGGATGGCTGATGGCGGCGCGATACTCTTCCTGGCCTCCACCTCCGCCGAGCGAGTCGAGACCGATGCTCTCCCCTACTCGGTGGCCAAGGCCGGCTTGCTGGCTCTCACCAGGGGGTTAGCCGCCATCCTGGCCCCCCGCCTTCGCGTCAACGCGCTCTCCCCCGGCTACATCAATACTGGGTTTGACCCACAGGACCAAGACATGGCCGGGCAGATCGCCCCACGCCTTCCCCTGCGCCGATATGGCTCACCGAAAGAGGTAGCCCAAGCAGCTTTGACTCTCCTGGCCAATCCCTTCATCACCGGCCAGATCCTGCGCGTGGATGGAGGCGAAAGCCTCCTCTAAACAATTTTCGGTTCCTTCTCAAACTGAGTGGGTACAGAACAGCCTGCGGCAGCATGTCTAGTAAGGGCAAATAAGGTCTCCCGGATCATCAAGGCTGACGACAACAAGCCAACTTGCGGCAGCTCGATAGCTGAGACAGCCATGCGTGGGCGGGTTTGAAACCTGCCCCTACGAAGGCCATTTCGGTGATAACCATATCCCTGGGACCGCCGCACCCCAGGGCGGCAAATCTGGGATCGGGACCGTCCTTGGGTCTAAGAGCGTTCCTGGTCCAATCGGCTTTCCTGGAACCGCGGCGCCCAAGGCATCAGCAATGACAAGACGGAAACCAAGCACTCTGGGAAGCAACTACCCCGAGGGTGGCACTCTCGCGGCTATCTGCCCCACTTCTACACTGAACAGCCTGCGGCAGCATGTCACAGGACACCCTGCCGGGGGTTATCGAGCTGCCGGGGGCTATCGAGCTGCCGCAGGCTGGTAGGTTGCTCACTTGAAATGAAAAGGAATCCAATTCCTAATTTCCCGATTCAAAGAAAGACGGAGGGCGCCTTGCGACGCCCTCCGTCTTTGCAATGATTCGTAAATTTCTATCTAGGGAACGACGGTTATCCGTCCCGTCAAGGGGGAAGAGAAGGGGGTGTTGGCAGGCGGTGTGCCCCACTTCCAGAGGACGTAGTCGACGAAAGCCGTGATGTCGGAGCCTCCAGTAGTAAGGTTGGTCCCTTGTTTGAAGACGGAGAAGTTGTCCCCACCCGTGGCGAGGTAGTTGTTGGTAACGATGCGGTAGGTTGCAGTGGGCGTGATGGGGGTTCCATCGGCCAGGGTCAGTGAGGTGATCCGAGTGCCATCCGGATTGCTCACTTTCGTCGAGAAGCGAATTCCACTTACTTGAAGCATTTTTTTGGTAGGGTTTGCCGGCCCGTAGCACTGCTCGAGAATTGCCTTTATATTGGCGCCGGTCAGGTCCATGCTGGTCAGGAGGTTGTCAAACGGTTGCACGGTGTAGAGATCGTTCCAGATTACGTTGTATGGATAGGTGGCGAGGGGGCTCTGTATATTCGCTCGGATGCCGCCCGGGTTCATGAAGGCGATGGCGACGCCGGCCTTCCAGGCCATAGAATCAGCGATTAGGTCGCCTACTGCCGACTCTTGAGTATAGCGGTCGGGCGTGTCGCGGAGGATAGGACCGGTGATGGTCCCGACCCACTGGTTCTTGATCGTGGCGATCGTGGCGTTGTAGCCGGCGACCATCGCAGCGATGGTCGGATCGGGTATAACGCCGAGGTTGTAGGTGCTGTTCACTTGGAGGTCGAAGTTAAAGGTCCCTCCGGTAAGGCGGTCAACTCGGATCTTAGCCAAGCCCAGCGCCGAGCTGGAGGAGTAAGGTTCCGTGATAGGGATCCCGTTAACACTGCCGTTCAGCTTGTTGTGGGCATCGCCGGCGGCGATGTAATTGATTCCGACCAGAGAATTGGCCAGATCGGCGATCTGTCCAGTGATCACGCCCGAAGCGTCCTGTGAACCGCCCATGTGCGCCAAGACCACGATCATATTGACACCTTGCGATCGCAAGGTCGCGGCGATCTGGTTGACGATTGGCCCCGGATCCTTGAAATCGAGGTTATCCACGTTGCCCGGCATGATCGCGGATGGGGCGTTCTGATAGATTAAGCCGATCAGGCCAATCTTCATCCCCTTGGCTTCCAGGATCGTGTAGGGTTTCATCCAGGAAGGCTGGATGTTGGTACCCTTCAGGAAGACGTTGCAGCTCAGCCAGGGAAACTGGGCCTGGGCGATGCGCTGCTGCAAGACGGTTTGACCCCAATCGTATTCGTGGTTGCCGATCGACGATACTTGGTAACCCATTTGGTTGAAGACATCGATCGTAGAAGCGCCTTTGAAGTAATTGGAGATCAGGGTGCCCTGCATGATGTCACCCGAGTCAACGAGGAATGTGCCCAGCGGGTTTAAAGCCTTGTAGTTCTTGATATAAGTTGTATCGACGGCTGCGCCGCCCATCTTGGTGCTGGAAACGGTGACCGGATCGAGCGCGCCATGGAAGTCGCTGGTGGTGATGAAGGAGATCAGCGGGAAACGGGTCTCTTGCAGCCATCTGAGGGCTTCGGCGTTGGTTAGCGGGGAAAGGGGAGCCAGCTTGGCGAAAGTAAGGGTCCCGGTCATGAAGGTATAGGCGGAACCAGCCCAAGGAGAGACCAACTGCCAATCGGAGTAGGTTTGCAGCTTGGTCCAGTCTGCAACTGGGGAGACGAAGCTGCTCATCGCCTCGTTGACTAGGTAGGCCAGGGCCCGCTCGGTGTTAAAGACGTTGCCGTTCTCGGAAGACTGGAGGATGTAGGATTTTCCGCCTGCCCAGTCATCCACCATGATCACCGAGGCGCCGGCCAGGTTGATGTCGGCGCGCACCCGCAGATCGGTGCCTATGTAGGTGAAGGCCACCCGATTCCCGCTGATCACGGCGTTGGGGACGAGACGCTCGCCGAAGCTCTTGTCCTTGTTCAGGAAGACGAAATCCTTCTCGATCGGATCAAAGATCAAACCCGTCCTCTTCTGACGGTCCCCGACGAAGAAAGCGCTGCTGGTGGGATCGCCGAAGGCGAAGTTAACCAGGTTCAGGTAGTCAGTCTTGTTGATCGCGGCATTGGGGTTGATCCAGAGATCCGGATTGGGAAGGAGATCCCAGTTGTGAACGTAGATCAAGTTGGGGTCGAGGGGAGAATGCGCTTGGATGTACTCGGTGACCAGATCGCGGACCTCGGTGGTGGAAGAGTAGAGTACCGTCGCCCCCAGGGGAACAAATTTTCCAGTGGCACGGTAGTTGTTGGCCGCTACGTTCAAGATCTGGGTAGGCGTGATCGGGGCGCCGTTCAGCGTCAAATTGACGATGCGCGACCCGATCGGCTTGGTCAGATCCACCTGGTACTTGATCCCGGTCCACAGATCATAGTTGTAGGATGGGAAATTCGGCGTAGCGCTTGGGCCGGCTGGATTAAAGGAGTAGTTGGCGAAATAGCCGACCGTCCACTCCAACACATCCTTCACTGTCTTTCCCGTGCAACGTAACACGTAAAGGGTATTGTCATAGATGTAGAGCGCATAGGCGTCTTTCAGCTTCACTACTCCTGCCGGAAGAGCGGCCTGGTCGTTGAAGAGGGCCGCGCAGGAGGCATCCACCGGGAAACCGGCGGCAGCAGCAGCCTCGGTCTGCACCAGGTTGATCAGGTCGGCAGTGGGGCCGTCTTTGTAGAGGGCGTTCACTCCGCCCGGGAAAGCGCCGGTGGTCAAGCCAATGGGGGTATTGATGTAAACCCGGGTAGCGTCATGGTAAGGCTTCATCAGCGCCAGGAAGGTGGGATCCTCGACCTTTCCCGACATATTGACGATGGTTGCCGTCTTGGTTGTGACGGCCCAGGTCGATCCTTCTCCAGAAACGGTGATGGTGATGTCCGCCACTTGAGCCGCAGCGTTCTTTGGCTCGGTGATCAGCACGCCATTGCGCACCAGGTTCTCTTGTGCGTGAGCATGCGCGGCCAGGATCACATCAACGCCAGGGACGAAGTCCGCCAGATCCTTGATGAAGTTCTCCTCGTGGCCATGCCCGTAGGTCTCATCCAGCCCGCTGTGGGCGGCGATGACGATGACGTCGGCGCCAGCCGCCTTCATCAAGGGAACGAAAGTATTTGCTTCCACGACAGGGTTGGTGAACTTCAGCCCGGCGATGTTCTCCGGTTTTTCCCAGTAAGGGATGGAGGTGTTGGTCAGTCCGAGTATGCCAACCTGCACTCCGCTGATGTCCTTGATGATGTAGGGATCGAAAACCAAGGAGTTATCGGAGATCAGGCGGCAGTTGGCGGCCAGCATCGGGAAAGTCATTTCGCCGCGGATCTTGTTCAAGACGGCCTGGCCAAAGTTGAACTCATGGTTGCCAAGGGTCATCGAGGTGTAGCCCATGAAATTCATGGCCACGGCCATCGGGTTCGTTACGCTGGGGGTGAGGATGTTGTAGAGATAGTTGAGCGGGGTGCCCTGGATGGTATCCCCGTCGTCGACGATCAATGTGTTCGGGTTGTCAGCCCGGACAGAGTTCAAGTAGGTGACGATGCGCGACATGCCGCCGCTGCTGCTGGCCTTGTCGGTAAAGTAGTTCCAGCCTTCCACGTTTCCGTGGATGTCCGAGGTTTCTAGCAGACGGATGGTCTTGGTCTCGGCCGCCACAGCGGTCGACGGGGGCAAGAATAACGCGGGCAAGACGAGTAGCACTACAAGCAGAATACACAGACTGTTCTTAAATCTTCGCAAATTTCCCTCCTATTTTTTTATTTGTTTCCGCACAACTTGGTCTCGGGTATCCGGAAGGAGCTACGTTCCTGAGCCGCCACCCTTCCTCCTGAAGAAGCATCGGCGCAGGCGCCGATGCCACACGTTCGAGTTCCTATTCGCGCTACCCCCTTTCCGATCTGTTTGAAAAACTCTGACTGCCATCATTGCTATTTTAGCGCCGAAATCAAGTAATGGACAGAGGGGATCTCCCCTCAACCGGTCGCTTGCGTGAAAAAAAACGACATTGTCACGATCCCTTGGTGGGTGAAAGCTGATGAAGCGACAACCCCTCCAGATCTTCGAACGCCTCCATCACTGCCTCAGAGAGGGTTGGGTGCGAGAAGACCGCCTGGCGAAGCCCGTTCAGCGTCGCGCCTGCCTGCATCAGCGTGGAGACCTCCTGCACCAGATCCGAGGCGCCGGCGCCGATGATGTGCGCACCTAGGATCTCCCCGGACGCACTGGCCACGATCTTGGCTTCCCCAGCCGTCTCCCCGATGGCTTGAGCCTTTCCCAAGGCTCGATAGGGGAAACGCCCCACGCGGACCTCGCCCAGGCGCGCCAGCGCTTCCCGCTCGGTGAGGCCGACACGACCGATCTCAGGCGAAGTGAAAATAGCCCAGGGCGCCTTCTCATAATTGATGGGGGTGGCCTGCCCCAACATCTCGTCCACCGCCACCTTGCCCTCTGCCGAGGCGACATGAGCCAGCAGGAGTCCGCCGATGACATCGCCGGCCGCGTAGATTCCGGTGACATTGGTGCGCATGCGGCCATCGGTCTCGATCTCTCCTTTCCCCCCCAATCGAACGCCCAGCTCCTCCAAGCCCAACCCGCGGCTGTGGAGCAGACGACCGATGGAGACGAAAAGATAGTCCCCCTCTAGAACCTTCCCTTGCGGGAGGAACAGCTTCACCCCATCGCTTCCCTCCTCCATCCCTTCCACCTTCACCCCCGGCAGGAATTGGATCTTGCGCCGGCGCATCTCCCGTTCCAAGAGACGGGAGATGTCCTCATCCTCCCCCGGAAGAGCCCTCGGCATTAACTCCACGAGGGTCACCTGGACCCCCAACATGGAGAAGAAAAAGCCCATCTCGCATCCTGCCGCGCCGGCTCCCAGCACCAATAAACGCTTGGGAAGGTCGGTCAGGGAAAGGATATGGTCGGTAGAGAGGACACGCCGCCCGGAGAGGGGGAAGCCGGGCAATGTGGATGGGGAGGAGCCGGTGGCGACAAGCAAGCGCTTGGCCTCGACCTGCTCCCCGTTAACCTCAATCAGGCCAGGGGCGAGAACTCGCGCATCACCGCGGAGAAGCGTCACTTGGCTGCCCTTGAAGAGGCTTTCCACCCCCTTGCGCATCAGCTCGACGACCCTCTCCTTCCGCTGGACGATAGCGGGAAGGTTGGGGGAAGCGCGGCCATCCAGGTCGATGCCGAACTCTTTTGCGCGCAGAATGCGCTCGTAAGTCTCCCCAGAAGCAATGAGCGCCTTGGAGGGGATGCAACCGCGATTCAGGCAGACGCCGCCCACCTGGTCTTTCTCCACTACTGCCACTTTCATCCCTTTGCGGGCTCCATAAAGCGCAGCCACATAACCGGCCGGACCGGCGCCGATGACGATCAAGTCGAACAAAGGTATCCCTCCTCAGAGTTGGGAATTAGTTACCAGCCTGCGGCAGCATGTCAACCAGGAAAAATGTTATCATGAATGGCCAATAAGAAAGGAACGAAAATGAGTATAGGATATAGCGCGAAAGTCATGGAGCACTTCCTTCAGCCTCATAATATGGGTGAAATCGCAGATGCGGACGGCATCGGCGAGGTCGGCAACCCAGTTTGCGGGGATGTGATGAGGTTAATGATCAAGGTGGAAGACGAAAAGATTACTGATATAAAGTTTCAGACCTTCGGCTGTGGGGCAGCCATTGCCACCAGCTCGATGGTCACCGAGCTGGTCAAGGGCAAGACCTTGGATGAAGCCGAGCAAATCTCCAACCAGGCAGTGATCAAAGCGCTAGGTGGACTCCCTCCAGCCAAGATTCACTGTTCGGTGCTGGCCGAGGAAGCGCTGCAGGCAGCCATCGCCGATTACCGCAGCAAGCATCCCGCGGAGCCGGCCGTCACGGAAAGCTGAGCTTTGCTGGGGATCGGCAGAAACGATGCAGAACGCCCTGCCGGGAGCTGTCACCCTGCCGGGGGCTGTCATGCTTCCGGGAGTTGAACTGTTGCAAAGGGTAGGCGAAGAGGCTGAGGTCTAAATGAAGATCCTTTCAGTCCCTAATCCGCTCCTGCGAAAAAAGTCGAAGGCCTTGCGAGAAGTCACCGCCCAGACACGCAAATTGATCGAGAAACTGATCTCGACATTGCGCGAAGATCCGCTTGGGATCGGTTTGGCAGCTCCCCAGGTGGGAGTCTTGGAGCAGGTCATCATCGTCGATCGCAACGTCGGACAAGAGGAAGAAGATCTTGTCGCCCTGGTCAATCCGCGCGTCATCGCCCACCGTGGAAAAGAGTCTCGCCAAGAGGGCTGTCTCAGCGTTCCAGGCTTCTATGCGCCTGTTCAGCGATCGAGTTGGGTAAAAGTGAAAGCCCTCTCCAAGGAAGGGAAGCCATTCGAACTGGCCGGGGACGGGATGTTGGCCCGGGTTCTACAACATGAGATCGACCACCTTCATGGGATCCTCTTCATCGATCGGGTGGCCGATTGGCAAGCTTGCGAGTTGAACGAGAGCTGCCCCTACACGCCCCAACGGGTCAAGGAGCTGGCGCATGGTGGAACCCCAAAGAGCATCTGAGCTAGCCGGCCGTGTGCTGGCCAACATCGAGCGCGTCATCATCGGCAAGCGGGAGACGATCCGTCTTGCTTTAGCGGCCGTCTTTGCCGGCGGTCACATCCTGATGGAAGATGTGCCGGGAGTGGGAAAGACGATCCTCTGTCGGGCCTTGGCCCGCTCTTTCGGCTGTACCTTTCGTCGTCTGCAGTTCACCCCTGACCTGCTTCCCACCGATGTTACCGGACTCAATGTTTTCAATCAGCAGAACCAGTCTTTCGAGTTTCGCCCAGGCCCTCTCTTCAGTCAGTTCCTCTTGGCCGACGAGATCAACCGAGCCACGCCCAAGACTCAGTCAGCCTTGCTGGAAGCGATGGGGGAGCAGCAGGTTTCCATCGATGGGATCACCTACCCCCTGCCTCAACCTTTCCTCGTGCTGGCCACCGAGAACCCGATCGAGTATGAGGGCACTTTCCCCTTGCCTGAAGCACAGATCGACCGCTTCCTGGTTCGTTTACAGATGGGTTACCCAACCGCCTCCGAGGAAGCCGAGATGCTGGAGCGCCTCCGCTGCGAGCATCCCATCCACACCTTGAAGCCGGTTGCGGACCCCGAGGAGCTATGTCAAGCGCAGCGGCAAGCTAGACTGGTGCGCGTCGATGAGACCATCCTGGCTTACATCGTAGCCCTCGCTGAAGCCACCCGCCGCCACGAGGACATCTACCTGGGAGCCAGTCCCCGCGCCAGCCTCGCCCTGATGCAGACCAGTCAAGCTTGGGCCTTGGGGTGCGGACGCTCTTTCGTCCTTCCGGATGACGTCAAGTTTTCGGCGCCGGTGGTGCTGCCGCACCGTCTGATCCTCAAGACCGAAGCCCGCTTGCGCGGAGAGGACGCCATCCACCTGATAGAAGAGATCCTCCAAGTCACTCCCCTCCCTTTAGGCGCAGATCACCCCCGCGAAAACGAGGGGAAGCCACCTGTAACCGCCCCAGAGAGCATGCCCTAAGAAGCAGCCTCGAGCTGACGCCAAGCGTCCTGAAGGAGCATAGCGTCTCCCTCCCGGTTGGGGCTCTCGCACACCACTCGCCCCCTCGCCCCTACGTCCCGCAAGGCTTGCAGCATCGCCCCATAAGGGAAGTCCGAATCGGCCAAGTTGAGATGGTTGCGCTCTCCCGCTGCCGTGTACTGCATGCCGGAAAGATGAATATGAAGTTCTTGCAGGGCGGAAGCTCCCAGGACCGTTCCGATCCGCTCCAGGTCGCGCCGGAAATCTGCCGCTTCATGGTACTGTTTGCGGGCGTGAAGGTGAGAGAAATCGAAACAGGCGGACAGTCCGGGGGTCTCGACGACCAACTGCAGCGTTTCCTCCAAAGAACCGAACTGTCCGTGTTTGCCCGTCGTCTCGCACCGCAAGCGAGAATGAATTCCTGCTGCCTGTAGGTCTTTAATCAGCTTGGCTAGTTCTCTTTGCACCTTGGCGAAGGTCGTCTGCGGAGAGTCTCCCTGGTAAAAACCGGGGTGAAAGACGATATCCGTTGCCCCCGCCAGGTAACCGATCCGCGCAGCAGCGCTGAGACGCTTGTGCGAAGCCTCCATGATCCCGGGATCATGGGCGTTGAAGTTCAGATAATAGGGAGCATGAACGGACAGAGAGATGTCTAAAGCAGCCGCTTTCTGCTGTACCAAGCCGGCCATCT
The DNA here is from genome assembly GCA_026389455.1 of Coprothermobacterota bacterium. Taxonomy (GTDB): domain Bacteria; phylum Caldisericota; class JANLFM01; order JANLFM01; family JANLFM01; genus JAPLHV01. The sequence continues at coordinate 12,849 of JAPLHV010000071.1, forward strand.
TCTCTCCCATCGTCACTCTTTGCACGAACTCCATCTCCATACAGCCCAAGCTCAATGAAGAAAGCGCTTCCAAGCCGGACAGGGTGGAGGCGTCCTTGGCTTGAAGGGGAACGCCTGCGGTCCCGAATCGCATCGACATAGGTCATTGTATCAGTAGACAAGTAATTTAGTAGTTTAGCAGTCAAGTAGTTTAGTGATCTAGTCAGTTCGAAGAGTCAAGGTCTGTTTTGAAGGTTCTTTCTCAAACTGAGTGGGTACAGAACAGCCTGCGGCAGCATGTCTAGTAAGGGCAAACAAAGTCTCTGGGATTATCAAGGCTGACGACAACAAGTCAACTTGCGGCAGCTCGATAGCTCCCGGCAGGTCGATAGCCCCCGGCAGGGCGTCCTGGAGAATGAGGCATCACTATGCCGAGACAGCCCGTGCGTGGGCGGGTTTGAAACCCGCCCCTACGAGAACCGCTCCGGCGTAACTTACCCCTGGGACCGTGGCGCCCCAGTGCGGCAAATCTGGGACCGAGACCATTCCTGCGACTGTCGGCTTTCCTGGGACCATTCCTAGGATTGTCGGCTTTCCTGGGACCGCCGCACCCCAGTGCGGCATCAGCATTGATCAGACGGAAGACAATCGCTATGGGGAGCAACCAGCCCGAGGGTGACACTCTCGCGGCTATCTGCCTCACTTCGACACAGGACTCCCTGCCGGGGGCTGTCTAGCTGCCGGGGGCTGTCTAGCTGCCGGGGGCTGTCTAGCTGCCGGGGGCTATTCAGCTCGGAACAGTCTGCGGCAGGATATTAGTCTGCGGCAGCATATCAGTCTGCGGCAGCAAGTTCTCTGCCACAATAGGCATTGGAACAAATGCTGGCAGAGCTGAAGGAGAATACCCAAGATATCGATGCTGTTCAGACGCGGGGCGGTGGATCAAAGAGAAGAGGATGCCGCACTGGGGCGCCGCGGTCCCAGGGGGAGCGAAACAGGCGAGGATGCCGCACTGGGGCGCCGCGGTCCCAGGGGGAGCGCTGAGATGGCATGATAACAAGATCAATTGCGGCATCCTGTAGAAGACATGCTGCCGCAGGCTGGGTACAAACAGCCTGGTTCAGGCAACCAAGGCAAAGGCTCGCGGCGCCAGAATCTTCAAGAACCTGAAGACCAGCATCGCTATGAACACCCTGCCGGGGGCTATTTACAGGGAAGCTGGAAGACGGTAAGGCAGGATTACCCACTTGAAATGAAAAAGAACCGTTTTGATCTTACTCAGGCACTTAACCACTCAGCCACTTAGCTGCTGAATCTAGCAGACATGCTGCCGCAGGCTGATTACTTTAACTTGAACCCCATCCTCTTTGTGCGTACACTGGCCTAAACGACCGGAAAGGGATCAATGAACGAAAGAGAGGAAGCTCACGGACCGCCCGACCGCTGCGCGATCGTCCGTCGAGGGCGCTTGATAGTCTTCACCGGCGACGGCAAGGGCAAAACCACGGCTGCTCTTGGCTTGGCACTGAGGGCTGTCGGCCACCGGATGCGCGTCCAAGTGTTGCAGTTTCTCAAGGCCGAGCGCAGTGGTGAGATGGAGGCAGCGACCATGCTTGATCCATATTTAGAGATCCATTTGGTGGGCGCCGGATTTGTCTTCAAGGAGCGCCCCGAGGATCTGCCGATGCACCGCGCGGCAGCGCTGAACGGCTTGAGCTTAGCCCGCCGATCTCTATGCTCAGCGAATTGGCAAATCCTCATCTTGGATGAGATTTTCCCTACCATCACCTACGATCTCCTCTCCTTAGAAGAGGTCTTGGCCCTGCTTAGAGAAAAACCCCCCGACCTACATCTGATCCTCACCGGGCGAGGCGCCCCGAATGAGATCGTGGAGTTAGCTGACACTGTTTCGGAGATCCATGAGGTCAAGCATGGCTGGCGGCAAGGGATCGCCGCTTGTTCCGGGATTGAGTTCTAGGATGAGCCGGCTCCTCCCCTTGCTGCTTGTCGCGCTGGTTCTGCTCACCCTGGCAGGGGGGGCTTCAACTTTGGCCGAGGGCGAGGATTTTCGTCTGTTGCTGCTCCCCTCTTCGGTGGAATTGGGCCCCGACTCGGAAGCTTCGGTGACAGTGATCCTGTTGGGGGAAAGCCAAACCTCCGTTTCCTTGGCCGTCAACGGCTTGCCCGCCGGTATCTCCGCCTTGATCAACCCTAACACCCTGACCCTTCCGGGAGTCGCCATCTTAACCTTGAGCACAGCTCCGCCTTATGTCCCTGGTTCTTACACGCTTGAGATCACCGCCTCGGCGGCCGGCCAGTTGAAGGTACTCCCCTTGACGATTTCCAACAAAAAGAGCTTGGAGCTTTCTCCAGCCGCTCCTTATGCCTACACGTGGGAAACAGGGACCGCCACGCTTGATTTCTTCCTCTACGATGACTCCTCCACCTCTAGCCCGGCTCTCACCCTGGAGACATCCCAGCTCGTCAGCTACCAATTCTCACCCCCACGCGCCGTAGCGGCAGAGACCTTTCAAAGCACCCTCACCATCACCCCTCAATTCAGCAAACCTGGCGTCTATCCGATGAAAGCCCAAGCCGGCAGCGCGAAGGGCCAGGCGCAAGCGGTTTTCTCCTTTATCCTCCTTTTCCCCGACACGCGCGGACATTGGGGATCCTCTGCCATCGCCCAGTTGCTTCCGCCAGGGATCCTCTCTGGATACCCGGACGGCACCTTCCAACCCGAGAGCCCTTTGACCCGCGCTGAGATGGCCAAGATCCTCTCCCTCGGCTTTGAACTCCCACTGACTCGAAGTGATACGCTCCTCTTCCGCGACCTGGAGCCCGGCTACTGGGCAACTCCCTATATTGAACGTTTATGGAAAGCACAGATTGTGGAGGGATATCCGGATGGGGGTTACCACCCGACCGCTCCCGTAACCCGCGCCGAACTGGCCGCTATGATCAATCGAGTCTTCCAATGGCCCTCCATACCTGCCAACTACGCTCCGACTTTTACCGATTTAAGCGCCAGTGACTGGGCGTTCCTGCCGATCGAGTCAGGCGCCTGGCAGGGAGCTTGGGATGGCTACCCGGACGGCTCCTTCCGTCCACAATCTTTTGCCACCAGAGCTGAAGTGGCAGCGTTGGTTGCCCGCCTGCTCCCATCACCGCCAAATTGACAGCCCAAAAGGCTTCGTCTATAGTCTAGGCACTTGCAGCAGGCGCCGTCGGGGTGTGGCTCAGTTTGGTAGAGCGCTTGGTTCGGGACCAAGAGGTCGTCGGTTCAAATCCGGCCGCCCCGACCACTCTGGAAAACAGTAATCAAGTGGGGCAGTGGCTAAGTGGTTAAGTAGCTAAGTGGATTAGTGGCTAAGTAGGACAGTAGGTCACTGGTTCACTGAATCACTTAGTCACTTGATTTCTATGCGGAAACATGGCTATTCCCGCAAAAGCGGGGGTTTGGTCGCGCTTTCCTCTTGCAAAAGCCGGCGCCCGCGATAATATATCTCCGGTTAGTCGGGCATTCTATGAAAGAAGGTGATAAAACAACGTGGTAATCAGCGCCATCTGTCCTTCATTGGAGAGCATTCCGACGAGGGACGCCCTATGCACCCAGCAAGATATTCCCCTCTTAGAGGGGTTGCTTGAACATATCCAGAGAGGGGCCAGCCGCTTCCATGTGCCGGGACACAAAGGCCACTTCGGCGTGCCATCCCCACTGCTGGAAGCTCTTGGACCAGCCGTCTTCCGAATGGATCTTACTGAGCTGGATCCGATCGACCATCTGCAGAAACCGCACTGGATCATCGCCCAAGCGCAGGATTTGGCGGCCGAGGCCTTCGCCGCTGATAAAACATTCTTCTTAGTTAACGGCAGCACCTCAGGCGTCGTCACAATGCTGCTGTCGTCCTTGAGCGATGGCGATGAGGTGATCCTTTCCCGTACATCGCACCGCTCCGCTTATGGCGGGCTAATCCTGAGCGGGGCGATTCCCCACTACATTCATGCCCCCTATCAAAACGAGATGGGGATTCCCGGCCAGATCACTTCTTACCTGATGGAGACCTCTCTGCGCAAACATCGCGGCGCCAAGGCCGTGCTGGTGACCTCCCCCAATTACTACGGCCTCTCCGCGGACTCCCGCGCCCTCGCTGAACTGGTCCATGCTCACGGCTTGCCGTACCTCCAGGATGAGGCGCACGGGGCGCACTTCACCTTCCACCCCCACTTCGAGGAGCCGGCTATGAAAGCTGGCGCCGACATGGTTGTGCATAGCGCCCACAAGACGCTGGGCAGCCTGACGCAGTCCTCTCTGCTGCACTGGCATTGCGGACGTATTCCTTTAGAACGCGTCCGCTCCGTATTACGGATGATGCAGAGCACTTCCCCCTCTTACCTTCTCACCGCTTCCTTGGACGCCGCCCGTTGGCAGATGGCTAACTTCGGCCAGGAGCTGTGGGAAAGAGCCATCGAGCTGGCTGAGATGGCCCGACAGGAGATCAATGCGATGTCTCCTTTGCGTTGCTTCGGTGAAGAGGTCGTGGGCCAGGCTGGAGCGCATGCCCTGGACCCCACTAAATTGACGATTCACTTCCAGCAGTTGGGAATCACTGGTTACCACGCCCTCGATCTGCTGCGCGAGCAAGGGGTGGAAGTGGAGATGGGCGATCCGTGGAATGTGCTGGCCATCGTCACTGCCGGGGACACCGAAGAAAGCATCGCTTCCCTTTTGAATGGCCTGCGAGTTATCCTTGAGTCAGCGTCCGGAGACCCTTCCCGCTGCAAACGCCCACCGATGGGGATGCCTCCGATCCCCCGTCAACTGCTTTCCCCGCGCGAGGCCTTCTTCGCTGCGAGCAAGCGCATCCCGTTGCAAGAGGCGACAGGACGCGCCTGCGCTGAGACCATCACTCCCTACCCCCCCGGCATCCCGATTATCTGTCCCGGGGAAGAGATCGACGTAGGGATCATCGACTACACCTTGCAGTTGAAGGACTACGGGGCAGATATCCATGGAGCGGAAGACGAGACCTTGGAATGGGTGCGTGTGATCTCCTGATCGCCATTGGCAGCGACCATGGCGGCTATCGATTGAAAGAAGAATTGAAGCCTTTCCTCTTGGCGAAGGGTTATCAAGTGATGGATCTTGGCACAGACGCCCTGCCGGGGGCTGTCATGCTGCCGGGGGCTATTAACGCGCAGTCGGTGGATTACCCGGATTTTGCCCAGGCTGTAGCTCATGCTGTCACGGATGGCTCGGCCGGCGCCGGCATCCTCATCTGCACTACTGGAATCGGTGTTTCCATTGCGGCAAACAAGGTTCATGGGATCCGAGCCAGCCTCTGCCATGATTCCCTCTCCGCCCGCTTGGCGCGGGAACACAACCAAGCCAACGTGCTTTGCCTGGGTGGCGGAATGATCGGATTGCGTCTGGCCGAGGAGATCGTCGAGGTATGGCTGAAAACGCCCTATTCCGACCAAGAACGACATCAACGCAGAGTGGCCAAGATCGAGCGCATCGAGCAGGAGGCTAGCCCCCGGCAGCAAGACAGCCCCCGGCAGCAAGACAGCCCCCGGCAGCAAGACAGCCCCCGGCAGGGTGCCCCTCTCGAGAAAGGAGTTTTCACCAGATGAGCATCGTCGTATCCGGAAGGCGCTTGATGGAGAGTGATCCCCAAGTTCAAGAGATGATCCATCTTGAGGAGAACCGTCAGCGAGACAAGCTGGAGTTGATCGCCTCGGAAAACTATGCCAGCCGGGCTGTATTGGAAGCCCAAGGTTCTGTATTGACCAACAAGTACGCTGAAGGTTATCCGGGGAAACGCTACTACGGTGGGTGTGAGTTCGTAGACATGGTAGAGAACTTAGCCATCGAGAGAGCCAAGGAACTCTTCGGCATGGAACACGCCAACGTTCAACCGCACTCCGGCGCCTCGGCCAATGTGGCGGCCTATAACGCCTTGGTCCCGTACGGAGAGACCATCATGGCCATGAATCTGACCGATGGCGGTCACCTTACCCATGGCAGTCCAGTGAACGTCACCGGTCGCCTGTGGAAGTTCATACCCTACGGCGTCAGTAGAATTGACGAACGAATCGATATGGACGAGGTCCAACGCTTGGCCTTGGAGCACAAACCGAAGATGATCGTGGCCGGCGCTACAGCCTATTCCCGCATCATCGACTTTCCCCGCTTCCGCCGGATCGCTGACGAGAATAATGCTTACTTGCTGGTGGACATGGCTCACATCTCCGGCCTGGTGGCCGCTGGAGTTCACCCTTCTCCAGCGCCTTTCGCCCATGTCGTCACCTCCACTACCCACAAGACATTGCGTGGCCCGCGCTCCGGGCTGATTCTATGCCAGGCCGCACTGGCCAAGCAAATCGACAAAGCGATCTTCCCGGGCCTTCAAGGGGGGCCGTTAGAGCACGTCATCGCCGCCAAAGCGGTCTGTTTCGGCGAAGCGATGACCGAAGAATTCAAGGAATACCAACGCCAGACTGTTGCCAATGCCAAAGCCCTGGCTGCCAGCTTGCTCGAGCAGGGTTTCCGCCTGGTCTCCGGGGGAACCGACAATCACTTGATGTTGGTTGATCTCACCAACAAAGGTGTGACCGGAAAGGAAGCGCAGTTGTTGCTTGATTCGGTGAACATCACCACCAATAAGAACACCATCCCCTTCGAAACGCGCAGCCCCTTCATCGCCTCCGGCCTGCGCTTAGGGACACCCGCCCTCACCTCTCGCGGGATGAAGGAAGAGGAAATGAAGCAGGTCGGCCGGCTGATCGCCCGAACGATTGAAGGACGCAATGACCCCGTCGTCCTGGAATCGGTTCGCGCCGAGATCGTCACACTCACCAAGCGTTTCCCCCTCTGGTTCTGATGAGTGCAGGCATGCTGCCGCAGGCTGTTTTGGTGCAAATCCAGCATCCCCTGATCCAGCACAAATTGACCTTGTTGCGCGATCGGGAAACCAACGCCAAGGAATTCCGCGAGCTAGTGGAGGAACTGAGCGTCTTGATGACCTTCGAGGTCTTCAGCGACCTGCCCACGCGCGAGGTTGAGGTACAGACGCCACTTGCCCTTGCCACTGCCAAGGTGGTGGACATCAAGCGCATTGCCATCATCCCCATCCTCCGCGCCGGCCTGGTGATGTCCTCCGGGATCCTTCGCTTGTTGCCCAACGCACGGGTCGGGCACATCGGCCTCTACCGTGACCCTGCTACGCTGACTCCCGTCCGCTATTACCACAAACTACCGCTCAACCTTCCGGAGATGAAAGTGCTGGTCGTCGACCCGATGCTAGCCACCGGAGGCTCGGCTGTTCAGGCAGTCTCCATCCTTAAGGAGAATGGGGCGCGGGAGATCAAGTTCCTCTGCATCATCGCCGCCCCGGAAGGGGTTCAAGCCCTCTCCGCCGCGCACCCCGATGTGCCGATCTTCACCGCTGCCCTGGACGAGCATCTGAATGAACACGGCTATATCCTGCCAGGTCTGGGTGATGCCGGAGACCGCTTGTTTGGCACAAAGTAGACGCACCGTTCAGCGTTTGCGCGCAGACCCGGATCTATGCCACTTTTTAGTGGTCACCGGCCAGCATCGCGAGATGCTTGACCAGGTGTTGCAACTCTTCAACTTGGAAGCTGATGTGGACCTAAAGATCATGCAAGCCCGCCAAAGCCTCGCCCAGATCACCACGCGCAGTCTCTCCGGCTTGGACCGCTTGCTGGCTCGAAAGAAACCTGACCTGGTTTTGGTCCACGGCGACACCACTACCACCTTGGCCGGCGCCTTGGCCGCCACTTATCACCAAGTGCCAATCGGCCACGTGGAAGCCGGCTTGCGTTCTTTCGACCGAAACAACCCCTTCCCGGAGGAGGTAAATCGCCTCCTGACTGACCAGTTGAGCGCCCTTCACTTTGCTCCCACCGTTGGGGCTCGGCGTAATTTGCGCCGTGAAGGGATCCCTGCCGATCGCATCCTTGTTACCGGGAACACGGCTGTGGATGCGTTGTTGGGCTTGGCGCCACAGTTGGCTTCGATGCCTCTGCCCGCTCCACTCTCTCCCCAGCGGCCCTTCCTCCTGGTGGAGGTGCATCGCCGGGAGAATTGGGGTGAGCCTCTGCGGCAGATCGGGCAAGCTCTGGCCGATATAGCTCGGCATTATCCAGAGTTGGACATCGCACTCAGCCTGCATAAAAATCCAATCGTGCGCGCATCTTTGCTTCCGGTCGTCTCCGGCTTGAGAAACGTCCATCTTTTCGAACCCTTAACCTTCCTAGATTTCCTCTCACTGCTTCAAAAATGCTACTTCGTGGTGACCGATTCGGGTGGGATCCAGGAGGAAGCTCCCTCCTTCCACCGCCCAGCGCTGGTGACCAGGCGAGTCACAGAGCGCCCTGAGGGTGTGAAAGCTGGTGTTGTGCGGGTCATCGGCACTAACTGTACAGGTGTGCGGCGAGCCTGCCGGCAACTGCTTGAGAATGAGGATTCCTACCGGCGCATGACGCTGGCCGCCAACCCCTTCGGCGATGGGCATGCCTCCCGCCGGATTCATGCCGCTATCCGCCGTTTTTTTTCTTTGCCTGCCGAGACGGTCGCAGAATTTCTCCCAGATCCCGTCCAATGATATAACTAATTACAAATTACAAATTACAAATTACAAATTACAAATGGAAATTAATTAAATCATAAATCAAAAATCCCAATAGAAAGGGAATAAATGCATTTTTCCATTGAAGGCGGCGTCCCCCTGCGGGGCTCTGTTTCGGCGCAAGGCGCCAAGAATTCGGCTGTTCATCTGATGGCGGCCACTCTGCTGACGGCTGATCCAGTGATTTTGGAGAATGTGCCGGCCATCCAGGACGTCTTCTCCATGATGACGCTGCTGCGCGAGGTGGGAGCTGAGGTTTCCTTCGACCCAGCCGGCCATCGCATGGTCACCTCCAGTCGCAAGGAACTGAACCCTGAGGTGAGCAACCCGGCGGCTGCCGGCCTGCGCGCCTCGCTCTCTCTGGCCGGCCCCTTGCTGGCTCGCGCCAAACAAGCCCGCATCATCTTCCCGGGAGGGTGCAACATCGGCGCGAGACCGGTCAATTATCACCTCAAGGGCTTCCAAGCCCTGGGAGCAGAGGCTCGGTTAGATGGCGGTTACATCCTGGTCCAGGGAAAGCGTCTCTTGGGTCGGCGCATCTACCTGGATTACCCTTCGGTGGGGGCGACGGTGAACCTGGTTTGCGCCGCGTCCTTGGCCAAGGGAGAGACCATCCTCGAGAACGTCGCGGAAGAGCCTGAGATTGCCGATCTCTGCAATATGCTGCGCAAGATGGGAGCAAAGATCCGTGGAGCGGGGACCAAGATGATCCAGGTTCGAGGAGTGCGCCAGTTGCACGGCGCCAGCCACCGCGTGATCCCCGACCGCATCGAGGGTGGCACCTACCTGGTAGCTGCCGCAATCACCCGAGGCGAGATTGTTCTCAAAAATACGGTTCCTGCTCACCTCGAACCTTTATTAGTGAAACTGCAGGAAGCGGGGGCTCAATTGGAGACGAGTAAGAGCAAAGTGCATCTACGCGCCAACCACCGTCCCAAGCCGGTGGACATCAAGACCATGCCCTACCCCGGATTCCCAACGGATCTGCAAAACCAGATGCTGATCCTGCTCTGCTTGGCCGAAGGGATCAGTCTAATCAGTGAGACCGTCTTTGAAAACCGCTTATTGATTACTTCCGAGCTGAGCAAGATGGGCGCAAATATCCAACTCCAGGGCGGAGGCGCTGTCATCCACGGCGTGGAGTCTCTTCACCCAGCCCAGGTTGCCGCCCCCAATCTGCGTGGAGGCGCTTCGTTGGTTCTGGCAGCGCTAGCTGCCCGTGGTCTGTGTGAAGTAGACGGCGTGGAGCACATCGACCGCGGCTATGAAGAGATGGAAAGGAAACTGGCGCGACTTGGCGCTAGAATAAGACGAAGCACCCTACCGGTGGCTGTCAAGTTGCCGGCGGCTGTCGAGTGAAAGGAGACCAAACAAATGCCGCTGATCGATTCACAAGGTAAACTGTTTGGCAAAATCAATGTCTTCGACCTGTTAGTTGTCTTGATCGTCGTAGGGGTTCTGGCATTCCTCGGCCTGAAATACTTCTCGCCTTCGGACAACCAAGCCTTCGCGCAGGACTGCCAGGTGACGTTGGCCTGGGGGAATGTCGAGCCGGACATCGCCAAATGGGTGAAAGTCGGCGACCAGGCTACCGACGGAGGAGGAAATGTCCTGCTGGAGGTTGCCGAAGTGACAGTTCGGCCGGCTCGAGTCCCAGTGACCACAGCCGATGGCGAGATGATAGTCATCGACCATCCTCACCTCGTGAGCGTCTTCATCGTAGCCCATACGCCGCGGGTGGCCCAGAGCGGGAACTTCGAGTTCAAGGGGCAGGAGATGAAGATAGGGATCAGTATCATCGTCTCGATGGACAAGCCGGTGCTTGGCTCGGTGTACAAATTCTCCGGGTTGATCATGGGCATCGAGTTCGTCCCTCCAAGGGGCGAGTACCCTGCTCCTCTCTTAACCCCCTAGGTGACCGACTCTCGCATCGCCCGTTTCGCCGGCATTCTGATGCTGGCAACGGTCTTCAGCCGCTTCCTGGGTTATGTTTGGAAGGCGCTCCTCTCCGCATTCTACTTCGGCAGCGCATCGGACGCTTTCCTGAGAGCCAACACGCTGCCCAATATGCTCTACAACGTCCTCATCGGGGTCTTGCTTTCCGCCCTTTTCATCCCCTTCTTCACCCGCTACTTGGTGAAGGGGGAGCGCGAACAACTGTGGCGATTGGCCTCCGCCCTCTTCAACATACTCTTTTTGATCTTGTTGACAGTCTCCTTGTTGGGAGTCTTATTCGCCCCCACCCTCACTTCTTGGTTGAATCCCAACTCCAGCCCCGAGGACCAAGCTCTCACCACCCAGCTCTCGCAGATTATGTTTCCGGCATTGGTCTTCCTCGGTTGGGCCGGCCTCTTAACATCTCTGCTGAACACCTTCCAACGATTCACCATGCCGGCCTTGGCAGTGGTGGCATTCAACAGCGCTCTCATCCTATTCATCTACCTCTTTCGCGACCTTGGCATTCAGGCTGCCGCCGTGGGCTGGTCGATCGCCGCCGGCGCGCAGTTTCTGGCTCAGTTGCCGGGTCTGGGGGGGGTCCGCTTCCACTACGACTGGCGCATCCTCAGTCACCCCGATTTGAAGCGGATGGCCCTATTGGCGCTGCCCCTACTGCTCTCTGCGACCATCGATCAGCTCTCCCCCTTCTTCGAGGCCCGCCTCACCTCTTACCTGGTGGAAGGAGCTTTCACCGCTTTGCGCAACGCTGGCGTGATCGTCCAACTGCCCCTGGGGATCTTTGCCATGAGCGTAACCACAGCCATCTACCCCACCCTCACCGGCCAGATCTCCAGAAGAAGCTTCACTGAGGCCAAGGAGAGCATCCGCTGGGCCATCACCGCCACCGCCCTCTTCATTATCCCCTCCACCGTGGCCTTGATCGTTCTGGCCACCCCTATCACCCGCGTCCTCTTCCAGTACGGCGAGTTGACCACCTTCGGAACCGGTCTTGCCTCCATCGCACTGGCTCTCTACGCCCCAGGCCTCTTCGCCAACTCCACCCTGATGATCCTCTTCCGTGCTTTCTATGCCATGCAGGACACCCTCACCCCAGTGTTGGTGACGATGCTCGGGCTGGCCCTGCAGATTGGCCTCTATTTCCTCCTGATCGGCCCCCTCGGTCTGGGAGGCTTGGCTTTGGCATCCTCGCTGTCCTCCTTCTTCAACCTGATCCTGATGACTTGGTTTCTGCGCCGCAAGGTTGGTCCGATCGGCATCAATGCCATCGCTCGATCTTGCGGCAAGATGATCGCCGCTGCTGCCATCATGGGCGCTGTCTGTTGGTTGTTGGACGGATTGCTGCTGCATGTCCTGGATGTGCAACGGGTCACTGGGCGGCTGTTGGAGATGGGCGCTTTGATCTTGACCGGTTCCCTCCTCTACGGCCTCCTCCTCTACCTCTTCAAAGTGAAGGAGATCGTTCCCTTCCTGGAGCGAGCCAAGGTGCGCATAGCAGCTCTCCGGCGCCACGATTGAAGAGGCATGAAAAAGCGAATAGAATGACAGCCATGAGTGGAAACCGCATGCGAGCCTGGCAAAAAGCGCTGATCGTCGCCCTGGCCGTCCTGGTGCTGCTGGTAGGAGGGACAGCCGGCTGGTTCTATTGGCGCTGGCAGGAGATGCAGCGGCCGGTGCTGGTGGGCGGCAGCGAGACGCCGATCGAGTTGCCGGAGCCCACCCCGGGGGAGAAGATCAATTTCCTCGTAATGGGAGTAGACGCTCGTCCCGGTGAGACGGAGAGCCGTTCCGATACGATCATCTTCGTCAGCGTAGACACCACCCGGCCCGAGCCGGCCGTCCTGATCCTCTCCATACCCCGCGACTCGCGAGTGGCGATCCCCGGCTACGGCATGGACAAGATCAATCATGCTCACTTCTTCGGCGGCATCCCGCTTCTATTGGAGACGGTCTCTCAGTTGTTGGGACAGAGCATCCACTACTACGTGGAGATCAACTTCGATGGTTTCTCCCGGGCCATGGAGATCCTCGGAGGAGTGGACTTAAACATAGAGGAGCGCATGTACTACCCGCAGGAGGGGATCGATCTAGAGCCCGGCCTGCAGCACCTCAACGGCGAGCAGTGCCTGGCCTTCGTGCGCTACCGCTATTACCCGGAGGGAGACATCGCCCGGGTCAGCAAGCAGCAGCTATTCCTCTCCGCCTTGATCGACCAACACTTCACCCTGGCCAACGTCTTCAAGCTGCCGCTCATCTTCAACGAGATCACCCCTTACGTCTCCACCAACCTGCCCATCGACAAAGCCCTCTCCCTGGGGAATGCGCTGGCCAATATGAACATGAATCAAGTCCAGATGGAGATGGCGCCGGGGGAAGCGACCTTGCTGGATGGGATCAGCTATTGGATTGTCGACGAGGCGGGACTGGCGGACATACTCTCGGCATGGGAACACCCCCCCGAACCTCTCACCATCACTCCCAGCGGGGAAGAAACGCCAGCCGGCGACAATGGCAGCAGCGAAGCGGTCCCGGTAGATGAGAGCAGCCTGCTCCCGCCGGACGCCGCAAACAACCAACCGTCTGACGGGAACAACGAACCACCCGTATCATGAGCCGGCCGCATCCCACCTCCAGCCTTGTTCTGCGGCTGGGGCTGGTCTTCGGAGGCGCCTGCGCCACTGCCTTGGCAGCATGGTGGCGGGCCGGCGCAAGCTCTCGTTTCGTTCACAGCGCCGCTCGTGGGACGGCGGTTGTTCTGGAGGGAAGTTTCCTCGGCCGGGTGGTCATACCGTATCACCGGCCACCAGCCGATGGAGCGAGTTTGAAATCCGCCTCATCTTCTCAGCCCCGGGCAGCTAGACAGCCCCCGGCAGGGAGTCCTCTTCGTTGCGCTTGGTCCCGGTGGGTCCAATCCTGCGCCTCCTTCCTCGCTGAACGCCTGCGACCTTCCTCCGTAGCTGCCCTTTGGCGGGCTGCAGCCCAAGATGCCAAACAAGCTCCCTTGGCCAGCCTTTCCGCAGCCGTCTTCGGCTTCATTACTCTCTTCTTCGCACTGAACTTCTTCAGCGGGGAACTTCGCGGTCTCTCCATGTCCATTTCTGCCCTCGCCCTCTTCCTTCTCAGCCTCGCCGGAATGTTGTTGCCGGCCGAGGTCTGGCGCGGCTCACTGTGGCAACGGCTATTTCCTCGACCCTTTCTAGAGAGCCGACACTCCATCCTCTATGTCGCACTGGGGGGCTGGCTTGGCCTCTCTTCCTTCTTCTGGGGTCCGATCCCGGTCCTTGGCCTGACGGCCGTCGTGGCTTTCGCCTTTTGGACTCTGGCCGAACCGGAGGCAGGCCTCTACGCTGTAGCCGCATACGCTCTGCTGGATTTCGCCATCCGCGGTTCGCTGCCACCCCTCTTCGGCAAGATCTGGTCGTTCGCTTTGTTGGGCTTGATTCTTTTAGCCATCCTGCTGCGCCTGGCTCGCGACCCACAACGGCGCTTCTACTTCACTTGGGTCAGCTTGGCGCTGCTCCTTCTCTTGCTTTGGACTGCCCTCTCTCTTGCCTTCAACCCTGTCTCTTTCTCGGTGGGCTTTGAGGGTCTGCGAGCCATCCTGCAAACGTCCCTCTTCTTCTTGGCTACTCTCAATGCCATTCGCAATCAGGAAAGCTTGCGCCGCTTGTTAGCAGTGGTGGCGATCGTGCTGATCGCCATCTCCCTCTTTGGCATCTACCAATATGTTACCCAAGTTCCGGTGAAGGCCGGTTGGGTGGACAGAGACTTCGAGCAAGACATCTCCTCCCGCGCTTTCTCTATTTTCTCCAGCCCCAACGCCCTTTCCGGCTACCTGGTTCTCTTCATTCCTCTCTTTTTGGTTCTCTTTCTTGACGAACGCAAGTGGCCGGCCAAGCTGCTCTTCTTCCTGACCTTTGCCTTAGCCCTACTGGCCATCTTCTTCACTCTGACGCGGGGGGCTTGGCTAGCGCTGGGCATTGCTCTGCTCTTCTTGGGCATCTTCCATGACCGGCGGGTATTGGCAGCGCTTTTGATCGTCGCCCTTCTCTTGCCGCTGGTTCCACAGTTTGCTACTCGTTTCTCCACTTTGGTCTCCGGAGAATACTGGAGCAAGAGCGCCTCCGCCGGACGCATCTACCGCTGGGATATCGCCCTGGAGATCGCCGCCTCCAACCCCTTGTGGGGCAGCGGGCCGGGGACTTTCGGTGGGGCGGTCGCCTATCGAGCCGGCTACTGGCCGGGCGTCTACGCTGATAACTACTACCTTAAAACCCTCGCCGAAACGGGGTATGGCGGTTTGGGGCTCTTTCTCCTTCTCTTGCTCAGTATCTTGTGGGAAGGATTCCGGCGTGCTCGGGTTTTGGTCGAGCGCAGTCAGAAAAACCTGGCTTGGGCGATCCAGGCTGGATTAATCGGCTTTATCGTGCATATGTTCACCGAGAATCTGTGGGAGGAACCTTCACTGGCAGTTTCTTTCTGGTTCTTGGCGGGTTTATTGCTGGCTCTTCCCTTGCTGGCAAAAGGCGGACAAGTTGACAGCTCCCGGGGGCTATTCAGTAGAGAAAGCGACCATGCGTAAGGTTCTGCAAGTGATCGGGGGCGGGGAGATCGCCGGCTCCAAGCACCAGTTTCTGGAACTCTGCCGGGAACAAAGTCAGCAGAATCACGAGGTGCGCATCGTCTGTTTCTTGGAAGGCGAGCTCTCCCAAGAAGCTCGCCAAATGGGCATTCCCCTCTCCATCTTGCCAATGGCCAATATCTTCGATTTGCGCGTTGTACGTCGCCTGCGCCGACTGATCACCAGTGAGAGTTTCCAGATCGTACACACGCATGGGGTGCGAGCTAATTTCATCGGCCGTCTGGCCGCCCATGTCACCCCAGCCCGGATCGTCACGACGATCTACTCTTACCCCAAGGAAGACTACAGAAATCCCCTCAAGCGCTGGTTCTACCCCCCTATCGACCGCTGGACCACGCCTTGGGCTCATCGCTTGATCGCTGTCTCGGAAGGCCTCAAGGTCCGCCTGGTGGAATCGGGCGTGGCGCCGGCAAAGTGTTTTCGTGTGGTCCACTGCTCGATCGACATCGCCTCTACCCACCCATCCCGAAGCAGCGAGGAGATGCGGCGGGAGCTGAAGATTCCCACCCATGCTCCGGCTGCCGGGATGCTGGCCCGCCTGGTGCTGGTCAAGAACCCCTTTCTCCTCTTGGATGCGGCTGGGGTAGTGGCCCAAGAGATGCCTGAAGCGAAGATCCTCTTCGTTGGAGATGGTCCATTCCTCGATCCGCTGAAGAGGGCGGTGGAGGAACGCCGGTTGGAGCGTACCATCCTTTTCCCCGGCTTCCGCAAGGATCCTCTGAATGTGGTCGGGGCTCTTGACGTAATCGCTCTCAGCTCGATCTCGGAGGGCTTGCCGGTAACACTGTTGGAGGCCATGTGCCTTCAAAAACCGGTCGTAGCGACCCGCGTCGGCGGCGTGCCGGAGGTAGTCAAGGATGGCGTCACCGGTCTCCTCTCACCATCCGGCGATGCCAAGGCTTTTGCCGCAAACCTGCTTCGTCTCTTCCGACATCCCGAGGAAGCGCAACGCATGGGCCGGCGAGGGCAACAATGGGTGGAGCAGAACTTCTCTCTGCGGATGATGGTGGAGAAGACCAATCAAGTTTACGAGGAGGCGCTGGCCAGTGGAGGAACGTAGGAAGAACGTGCTCATCGCAGGCGCCGGAGAAGCAGGGGGGATGCTGATGCGGGAGATCATCAAACATCCCGAGTTGGGTTACTTCCCAGTCGGCTTCATCGACGACGACCCTATCTTGCAGGGCGCCCGCCCTTGGGGTTTGCCGGTATTGGGTGACCGCAGCGCCTTGACTGAGGTCGTGCGCGCGCGCAGCGTGGAACTGGTCTTTATTGCCATTCCCTCCGCTCCAGGCGAGGTGGTGCGGCAGTATGTCAAGCTGTCCAAAGAGGCGAACGTAGCCTTCCGCATCGTTCCTGGCGTCTATGAGTTGCTGGACGGCAACGTCAAGGTGGAGATGGTTCGCGAGGTGCGACTGGAAGATCTTCTGCGCCGCACTCCTGCAAAGATCAACCTTGAGGAGATGGCTGCCGCCATCTACCGTCAAACCGTTCTTGTGACTGGGGCAGGTGGTTCTATCGGAGCTGAATTGGTACGCCAAATTGCCCAATACGGACCGGGCCGGATTCTCTTGCTGGGGCAAGGGGAGAACTCACTCTACCGCATTCAACTGGAGCTGAAAGAGCTCTTCCCGCGACTTGAGGCCGTCCCGGTGATCGTCTCGGTACAGGACCAGTCCAAGATCCTCTACCTCTTCCGCACCGAGCGGCCGGCTCTGGTCTTCCATGCCGCCGCCCACAAACACATCCACTACATGGAGGCATACCCTGAGGAAGCGGTGAAGAACAATGTAGGGGGAACCCTAAACCTCCTGCTCGCCTCCCGGGAAGCCGGCGTGCAACATTTCATCAATATTTCCACCGACAAGGCGGTGCGGCCTTCCTCCTCCTACGGCGCCTCCAAGCGAGTGGGCGAGATGCTGACCACCTCCTTGTCTCGATGCTGCAGCCTCCCTTATGCCACCGTGCGCTTCGGCAATGTTCTTGGTTCGACCAATTCGGTCGTGCCGCTCTTTCAACGCCAGATTCGGCGGGGCGGCCCTATCACCCTTACCGACCCACGCATGGAACGCTATTTCATGACCATCGGCGAAGCCGTGCAACTGATCATTCAAGCTGCCGTGTTGGGTATTGGGGGAGAGATCTTCATTCTCGACATGGGTCAACCGATCCGCATCGCCGAGTTGGCCGAGGAACTGATTCACCTCTCCGGCCTTTCCCCGGGGCGGGACATTAAAATCGAGACTTGTGGCCTGCGCCCGGGAGAGAAGCTCACTGAAGAGCTCTTCGAGGCTGAGGAAGAGTGGGAAGAAACCGGGCGTGAGCGGATCCGCATGATTAAAAAACCTACCGCGATGCCCTGGGAAACGCTGGAAAATCATGTTCAAGACCTTTTAAAAGCCGCTGTCGGGAAAATAGACCGGGAACGAATCGAGAAGATCTTTCAGGCCCTCATCCCTACCATGGAACGGGTATGAAGCGAGTTCTTTTCGTCTCCTACTACTACCCGCCGATTGGCGGGGTGGGAGGGCAACGCGTCCTGCGCTTCGCCAAGTACCTGCCCGAGCAAGGCTGGGAAGCGACCGTGCTGGCTGCTGAGCCCAACGAGTTCTTCACTTCCCGTGAACCGATTCCCGCGGAACCGCCTGAAGAACGCGTCGTGCGCTCCTACGCGCTGGAGCCCAACCGCCTGGCCAACGCATTCTTCTCTGCGCAGAAAGGACCATCATCGGAAGAGGAGTTGCCCATCGACGAGAAGGGCATCCTCAATTTGAAGGCCCTGCGCGAGGAGTTTCGCGAGCTGCCCCTCTCCCTGCGAGCTAAGTTGCGCGCCTGGCTGTTCATCCCCGACGACCGTATCGGTTGGATCCCGGAAGCCACGCGGGATGGGTTAGGAATCCTGCACAAGGCATCCTTCGACTGCATCGTCTCCACCTCCGCCCCCTACTCCGCTCACCTGGTGGCTCTGCGTCTGGCTCGGCGCACCGGCCTGCCCTGGATCGCCGATTTCCGCGATCCCTGGTCCTCGAACACATTCCTCTTTTTCCCGAGCGACCTGCATCAGAGAGCTCAGGCTTGGCTGGAACGGATCGTCGTGGAACGCTGCGACTGCGTCTTGACTTGCAGCGAAGGCTTCCGAGAGGATTTCTGGCAACGCTACCCAACCCTGCAACGAGACAAGTTCGCTGTCATCACCAATGGCTTCGACCCAACTGACTTCCCGGAACCCTTGCCAGATCCATACCCGCGTTTCACCATCTCCTACGTGGGGGATTTTTACGGCCCGCAGACGCCGGTCTTCTTTCTCTTGGGCTTGCGCCAGCTTCTAAATCGGCGGCCGGAGGCGGCACAATTAATCCAGGTGCTTTTCGTCGGCCCCTTCGAATCCCGGGTGCGTCCGTTGGTGGAGGCGCTCGGCTTGAAAGAGACGGTGCAGTTCCTCGGCGCACTCCCGCACGAGCAGGCCATCGATATAATGCGACGCTCTTGCGCCCTGTTATTGGTGCTGGGAACCAAACGCGGTGGGGAACGAATCTATCCGGCTAAAGCCTTCGAATACCTGGCCGCTTGCAAGCCCCTCTTGGGCTTGGTTCCGGAAGGGCTGATGCGCGATATATTGAAAGAAGCGGGAGTTGCTTTTTTAGTCAACCCGACCAGTGAAGAGGCCATCAGCAAGGCCATCGAACATCTTTTCCTGGCCTACCAGGCCGGTGAGCTGCCGGAATTCATCGAGCCTGCCAACCTGTCTCGTTTCAATGGACGGTCATTGGCTAAAGAACTGGCAACCGTGCTGGAGAAGACCCTCGCCAACAAGCAATCGGAGCGCAGCTTGAAAGGAAAGAAACGATGACGAGACCGAAGATAGCCGGCGGAAGCGCATGTCGTTCGACTTTTCTTCCTTTCTCCGCCCCCTGGTTGGGGGAAGAGGAAGTGTCTGAAGTCAGCGCTGTATTGCGCTCCGATTGGCTGACCACCAGCCGTAAGACTTCCCAGTTTGAGGAGGCTTTTGCCCGCTATGTCGGATCGCCCCAAGCGCTGGCTTTCAATAGCTGCACGGGAGGCCTGCACACCGCTCTGGCCGCCCTGGGAATCGGCCCCGGGGATGAGGTGATCACTTCTGACTGGACTTTCGCCGCCACCGCCAATGTGATCTGCCATCAAGGGGCTACCCCGGTCTTGGCTGATATCGACCCCCGAACGCTGAACATCGACCCGGGGGAGATCGAGCGCAAGATTACCTCTCGCACCAAAGCCATCATCCCGGTCCATTTCGGCGGCAGGCCTTGTCCGATGGAACGCATCCTGGCACTGGCGCAATCCTATCATCTGGCTGTGGTGGAGGATGCCGCCCACGCCTTCGGCGCCACCTACGGCGGCCGAATGATCGGCAGCTTGCCCTCCCAGGCGGCCTGCTTCAGCTTCTACCCGACCAAGTGCATCACCACCGGAGAGGGTGGGATGAACACCACCGCCGATGAGGAACTGGCGCGGCGGATGCGCATCTGGCGAATGCACGGCATCGACCGGGACGCCTGGGACCGCTACCAGAAGGGTGGCGCCTGGCAGTATGAGGTCGTGGCGCCCGGCTTCAAGTACAACTTGACCGACATCGCCTCAGCCATCGGTTTGGCTCAGTTGCAGAAAGCGGAGTATTTCCAGTCCCGCCGTGAATCTCTGGTGGCACGATACCGCCTGCTGCTGGCCGACCTCCCGCTGGAGCTGCCGCCGCCCTACGAGGAGGGTCGCAACGCCTGGCACCTCTTCCCGGTGCAGCTTAAGCTGGAGGAACTCTCCTGCACCCGCGAGGAGATGATTGAGGCGCTCGTCCAAGAGAACATAGGCGTCTCAGTTCATTTCATCCCTCTCCACCGCATGCCCTACTATCGAGACCGGTTCGGTTACAGCCCCTCGGATTTCCCAGTGGCGGAAGGCGCTTTCCATCGCCTTATTTCCCTGCCTCTCTTCGCTCGGATGAGCGAGGAAGACCAAGACTCGGTTGTTTCGGCCTTGCGCAAGCTCACGGAATGGTACGCCCGAGTTTGACCGCCTGCAAGCAATCAGCCCCCGGCAGCATGACAGCCCCCGGCAGGGTGCTCGATTCTCCTGATGCCACTGCGGATCTCAGAAATGATCACCTTATGGGATCGGTCCCTGTTCTCGGTTTGCCCGTCTGCATCGCCAGCCCTGAGGAGATTCAGGAGACAGCTCGCCGTTGGCTTTGCGAGCGCTGTGGGCGAATGATCGTCACCATCAATCCGGAGATCGCCCTCTTAGCCAGGAGGAACTCAGACCTGCGCAAGGGGATCGAACGAGCTGCACTGGTCGTGCCGGACGGCTTCGGGGTCGTCTGGGCAATCCGGCGTCTGCATCGCATTCAACTAAAACGCCAACCAGGCATCGAGCTGGCCGCAAACCTGTTAAGGGACTGCGCCGCCATGGGCCAACCGGCCTTCTTCATCGGGGGGAAAAATGGGGTAGCTGATGCTGCGGCTAGATACTGGCAGAAGCAGCACCCCTCGCTCCAGGTGAGCGGTACAGCTCCCGGCTACCTTGCACCTGTCGAGGAGGAGTCTTTGTTGTCCCGCATTCAGTCGAGTAAACCTGCTCTCCTCCTGGTGGGGATGGGCGCCGGAATGCAGGAACGGCTGATCTCCAGACTTCCTCTTTGCTCTTTCGGTGTGGCTGTTGGGATCGGCGGAGCGATGGAAGTGTGGGCCGGCGTCAAACGCAGAGCGCCCGCTTGGATGAGGTCCGCCTCTTTAGAGTGGGCCTATCGCCTCTTCGCGGAGCCGCGAAGGCTGGGTCGCGTGTGTCAAGCTTTGCCTTTTTTCGGGATGGTCTGGTGGAGAAGCCTGCGCCGAAGCGCATCCTAATCTCCGGCTACTACGGCTTCGGCAATACTGGCGATGAAGCCATCCTCTCCGCTTTGCTGATGTTGCTGCGGCGTTCGCGCAATGCCCATATCACGGTGATCTCGGCTCATCCTCAACACACCGCCCGGGAGCACGGGGTGCATTCAATCAGCCGGCTTAACCCGCTCTCCATCGTGCAGGCCATCGCCAGCGCCGACTTGTTGATCTCCGGCGGCGGGGGCTTGCTGCAAGATGTCACATCCTCGCGCAGCCTTCTCTATTACCTCAGCATCATTCGCCTGGGCTGTCGCAGACCTCGCCAGACCGTCTTGCTGGCGCAGAGCATTGGCCCCATCCGCACCCCCTTGGGCCGCCGCCTGACCGCTAAAACGCTTCAGCGCGTCGATCTGATCACTGTGCGTGACGAGGCCTCCGCCCAAGAACTGGTGAATTTGGGAGTGACCACTCCACCGGTTGTGGTTACCGCAGACCTGGCCCTCTTGTTGGAACGCTCCTCTTCTGAACGCGAGGGCGAGTTGCTGGCCGGTTTGGGCTTAGAAAGCGAGCCGTTTCTCCTCTTCTGCCTGCGTCGATTGAAGAACCAGCCCTTCCCGCTGGACCTCTTCGTCACCTTGGCTCGCCGCACGAGCCAGGACTTGGGTGCGCGCGCTCTCTTCCTCCCCTTTCAGACCTCGTTTGACCTTCCGTTAGCTCGCGACTTGCACGAAGCTGTCCCCGGCAGCGTCTTCATCCCCGCTCCGCTCGGACCCTCCGATCTGATCAGCCTCTTCTCCCACGCCCAGATGGTCGTAGGAATGCGCCTACACTCCTTGATCTTCGCTGCCAAAGCGCGGACGCCTTTCTTGCCCTTGGCATACGATCCCAAGGTAACTGCCTTTTCTCGTCTCTTCGGGCTTGAGGCCTTGACTTTTTCGGACTTGACCGAGACCCTCTTTTTCGGGAAAATCGCTCAAGTCTGGGAGAATCGTCTCAAGATGAGAGAGAACATAGCCAAACAGGTGGAACTGCTAGAATCAAAAGCGGAAGAGAACTGGGCTTGCCTGAAGAGGCTGGTTCCTGATCTTTGATAGCGATAAGGTAAGGGAAAGGAGGTTTTCCAATGCCAGGCAAGAAACCCGCCCCAAAAGAGAAAAAGAACCCCAAGACCAAGAAGAAATAGGTCCTTGGAATCTAAAAGGTAAGGAGTGCCTGGTGAACCCGGCACTCCTCTTCTTATAGTGAGGAGCCGATTCATTCATTGCTTACTTTGCCGTTTCGATGAGCGGCGGGCAGATCAAGGCTGGTTCAGCTCGCCGAAGGGAACGCATCTGCAAGTTCAACCGGCTGCTGAAGATCGAACCCGAGTCGGGGCAGCCGAGCGGCGCCAGTCTCCCATCAGTTCGGCGAAGCAGAGCGGCAGAAAGAGCGCGCCATCTTCGTCTATGTCGAAGAATCGGGCGGTGTGTCTTTTTCCGGCAGTGGAGCGAAGTAAATGGCCTGGCGCAAGGATTCTTCGATTCGCTCTCTCTCTTCGCGGGGGGCGAAGGGCAGCAGTGCGGTCAGCAGCTTCTCCAGGTACTCCACCCGCTGATGCCATGCCCCTGCATCCGCCTGCGCAGCCGAGACGTTCTTCTCCAGCGCCCCGACATCTTGCTCCAGTTCAAAGAGGCGGTAATTCATTGCTGAATTCAAGGTAGCCTCGCTATGCACTTCCTTCCCCAGGGTGGCGAGCCGCTGCTGCAGTGCGTGGTTCTCTTCCAGGAACAAACCTAGCCGGCGGTGAAGACCGTTCCACCCTTCCCGCTGCCAGGAGAAACCAGGCAGACATGCCTCCAAGCGCGCCCCCTCCTCACTGTCGTCTCTCTTCTTGGCCATCGTCGCTTCCCTCTCCTGCATCTATCGGATGCAGGAGTCATCAGCCCGTAGGCGTTTCAGCGGACCCCATCGCCATGACTATTATCTTGGTTCCTTCTCGTTTCAATTGGGTATCCTACCAGCCAGCGGCAGCATGTCTAGTCCAGCTTCCCTGTAAATAGCCCCCGGCAGCTAGACAGCCCCCGGCAGCTAGACAGCCCCCGGCAGGGTGTTTCTGGCGATGATAGTCTTCAGGTTCTTGAAGATTCTGGCGCCGCGAGCTTTTGCCTTGGTTTTCCTGGGACCGCGGCGCCCCAGTGCGGCATCCTCGCCTGTTTTGCTCCTCCTGGGACTGCAGGGTTCCAGGGGTATGGTTTGCGCCGGAGCGGTCCTCGTAGGGGCGGGTTTCAAACCCGCCCACGCACGGGCACTCTCGGCATTGCGCTGCCTCATTCTCCAGAATATGCTGCTTCAGGCTATCATGCTGCCGCGGGCTAGCTTGTTGTCGTCTACTTTGATGGTCCCTTTGCCTTCACGGAACTCTATCCGCGTGATCGACCAAGGGGGGGAAAGCCGCAACTGTAAACTCTCTTTCGAATAAGGACGCCAGTCCTTCTACGCAATAGTCCTCTTTTTTCTCCTCAGACTGCCTCATTCACTGGAGATAAGAAAGAGCCACCTCATTTCACCTTACTGCAGGCGGGAGGCGACGTTCTCCTCTGCCACGCGGACAACCTCTTTACCCTCTTCAGGACGGAGTTCGCGGTAGGTTTCACCTGTCACTTCCTTGCTTTCGATCTGAGCCGGTTCATCGACAGCGCCATCACTTGACCAGGCTGTGGGTACACTCTCCGCTACAGCCACCACTTCGTTTTCGAAAACCCTGCGCTCCCCTGCCTGGTAACGAATGGCCCAGAGTACGGCCACTCCGGCTAGCAAAGTAGCGGGTACGGCCAAGTTCTGAAGCAAGCCCTGGAAACCTCCGGCTTGCTCATAGTTCTGGATTAGGTAGATGCCAGTCACGATGAATCCAGCCAGGGCGATGACAGTAAAGATGATCCCAATAATTTCCCAGAATGTTTTCATTTCAAAGCCTCGCTTTCGATGTCTGTGGAATGAGTGAGAGTGTAGAACGGATCGGCCCTCCTGTCCAAGAATCGTCATTTCCATGACGTGTGAAGGAGGAACCTGCGTCGCCAGAGATCCCTTACCAACAGAAGGCGAGTTGTCCGCTGGGGCGCCGGCAAGCATGCGCAGCACCCATCGTCGCAAGGGATGCCGGTAGCGAGCTGCCAGGATCAAGAGAAACACTACTATCGCCCCGATCAATACCCACCCCCAGATTGGGATCTGGATCTGCCAAACGCCTGCGCCCACCAATGTAGCTCCGACGCTCCCCAATAGCCGGCCGAAGAAGCAAGCCAGCAGAAAACGGAAGGGGGGCATAGGAGTTAGACCAGCCACATAGCACATCGCATCCTTTGGTACGTATGGCGCCCAGAAATAGAGCAAGAAGAAGAGGGGGCCACGGTTGCGGGTCATGGCGTCCACTCGAGCCAATTGGTCTGGCTTGACCATGCGCGCTACCAATGGACGGCCGAACCAGCGGGCTAGAAAAAAGGCGATCATTGATCCCAGCACGGTGCCGATTTGGGTATAAAGAAGGCCGGCCCAGAAGCCGTACAGGAAACCGCCCAAAAGACCAAAAAAACCTGGGATCGGCAGGAGGAAGATCTGCAAGGTCTGCACGGCGATCAAACCGATCGGACCCCATGGTCCCAGGGAATGGAGGAATGCTTCAATGCCGGCCCGGTCGGTAAGGAAGCGCCACACCGGCGGTCCCCAGAAAAAGGCGGAAGCGGCGAAGGCTAAAAGGAGCATGATGATGAAAAGAGTGCGCCGGCGTCGGGTGCTATTGGGCGTATCCATCGGGCGAATGATACAAGTCCGTGGCGCCACTAAAGGACTCCTCGCTGCTACAATGGAGCAGATGGTGAACTCCTCTGGAGAAAAAGGAGAATGATGTTCACGCGAACTGATTTGGAAGCAGTCGCCTTTCCGGCAGAAGGTCTGGATGGTCAAACAAGGCAGGTTTTAGGATTATTGCAGGCAAGAGAGCTGTCCCGCAGCTTCCGTCTGCCAATGTGGGAAGTGGAGCGTCAAGCCTTGGAGTGGGGCATTCCACCTTGGCATTATGAGCGGAACCTGGCCACTTTCGGCGTGGAGGGTCAGTTGAAGCTGCTTCGCTCACGGGTTAGTGTGGTCGGCCTTGGCGGTCTGGGTGGGTGGGTGGCGGAGGTGTTGGCTCGGGCCGGGGTCGGTTTCCTCAGTCTGGTAGACGGTGACCGATTCGTGGAGACCAACCTGAATCGTCAGCTCTTCTCATCAACGCGCAACCTTGGACAAAACAAAGCCAAAGTCGCCAAGCGGCGCTTGCAGGCGGTCAACCCAGGGATCCGCCTGGAAGCCATCCCAGTTTTTCTCGACGACGAGAATGCCGATCTTCTCTTAGGTGACATGGACGTTATCGTGGATGCTCTCGGCGACTTGACCAACCGTGCCATTCTCTACCGCCAAGCCCGGCGCTTGAATTTGACGGTCGTACATGGGGCGATCGGCGGTTTATTCGGCCAGTTGGCCCTGGTAGAGCCTGGAGGACCAGGTTTGGAAGGCGCCTACGGTCCGCTGGAAGAACTGCCCGCGCACGGACAAGAGCTTACCCTGGGGACACCCTCCCCCACTCCGGCGGTTCTGGGCACATTGCAGGCGCAAGCGGTCCTGCAGGTTCTGTTAAACAAGGACACCCTGCCGGGGGCTGTCATGCTGCGGGGAGCTCTCTTCTTCCTCGACCTGGACCATTTCCAGTGGACCCGCGTAGCATTATAGGGATCGAGGGAAACCCTGGATCAAATACTTTCCCAGATGGAGGCAGAGAAAATGAGTCAACATGCAGTGATTCACTTGGAGTGGAGTTCTACTGATTTGGTCCGCAGTCAATCGTTCCTAGCAGGCCTCTTCCCAGACTGGAAATTCGAAGGGTGGAGCGAGGATTATTTGATGATCACTTTCCCCGACGGAGGAGGCGGCGGTCTTCAGAAAGTAGAGAGAGTCCATGCCGGCGATTCCCCAGTAGTGTATTTTGAGGTGGAAGCGATCGAACCATACCAGGTTCAAGCAGTCGCCTTGGGGGGGACGGTGAGCGTTCCGAGAACAGAGATCCCCACGATGGGTTGGTTCGCCCACCTGCGCGACCAGGACGAAAATCTATTCGGGATCTTCCAGCCACTCCCGCGGGAGAAATAACCGACAAGACCTACGGCATCACATCCCAGCCCTGCCTTCCTAAGTGAAAGCAGGGCTGGAGGGATCGCTCGGTTGTCGAGAGCGCTCTACTGTGCTATATCTCCAGGCAAGTTTTCCGACCCGCCAGCTCCCCCGTGGAATGAGCGGGCAGCGCCCCAAAGGGGCGAAGGGTTGGGCGAGCGATCGCCCTGCCTCCCGGATTTGAAAAGGAGAACTGTCTTGCGCACCATTCGTTTCACCCCCCTCCTGGGCTTCTTCCTGGCCTTCCTCCTCCTTGTCACTGCCTGCGCTCCGTCTGCCGGTCCCTCTGCCTCACCTCCCCTGGCATCGATCATCCTGGCCACCACCACCAGCACCCAAGACTCCGGCTTGCTGGACGAATTGATCCCGCTCTTCACCAAAGAGACGGGAATCCAGGTAAAAGTGATCGCCGTCGGCACCGGCGAGGCGCTGGCCATGGGCGAGCGCGGCGACGCCGATGTCCTTCTGGTCCACGCCCGCACCTCGGAGGATGCCTTCATGGCCAAGGGACAAGGATCCCTCCGCTATGACGTGATGTACAACGATTTCCTCTTGGTTGGGCCACCGGCTGATCCGGCCAGGGCCAAGGGGTTAGAGATCACGGCTGCTTTGCAAGCCATCGCTCAGGCTCAAGCCCTCTTCGTCTCCCGGGGCGACAACTCGGGCACCAACAGTAAGGAATTGGCCCTCTGGAAGAAAGCCGCGATCACTCCCAACGGCCAGGCTTGGCGCCTCTCGGCCGGCCAGGGGATGGGCGAGACAGCCCGCATTGCCTCGGAGAAAGGCGCCTATACCCTGATCGACCGCGCTACCTACCTGGCTGTCGAAAAGTCACTGCAACTCGTGATCATCTCCGAAAAAAGCACAGACCTGCTCAACCCCTACGGCGTGATCGTGGTCAATCCCGCCAACCACCCCAAGGTGCATTCCGTCGAGGCCAAAGCCTTCGCTGACTGGATCGTGAGTCCCGACATCCAGAAGTTCATCGGCGAATTCGGCGTGGCCAAATACGGTCAGCAGCTCTTCGTCCCCGACGCCAAGACAGGGGAAGTCACTCCATAGAAACCCTCTGGCAAGGTTTTCAGCAGGCTGTCGCCCTGATCGGCAGCCTCGACCCGGAGTTGTGGGCCATCCTCTTGCTTTCGCTCGAAGTTTCCGGGGTAGCTATTCTTCTCTCGATGGTCGTGGGCGTTCCCCTGGGCGTCTGGCTGGGGATTCGCCGCTTCCTCGGGCGCGGCCTGCTGGTGACCCTGGTCAACACCGGAATGGGACTCCCTCCGGTCGTCGTGGGGTTGTTCGTCTTCCTCCTCCTGGCTCGTTCCGGCCCTCTCGGTAACCTTGAGCTTCTCTATACCCCCACCGCCATGGTGATCGCCCAGGTGATCATCGCCACTCCCCTGGTGGTCGGGGTGACAATGGCCGCCATCCAAGGGCTTGACGAAAGACTGCGTCTGCAGATCCTCTCCTTGGGAGCGAGCCCCCCGCAGTACTTCTGGAAACTCATCATCGAGGCTCGGCTCTCGCTCCTGGCCGCCCTGGCGGCCGGCTTTGGTTCGATCATCTCCGAGGTGGGGGCGGTGATGATGGTCGGGGGGAACCTGCGCGGGGAGACTCGCGTGATGACCACAGCCATCGTCCTGGAGACGCGGCAGGGGAACTTCAGCATGGCCATCGCCCTCAGTCTGATCCTTCTCCTGCTGGCTCTGCTGATCAACTTGCTCTTCACCTGGCTGCAGCAGCGGAGGGGTGCATGAGCGCCCTGCTCCAGTTGGAGGGTTTGCGTTATGCGCAGGGAGGCCGCACCATCCTGGAGATCCCCGCGCTGGAGGTTCGCGAGGGGGAGACCCTGGCCATCCTCGGCGCCACTGGCTCCGGCAAGAGCACCCTCCTGCGCCTGATGAATTTCCTCCTCACCCCCCAAGCCGGGATCTTCGCCTGGCGGGGAAAAACGGTGACCCGGCCGGTCCCGCTCTCCCTCCGCCGTCGCGTTGCCATGGCTTTCCAAGAGCCCCTTCTCTTCCAGGGGACGGTCTCCCAAAATGTCGCCTACGGCCTGGCCTTGCGCGGCCTGCGAGGCGCAGCCGCCCACTCTAAAGTGGACGAGATGCTGCGCCTCTTCCACATCGATCACCTGCGCCATCGTTCCACCCGCCACCTCTCCGGAGGGGAAGCGCAACGCACGGCCTTAGCCCGCGCCCTGGTGATCGAGCCGGAACTGCTGCTCCTGGACGAACCGCTGGCATCTCTTGACCTTCCCACCAAGGAGCAGTTGGCTGATGAACTGAAACATTTGCTGGGCCGCCGAAGTATAACCTGTGCCTATGTGACCCATGACCAGGAGGAGGCAGTGGCCATCGCCGACCGCGTCGCTGTCTTGGAGAACGGCCGTCTCGAACAGGTGGGCGCCCCGGAAGAGATCTTTTACCATCCGCGCACGCCCTTTGTCGCTCGTTTCGTCCGCACCGGCAACGTTCTTCTCGGAGCAGTGGAGCAATCAAAGGATGGTCTAGCGGTCATTCGACTCCAGGAAAAATGGCTGGAGGCAGTCAGTGACGTTCCAGTCGGACGGCAAGTGTGGGTCTGTCTGCGCCCGGAGGACGTGCTCCTGAGCCAGGAGGAGAGGATCTCCCCCTCCCGCGACTCGGCTCGCAACCACCTTGCCGGAGTGATTACGGCAATGCGTTCAAACGGCGCTACCACCCAGGTCGCGCTGGACTGCGGCTTCCCTTTGCTGGCTTTGATCACCCGCCGCTCCGCTCTAGATCTATCCCTCTCTCCCGGCGACCGTTTGGTGGCTTCCTTCAAGGCCACTGCGCTACACTTGATCGAGGAAGGAGACACCGAGAAGAGATGATTACCCCCCGCGAAGCGCAAACACTGATCCTGCGCGCCGTCAAGCAGCTCCCCCCCCGCTTGCTCCCACTAGCCGAGTGCCTGGGGCTAGTTCTGGCTGAGGAAGTGGCGGCGGATGAGAATATCCCACCTTTCACCAACTCGGCGATGGACGGCTTCGCTCTCGCTGCCGCAGACAGCATGGCGGCCGGCCAAGAGAGGCCTTGCCGCCTGCGCGTCATCGTTGATCTCCCCGCCGGTTCCAGTTGGTCGGGCTCTCTGGAAACAGGGCAAGCCGCCCGCATCATGACCGGGGCGCCGTTGCCACAGGGGGCGGATTGCGTGGCGCCAGTAGAGGACGCCACTGTGGAGGGGGAGACGGTGTCTCTGCGCCAGTCTCTGCGCCCTGGCAAGAACGTGCGCCAAGTCGGGGAAGACCTGATCCGAGGAGTTGTTGCGCTGCCTGCCAAGACTGTACTCCGCCCTGCCGAAATCGGCCTCCTGGCAGCCCTTGGACGAACCCAGGCTTGGGTGTACCCGCCAGCTCGGGTGGCTATCCTGACTACCGGCGACGAGCTGGTCGATGCCGGTGAGCGGCCAGGCCCCGGCCAGATCCGCGACGCCAACGGGCCGGCTCTGATCGCTCAAGTTCAGGCGATCGGCGCGCTTCCCCTACCCAACCTTCGCCTGCCGGACCGTCGCGACGCGGTTCGCTCCGCCCTGGCCGAGTCCGTAGAGAAGGCCGACCTGGTTATCTCCTCGGGTGGGGTCTCAGTCGGCGACTACGATTTCGTGAAAGAAGTGTTGGAGGAATTGGGGGCCGAACGACTCTTCTGGGGTGTGGCGCAAAAACCGGGGAAACCACTGGCTTTCTGGCAGGTCCGGGGGAAACCAGTCTTCGGCCTGCCTGGCAACCCGGTATCTTCGCTCCTTTGCATGGAGGAGTACGTTCGTCCTGCTCTTCGCTATATGATGGGGCACGGCTTGCTGTTCCGGCCGGAACGGGAGGGACGCCTCGCTGAGGACTATGCCAAGGGGAGAGATGGCCGCTTAAATTTCCTGCGGGTCACTATCGAGGAGCGCGAGGGCTCTCTCTGGGTAACGCCGACCGGCCCACAGGGCTCCGGGTTGCTCACCTCGCTGTCCCGCGCCAAAGCTTTAGCCTTGCTCCCCGCCGAGACGGAGCGCTTCCCTAAGGGCAGCCGAGTCACGGTTCAGATGACCGACTGGCCGGAGGATCATGGGCTGTCCGAGCTGCCCGAGGAGAAGAGATGCTGACCGACTCCACGAGGCGAGCGCTTTGCTATCTGCGGGTCTCCCTCACTGACCGGTGCAACTTGCGCTGTCTCTACTGCATGCCCGAGGAGGGGACGCCTTCTCTGCCTCACGACCAAATCTTGCGCTTTGAGGAGATCGAGGCTGTCCTGCGCGTGGCTGTCCAAATGGGGTTAACCAGCGTCCGCCTGACAGGGGGGGAGCCTCTCGCCCGCCGCGGCGTGGTGCAGTTGGTGGAGCGCCTGCATGATATCCCCGGCTTGACCGACCTCTCCTTAACCACCAATGGCACTTTATTGGCGGAAGCAGCCGCCTCCCTCCGCCGAGCAGGCCTGCAGAGGTTGAACATCGGTTTGCCTAGCCTGAACCGCGCCACCTACGCCCGCCTCGTCCGCCGTGATGCACTGCCCCAGGCTCTGGCAGGTTTAGATGCAGCTCTGGCCGAGGGTTACCGTCCTCTGAAGGTGAACGTGGTGGTATTGCGAGGAATCAACGACGAGCTGGCGCCCTTTGTTGCATTGACGGCTGCCAAGCCTGTGGAAGTGCGTTTTATCGAGTATATGCCGATCGGCCCGCTGTCCAGCCAGTCTTTCTTCCTGCCGGCAGTTGAGATCGAGCGACGCCTGCGAGCCGAGGGACCCCTCCAAGAGGCTGAGCCGCCCTTGGGAATGGGGCCGGCCACCCGTTACTGGCGGCTCCCAGGAGCTCCCGGGCGGCTGGCCGTGTTGGCGCCGATGAGCGAGCATCTCTGCCCATTTTGCAATCGCTTGCGCCTCACCGCCGATGGGCGCCTCCGGCCTTGTCTCTTCAGCGACCACGAGATCGACCTCAAGCCGTCCTTACGGCCTTCGCCCTCGCAGAGATCGCTGGAAGAAGCCTTTTACCAAGCGGCCGCCGAGAAGCCCCATTGCATGGAGCCACAATTGTCGCAAGAGCACCGCCATATGGCGCAGATCGGAGGATGAGATGGATAGTGCGGCGATGAGCCACCTGGACGAAGGGGGGCGGGCTCGCATGGTGGATGTGGGATCCAAAGAGCCGACACTGCGGGAGGCTGTAGCCTGCGTCTCGGTTCAACTTTCAACAGAAACCTTCCGCCTTGTCGCTGAGAAGGCAATCCAGAAAGGGGATGTGCTAACTGTGGCTCAATTGGCGGGGATCCAGGCAGCCAAGCGCACTGCCGAGCTGATCCCGCTATGCCACCCCATCTCGCTCACCTTCGCCGGTTTAGAATTGCGTTTGGACGAATCCTCTCATCGCGTAGAGATCGAGGCCACTTGCCGTACCAAGGCCGAGACAGGGGTAGAGATGGAGGCCATGACCGCCGCCGCTGTGGCCGCGCTGACGGTGTACGACATGTGCAAGGCGATGGAGCGCGGGATCCGCATCTGTGACCTGCGCGTGGTGCGCAAGTCGGGCGGGAAGAGCGGCCTCTACCAAGGAGTGTGAAATGGAAGAAAAGATCGATCTGGAGACGAAACAGTTGGATAGAAAGGCGCTGCCGCACGGCACGATCGCAGCAGTGAACCGTTCCCAGCGGAAGGGGACGCGCAAGGAGGAGATTCAGGAAGGGTTGCTGGTGGCTTACTTCGGCCTGGAGGGGGATGCCCACGCCGGCCCCTGGCATCGTCAAGTTTCTTTGTTGGCCGAGGAGAGCATCGCCAAGATGCGCAGTCGCGGGATTGAATTAGGTTTCGGAGATTTCGCCGAGAACCTCGCCACGCGCGGCCTGGATCTGCCAAAGTTGCCGGTTGGGACACGGCTGGGGGTAGGAGCGGAGGCTCTCCTGGAGATCACCCAGATTGGCAAGGAGTGTCACCAAAGTTGTGAGATCCGCCGTCAGGTGGGTGACTGCGTGATGCCCCGGGAAGGGATCTTCGCTCGCGTCCTTAGCGGGGGAACAGTGCGGGCGGGAGACCCGATCCGCGTCCTGGAGAGAACTGAGCTGCCACCCAACGACACGAGCTTGGGATGCAGCCGCAGCGCTGCCGTGCTCACCCTCTCCGATCGCTGTGCCAGAGGCGAGCAGGCCGACCTCTCCGGCCCCTTCATTGCCGAACGTTTGCGCCAAGCTGGTTGGGAGATCCAGCATCAGCTCATCCACCCCGATGACCAGGATGCTATCTCAGGTCAGCTCGCTGTCTGGTGCGATGGCAATGATTTGGACCTGATTCTGACCACCGGCGGCACCGGCTTCGGCCCGCGCGACAGCGCTCCGGAAGCAACTTTGGCTATCCTCCAGCGTCGCGCTCCCGGCCTGGCTGAAGCCCTTCGCAGCGACGGGATGAAGCGTACCCCCACCGCCTGCCTCTCTCGGGGCGAGGCGGGACTCCGTGGAAAAACCCTGGTGGTCAACCTACCGGGCAGCTTGCGAGCTGTGCAAGAGGGGATGTCTTTCCTCGTCCCCCTGTTGGACCACGCGCTGGCCATGATGCGCGGCGAGGGGCACTGAAGTGATCCTCGGCGGCGCCCCTGGTGAAAGAGCGCTGAATGCTTTCCTGCGCGGCTTAACCGTAGGACTGCTGGCTTGGGCAGGGATCAGCGTTGCGGCAGGGATCCTCCTCTTAAGCTTCGCTCAAACGCCTTTCTGGGGAGGATTCGCCCTGCAATGCTTTCTCTGGGCGATCATCGACACTGGCATTGCCCTGTGGGGGTGGTGGCGAGAACGCCGCGCCCTGCCGCCGCTGACTGCTCGCGCCGTTCGGGAAAAAGCCGAACAGCTACGGCGCAACCTTCTCTGGAACGCAGGCCTGGATCTCCTCTACATCGCCTTGGGAGCGCTCCTGATCACCCTCTGGGGAGTGAATTCAGCCATCGGTCAGGGGCACGGCGCAGGCATCATCGCCCAGGGAGCCTTCCTGCTGGCCTTCGACCTGGGTCAATCGCTTCGCTTAGGTCGACAGATGGTCAACGCTTAGGCACGATCTCCCGATCCCCGAATGGACCTCTGGTCCGAATTGACCGGAGGTCCATTCGGACCAGAGGTCCATAGGAAATATCGTTAGGGCGGGTTTGAAACCCGCCCCTACTTTTTGATGGGAACCAAGAAGGCGACAAAGAACTTCGGCTCTGCAATATGCAAGGGCGGCCCGATGGGCCGCCCTTTATCGGTGTGGAACGATTGATAGTTTGGATTGAGGGTTAAGTGCCGCCCATCGCTTTGATCGCCTCTAGGGCGTTCTTTTGCATCGTCGGAGCAGCGTCAGCCGGAGTCACCGACCCCCCCATCACCCCTTGCAACTGGGGATTAATAGCGTCCCAAACCGCCCGCATCTCGGGGACGGTGGGCATCGGCTTGCCGACCTCTACCTGGTAAGCGCTGCCTTTCAGGATTGGATCGGAGAGAATGATCGGCTCCTCCATCGCCTTTTTGCTGCTGGGCAGGATGGAGAGATCTTTGGTCCACTGGCTCTGCACCTCCGGCGTCATCATATAACGCAGGAACATCTTCATCGGGAATTGCTTGCTCTCCGAGCAGGAGGTGGCGATGCTGTAACCCTTGGAGGAGACCATCGGGGTGGGCCAAAGTCCGGTGGCGACCACCTGCGGGATGCGGGTGACCCCGAAGGCGAATTTAGTGATGTCTTTCTTGTAACCGCCCAGGGCCCAGTCGCCGTTGATGATGAAGCCGGCATTGCCTTCTTTGAAGAGGGACTCGGCGGTGTCATAGGTATTGCCGGTGGGCACTACCTTCTGATCCTGCAAGCTCTTCGCAAAGGTCAGCGCGTCGACCATGGCCTGGCTATCCAACGTGGGTGCGTAGTTGGCATCCATTACCCAACCGCCGAAACCACCCAGCCAAGGGACGAAGAAGAAAGCCTCCGGATCGTTATAGACAAGGCCCCACTGGATGACCTTGCCGCCCTCTTCCTTGTAGAGAGTTTTGGCCATGGCGATCATCTCATCGGTGTTTTTTGGCGGTTCGGGGACCAAAGTCTTGTTGTAGATCAGCATCAAGTGGTTTCCGACGCGGTCCGGCACCCCCCAGGTCTGCCCCTTCAGTTGCATCGACCCAACTGAGTTTGGCATCAGGGCATCGAAGAAGGTGGGGCCGAAGAGAGCATCCAGGGGCTTGATCAGGTTCATCGTGGAGAAAGGTCCGACGTTGTCGTTCGGCCCGTAAACCAAGTCCGGTCCGGAATTGGCCAAGGCGGCGGTCTGGAAGTTGGAACGCAGATCCTCGGTGCCATAGTGGACGATGTCCCAAGTGACATTGAGCGCGCCTTTGTAGAGATTTGCGAAGTCAGCTATGTTTTTCTCTAGTAGGGTCTTCTCGCCCGGATCCATCTGCTCCCAGAAGGTGACGGTGACCGCGGGTGGGGAGTAGGTTCCCAGGGCGCCATCCAACATGCGAGCGACGAAAACAGAGGCTTGGGAGCGGGTGGCGCCTTTCTCGGGGTAGAGCAAACCAGGCCCCATGGGCTGTGCAACGTCGTAGAAAACAATGAACGGATCAGGCGACCGCAGGATCTTGTTGGTGTAGCAGGCCATGATCTCACCAAATCCCCAGTAACCTGTGGCTACGTCGGAGAAAACCCCGTCAGTGCCGGCAGGATAGGCCTTGGCGCGGGCGATGATAGCTAGCGCTTGAGCGATGGTGACAGGCAGCTCAGGGCCGAAGGTCCCATCCGGGAAACCCTTGATCAAGCCCTTCTCGGCGGCAGTAGCAATGTAGCCGGTTGCCCAGTTGTCCGCGAGGACGTCCGGGAAATTGGCGGTGGCGCCGGCAACCGGCGTATAGCCGAGAGCCAGGCTGATGATTTTGGCGAACTGGGCGCGGGTGACACCGTCTTCAGGACGGAAGGTGCCGTCCGGGAAACCGGCGATGATATTCTTGTCGGCCAAGATGCCAATCTCTTTGGTCGCCCAATAGGAGGTCACCTCGACATCGCTGAAGGATGCCGCGGCATTGACAAGGGGTCGGCTGGGAATCACCCCAATGCCAACCAACAACAATACTACCAGTACGATACTAACTGCTTTCCTCACTCATACCACCTCTCTTTTCTAGTTTTGGCAGTTTCTGCCTTATCAATTCTAGGCAGGTTGCTTCGAACTGTAAACAAACCATCGAGAGCGGAAATTCCTGCGCTAGCTGGTCCTGGCGCAAGGTAACTCAGTCTGCAAGCGGAAACCGGAAAAGATCCACTTGACAATCGACCACGGCTTACTCCAGGAAATAGCGGATCGTATCGCCCAGGCTATGAAAAGAACCAGCCCGCGGCAATGGTCAAGGCCGCAAGGGGCCTATGCTTTTCTACAGTGGACGGTGAAAGAGCAGTTGGAATGGTTGGAAAGCTTTCAGCCAGTACCCCTGGCCCGGCTGAAAGAAACCATTATTCAGGGGAAGGAGGCGATAGACGAAGCCGTCGTACCAGTAGATGGCCGGCGCCAAGATCTGGGCGGCAACCGCCTCCTCAAGCGTCAATGCAACACTGGCGGTTCGGACCTGTACAGACTGGGCGGGGACGGCCGCCAGGTAAGGATCGCCGATCATCTCCCAGCCGGGGACGACGCCGATGGCCCGTTCCTCTTCCACGCAGGGGGAGCCGGTAACCGTCCACCAAAGAGGTTGCCCACCCAGCGCCGCTTTCAGCCAATAGCCCTCTCCCGGCCGAAGAGAGATTGAATCGCGAGCATCGTAGCGGGCCGCCAGTGGATCCCAGCGGTAGAGGAACCAGGGCTCCGGCAAGCCGAAGAAAACCTGGACCGGAGAAGAGGGAGTGATTAGGGGGAGGGAGATCTGGTTCCAGCCAGGTTGAAATAGCAGCCTCACTCCGCCGGCGGGCCTGACCCGCAACTGCACTGAGACCAAAAGAGGGCTGTTGCCGGCTTGCGGGGAGGAAATGGAGAGGGTAGCGAAGTAGTTTCCGGCAAGCAGCGCACGGGCGTCGGCTTGCAGATGAATCAAGGTCGGAGGGCCGTTCAGGGTCCCTGTGGTAGGGACCACGGTCAGCCAAGGGACATTGGCAGTGGCGGTCCAGGAGAGGGCGCCGCCACCCGCTTCTCCCAACTGCAGCGATCCCCAATCTTGTGAGAAACTGCCCTCCTCCGCCTCAAGGGCAAGCGCAGCGGGGGTCGCAGTCAGCGTCAAGGGGGATGGAGAAGGGTATCGCAACAGCAGGACGTCGATCTGCTGGAGGGAGTAAGCGCCATTCCAATCCAGCGGATAGTGGTAGCGGTTGCTGGAATGAGCGTCCACCAGGGGAAAAGGAGCGGGGGTTCCGTGATCTTGGTCGAACGCTGCCACCACTCCCATGTGGTGGGTGTCAGGATCCTCTTGGGTATGCACCAAGGCCAGATCGCCCAGTTTCAGCTCGCTCCAGTGAACGTCAGCGCGGCCCGGGCAGGCGCCGTTGGGAGCAGTCGAGCCGGGCGGGTTGTGCTTCACCGTGTAACCCAAGCCGCCGCCCTCAGCGTAGTCGCCGGCGTAGACCCAGGAGTCGCTGCAGTGGATCGGCTCGCTCCAAGCCCCCGGCCAATGAAACCACCACTGAAGATCCGGAGAGCCTACAGTGTCCATCGCCCAGCCGCCCTCGAATAGAGCTTGGGAGATGAAGTTGGCGCAGTCCCCGCCAGTGGAGGAAAAATCCGGGTAATAGGGGACGTTGGGGTCAAGAGCATAGAAATCAGCGTAGGCTGCCACCGCCCCCCGGCTGGGGGTGGCGGGCCGCCCAAAGACGGGCGCCGTCAACTGGGGAAATAAGGCAACCACTTCCTCATAGGCCGGGAAGCCGGCCACCCGTGGGAAAGGGCTGCTGCTGCCGGCTTGCATCCCGGGGACGGGTTGAACGTTCTCCTCCCAGGCCAGGTCGGCAGAGATCGCCCAGCTATCCGCGGTCCGCCTCAGCCAGATCGAATGCGCTATGACTACCGAAGATCGGCAAAGAATGCCGCTGACCAAGCCCGGAGCGCTGACGCGGATCTCTTCGCTCAGATAACAGACTGCTTCTTCCCCTTGCACCAGGACGACCGGCGTGGAGAAGGATTGAACGAGAACAGGTTCTCCCTTCCAGCCGGCTGCGGCATCCTCTTGGTAATAGTTCCACAACCAGCAGAGCCCGGAGGGGCCGAAGAAACGGCCGGCCAGGCGTTCCTCCTCATCAACTGAAAGAAAGTGTGATAGTGGCGATAGGTCGCCAGTCTGCATCACCACTACACCAGCTTGCAGGTATCGCTGAACCAACGAGGCGATCGCCGTCCGGTCCTTAACATTATCTTGCAGACCAGAGGCAGCTACGATCCCGACGCAGGGCAGGAAAGACAGCCAGACCCACAACAGCAAGATTGCCCAGATCAGAACTGGCCACCCTTGTTTG
The DNA here is from genome assembly GCA_026389455.1 of Coprothermobacterota bacterium. GTDB lineage: Bacteria > Caldisericota > JANLFM01 > JANLFM01 > JANLFM01 > JAPLHV01. The sequence continues at coordinate 50,533 of JAPLHV010000071.1, forward strand.
CGTTTCAATTTTGCTCCTTGCTCCGTCCTCTCAGGCAAATAGCCGGCCTCCACCCTAGTGCGCAGGCCCGCGCATCGTTCCGCCCTTGGCAATATCTCTGACTCACCACTGTCACTCCCCGTTCTGCCTCAAGGAAGAACAGCTCTTTTCCTATCATTCTAAGAAAGAAGGCGGCAGATGCCAGGAACGGTTGGCGGGCCCTGGGAGAATCGAACTCCCAACAATCGGATTAGAAGTCCGATGCTCTATCCGTTGAGCTAAGGGCCCGGCGGGCAGGACAGCCCCTATCATAGCAGGCCGGCAGAGCCCGTGCCTGCCATGATCTTCTCGATTTCGTCCACAAGCTCCGATCCTGGGGGAAAAAGGGGACAGATTTATTTTTCCACTTTTCTCAGCCTTCCCGGCCCTCGAGATTCTACCCATCTTTCAATAATCTTCTCGATTTCGTCCAAAACTTCCGATCCTGCGCTGCTCTTAGGACGGGCCGCCATTCAACTGCCCCGTTGGGGCCATCTACGGCTCAATAAATAAATCTGTCCCCTTTTCTCTTCGACCACCCTCTTGTCGCCTTGACCACCCTCTTGTCATCTTGAGCCCCCTCCTTGTCATCTTGAGCCCCCTCCTTGTCATCTTGAGCGAGCGAAGCGAAAGATCTCGCTTTTCATCTTGGTTCTAGGCTCAAGGCCAGACCCTTCGTCGCTGCGCTCCGCAGGGTGACAAAAGGGGTTGTCGCCTCGACCACCTCCTTGTCATCTTGAGCGAAGCGAAAGATCTCTCCTTTGCGGTTTTGGTTTCAAGACGAGCTCCAGATGATTCACTACGTTCAGCATGACAAAAAGAACGTGCAGCACGACAACGAAGCAGAGAAATGGAACAGTCGAATCGTACAGAGCCAAGGATCCCGGCCCTGTCTCGGAGAAAAACGCCAAGTTCCATCTTGCGCCTTTTACGACCATGCCTTGGCCAGCCAGGGATAGTGATCCAATGGGGACAGATTTATTTTCCAACCTTTTTCGGCCTTCCCGGCCTGAATTTCTGCCTGTCTTTCCTTTTCTCCTAAAGCGGCTAATGGGGACAGATTTTAATCTATCCCCATCAGCCGCATGATCTTCTCGATTTCGTCCACAAGCTCCGATCCTTCGCTGCTCTTAGGACGGGCCGCCATTCAACTGCCCCGTTGGGGCCATCTACGGTTCAATAAATAAATCTGTCCCCTTTTCTCCCTTTTCTCCCTTTTCTCCCCGGCCATCGGCAGCAACGGCACGGTCTACGTGGGGTCAGACGACAACAAGCTCTACGCCATCGGCGAATCGCCAACCGCTTCCCTTTTTTATACCTTCTCCGCCGGCTGGAACATGATCGCCGTGCCGCTGGTGTTGGAGAATTCCAACCCGGAGGCTGTCTTCCCTTCAGGATGGCAGCTCTACCTCTGGGATGCGGTACAGGGCAGCTACCTTAACCGCGCTCAGATCACCCTGGCCCTGGGAGACGGCTATTGGTTGAAAGCCCCTTCCGCCCAGCCCTTGATGATCAGTGGGCAAGGGAATGGGCCGGTAAAAACGGAGATCCCCCTCTCCCCCGGCTGGAACCTGATCGGAACCCCCTATCACCAGCCCGTGCCCTGGGCTTCAGTGAGCGTGAGGAAAGGGGCAGAGAGCAAGAGCTTGGAGGCGGCCATGTCCAGCGATTGGATCAAAGGGCCTTTCTACGGCTGGACCGGGATAAGCTACCACACAGTCGCTGTGGGCGGATCTTTCCAACCCACCTCCGGCTACTGGATCAAGGATCTCCTGGCTGGCTGCAGCTTGGTGTTCGGGAAGTCTTTCTAGGGAAAAAGGGGACAGATTTATTTTCCCACTCTTCTCGGCCTTCCCGGCCTGGAAATTCTGCCTGTCTTTCCTTTTCTCCTAATGCGGCTAATGGGGACAATGCGGCTGATGGGGACAGGTTTAAAACTGTCCCCATCAGCCAGATCCGATCCTTCGCTACTTTTAGGACCGGCCGCCAGTCAACTGTCCCCGTTGGATCGACCTGTAGAATAATAAATCTGTCCCCTTTTCTCACTGCCAGGCCTTGGCCAGCCAGGGGCAGCAGAGGCGGCGCGGCTTGGCGCAGGTTTCCCCCATGCGCCAGCAGCGAACCTTTCCACGCGATCCAATGGGGACAGATTTCAAATCTGTCCCCGGAAGGTGCTGCTGGCAGCAGCGAACCTTTCCACGCGGGTAGGCATAGGCGCAGCGTCCATCTACCAGACGGAGAGGGGCGATAGGCGGGGGAGGGAGGCTCTCCTCCTCGGCCAGGACCGGACGGCGCCTCTTGACCCGCCTCTTCAACCCCACTCTGCGGTAGCCGGTTCCTCTCCCTTTATGGCTGGTGGTGATGGCGCACTCCTTGCACCAACTGGAGAGGTGGCCGTTGCGCTTCACGTAGAAGGCCTCCAAGGGCTTCACTCTGAGGCAGTGAGGGCAACGCTTGCCGCTCACTGGGCCGGCGCCCCCCAGCCGGCATCTAAAGGGGACAGATTTCAGCTTTGTCCCCATTAGATGCTCATCCCCTTCTCTTTGGCCAGTCCTTCGATCATCTTCCGAGCCTTCTGGATGCAGTCATCGCGCTTCTGTCGATCCACGCTATCCACCGCACCCTCCGGTTTCCAGCCAAAACTCACCCCGCCCAATAGTGAGGTCGTCAAACTTCATCTCCGGCGACCATCCGCCGGCACGAGCTACTCTACAGCGGCCGGACCATCGCCAGTCAATGCTGGCCAGGTTGATGCAGGCATGGTTGAATGGCTTGAGCCCTCCAAGGGAGGCCCATTCTGTTAATTCAACTGAGCTGAGTCTCATTTTCTCCTCTTTCTGTAGCTGTCGCCTTCCAAACGGATCGGGGCGCCGCACATTTCATAAAGCCGGTCCATGATCCGCGCACCATAGACACTGGCCAATCCGCGGGCGTCCAAGTTGGTTGCCACCAGCACCGGGCTGCGGTAGTTGCAGCGGTCGTCAATCAGTTGATAAAGACGTTCAATGGCCCACTGTGAGGACTTTTCAGCGCCCATGTCATTTAGCGCCAGCAGCTTGGGAGCAGCCAATGACCTCATCACCTTGCCCTCGCTGGCGTTCACTTCATCGAAAGAATCGCGAACTCGCTCCAAGAAGAGGGGGACAGAGAGAAAGTAGGAGAAGATCAACCGCCGGTTCAGTTCATTGACGATGGCCGAGATAAGGTGCGTCTTTCCTAGACCGACTTCACCCTGGAAGATCAAGCCGTGTCCCCTTTTCTCGTTTTCTTCCCAATGATCCAGGTAGGAACGCGCCGCCTTCAAGCCCGCCAGGATTCCCTCGAACGGCTCATAGTTGTCCAGGGTGGCTTCCAATTGCCGCGGCCCCATGCTCCGGCGAGGAAACATCTCATCAATCCATTCGATATTCCAGCGAAGGGTTTCCGCTCTCTTCTGGCGCTTGTATTCCTCCTCTTGCAAGCTGCAAAGCGTCGGGTAACGCCACGCTCCGCCCTCCGGCATCCAGAAGCGCACCGGATAGAGAGCTTCTCCGCAGCCGCACTCGCAGGAGACAGGCGGCGGCTTTGCGCTATTTCTCGTAATCGCTGACATCGATATCCCATCCATAGGGGTGGAATCCCTGATTTCTTGAATCTGTTCCATGACCTTCCTCTTTTCGTCCATCTCCGTTTGTTCTTGGCTCTTGCCATTCCTGCCAGATCGGGTCAGCGCCTCCGGGGCCGCGACCGGGGCCCAGGAGAGTGGCGGGCAACTTCATCACCGCCTGATCCTTACCTGCGACGAAGAG
>JAPLHV010000086.1 GCA_026389455.1 Coprothermobacterota bacterium
AGCAGGATTACTTCAGGACGTTTATCAGTACGGATCTCTCCAGGTGGTTTTATTTTTGCAGATGCTGGGTGCAGTGCCTTTCCGAGCAAAATAGATTCCTATGCGTTTCTTGGAATAATGAACAGCCAAATAATTTCGGTTCTATTATCATTTCTATCTCCAACCATAACCTATGAAGTTGGGCATATTTCGCAATTACCCGTCCCTAAACGGTCCGATCCATTTCTTCAGGATCTGGTAGATCAGGCTATCGCACTTTCCCAAATAGACTCCGCCGAATCCGAGACCACCTTCGACTTCCTCGCTCCGCCATGGTCGGGCTCGCTGGAGGCGACGCTGTGGGCTCTCTCCGATCGCCAGGCGCAATTAGCGGAGACGGAGCGGCAGATCGACGAGGAAGTCTATCGCCTTTACGACATCTCCGACGAGGATCGCAGTGCCATCAAAGCCGAGTTGGGGAACGGCGCCCTCCCTTCCGCAGCGGAGGAAGAGAGCGAACCGGGCGATGAAGAGGAAAGCTCGGCCTCCCTCTCCGCCCAAGAGCTGGCCCACCGCTGGATCTCCTACGCCGTGGGGATCGCCCTGGGCCGTTTCCAACCGGGTGTTGAGGGTGCTCTCGGCCGCGGTAACTTCTCTCCTGAAACGGCGGAGCAGCTGCGTGCGCTGGCAGACGCCGACGGCATTGCTGCGCTGGAGGCCGGGCACCCCGATGATCTGGCGGGGAAGGTGGAGGGGATTCTGGAGATCGCCCTCGGCGAGGAAGGGACGCACCAGGTATTGACCGCTGTCTTGGGCAAGGGCGCCGGCCAGGAAGGCTTGCGCCAATACCTGGCCCGGGATTTCTGGAAGCTGCACATCCAGCAGTACCGCAAACGCCCGGTCTACTGGCTGCTCCAATCGCCCAAGAAATCAGCCGCTTACCTCCTCTTCCACGAGCGGGTCAACCGCGACACTTTGCCCCTGCTGCGCGGCTCCAAATACCTGGGCGGCAGGATCCACCTGCTGCGAATGCGCCTGCAAGAGCTGGCCACTGCTGTGAATGGGCTGGAAGAGCGTGAGAAGCGGCGCCTGGAGAAGGCTGCCGAGAGCCAGGAGGAGGAGCTGGCTGATCTGGAGGCCTTTGACCGCAACCTCGCCAAGGTGCTGGAGACCACCGACGAGCGCGGTCAGACGGTGGGTTGGGCTCCCCAGATCGACGACGGCGTGATCCTGAACCTGGCCCCCCTTTTCGAGCTGCTCCCCTCCTGGCGAGCCGAGCCGAAGAAGTTCTGGGAGGAGTTGGTCGCCGGGAAGTATGACTGGTCCCATACCGCCATGCGCTACTGGCCGGACCGCGTCCTATCCAAGTGCCAGGTCAACCGATCCTACGCCATCGCCCACGACGTTAAACTCGACGAGACAGGAAATGGATGATGACAGGTGACATCAGAGATAGAGTGTATGGCCCGGCCAGAGACAACTGATCTGCACCCTGCTTGACTTCAACTTTCACTTTTAACTATCATTTCATCAAAAGATGAAAGTAGCAAAAATATGAAAGAACAAGAATTGAAGCCGAAGGTTCAGCGCATGTTGGAGGAACTCCTCATGCATGCCGGCGTGTCTCTGGTAGGGGAGCCGAGTCAACCATCGCATAGAAGCGATGAAAGGAATTCGCGCACTGATCTGGAACTTGTGGTGCGAACACCCAGTGGTGGTGACTTTCAGCTCATTGTCGAGATCAAAGACCGTCTATTACCACAAAATGCGCGCTTGGGTTCCCTTCAACTGCGCAATTTCCTTCGGAATCGTCCCGATCATCAATACGGGATCCTAGCTGCACCCTTTATCTCTCCGGAAGTAGCCGCTATCAGCCGAGAAGCAGGACTTGGATCCGTTGACCTGGCTGGGAATTGTTTGTTGCAGTTCGGCGGCTTATACATCGAGGTATCCGGCCGGTTGAACCCATTCAAAGAGAACCGGCTGTTGAAGTCCGTGTTCTCCCGCGTCTCTTCCCGCGCCTTGCGGCGGTTGTTCCTGGAGCCAAAGCGGACCTGGTCACTATCCGCGCTGGCGCAGGAAGCCAACGTCAGCTTGGGTCAAACATTCACGTTGAAGAACGCTTTGCTGTTGCAGGAGTTCCTGCAGGAACTGCGACAAGAAGGGAAGCGGGCGACCTACCAACTGCGAAATCCCAGATCGTTGTTAACCAGGTGGAGCGAGGCTTACAGCTACAAGAAGAACAGGATCTCCACTTTCTATGTAATGGCTGAACCGGCGGAGATCGAAAACCAATTGGCCGACATCTGCCGGCAGTATGATCTTCGCTATGCTTTTACGCTTACCTCTGGAGCGATTCGGGTTGCGCCGTACCTTCCTTATTCGCGCGTCTTCGCTTATGTGGATGGGTCAGTTCAAGTATTGCAAGAAGCGCTGGGCTGGAAAGAGGTGGATAGTGGGGGCAACCTGACGATCCTAGAGCCTTACGATGAAGGGATTTTGTTTGGCTTGCAGCAGGTGAATGGAACTACGGTTGTGTCAGATTTACAACTGTACCTTGATTTACATGGCTTCCCGCAACGAGGTGAAGAGGCTGCCGATTGGATCCTGCAGACCCGCTTGGAGCCTTCGTGGTAACGATTGCTGATTATTCCCGGGAAGCTACTGAAGCCTGCCTATCCGTACTGATGGAGTTGATGACTCTTCTTGGGGAAGACCGGGTTGCAAGTGTCGTGATAGGTGGGTTGGTCCCGCGCTTGTTGCTGGGAGAAATGGGCCAAAACCATGCAGGGACGCTGGATATCGACCTGGCTTTGGATGCTGGGAGAATCCCTCTGCGCAGCTATCGAACGATCTTACAACGACTTCAAGAGCACGGATACGAGATGATCAATCCCCAACAACCGTTCCGCTTCTCTCGTGTCGTTGGAAACCCTTCCGGCGGTATTCGTGTAGAAGTGGATTTCCTGGCAAGTCCCGATGAGGGCGCCGGGAAAGGTCACCGGCATCAGAGAATCCAGGGTTTACAAGCCCACAAGCTACCTGGCTGTGATTTGGCGTTTCAGCAGATGCGCAAAGTTCGCATTCAAGGCGTCTTACCGGAGGGGGGGACGATTGCTTGCGAAATCCAAGTTGCTGATGCTGTTCCCTTCTTGGTACTGAAAGGACTTGCGCTGGCCCAACGGATGAAAGCGAAGGATGCCTACGACATCTACTACGTGATCCGTCATATTCCAGGAGAAGCCCGCCAACTGGTCGAGCTTTTTCAACCCTTTCTTACCCACGATCTGGTTCGGCAAGCGCTCCAGGCAATCGCGGACCGCTTCGCCACGCTGGAATCGGTGGGTTCTCTTTGGGTGGCCGATTTCTATGCAGAAGACGGGGAAGCCCGGCAAATCCGACTTCGCGATTCCTTTGAACGCGTGAATCAGCTCGTCGAGGCTTTGGGGTTCCATGGGTTGCAACCTTCCGTGAGGTCTCCTGGTTAGGGCTGGGCGGATAGGAATCGGAGCGGGAACGGGGGGACTACATGAATTGATGACTGAGGGAACGGGCATCGCAGAGAGGAGGAATGATGGGTTTCATCGCTGACTACTTGAAGGACTTGATCACCCAGCAGGCGGAAAGGTGGGGTGTGCTGGTCTGGTATGACCCGGAGAAGATCTATGGGCCGCTGGTCCAGTCTCTCTCCCTCTCCCTTTCGGATTGCCGGGTGGAGATCTACCATGACAGTTTCTTCGACCTGCGCTATCGCATCGAACCGTTTCTGGAGGCGATGGAAGGCCCTCCCAGGCTGTTGCTCTACATCCCCAAGGCGCAGAGCGATTGTTACTATGCTCTGGCTGAAGCGGAAGCCGCCGGAAAGGTGATGGAACCGGGCGCGCCCCGTCCGCTGAACAGCCGCTTTTTGGAGGTGGCGCAGCGGGTGGCGAAAGAGCGGGGTAAGTGGAGCGAGGAGGAGGCCGATCGGCTGGTGCAGGAGATCAAGCTGCAGCGATACCGGACTTTGGAAGAGGTGGAGTGGGTGATCGCGCATCATTCCTCGGCCTTGCTGTTGGTTTTCCAGACGGAGGAGCCGATCGAAGTCGCGCTGCGCTTTCTGCGAGATCCCCAGCGGGATGAAGCGCTGCTGGAGCGCCAGATCGTGGCCGATTTGGAGCAGCTTCTGGCGACGCGCTTCGGCATCCCGGTAGCCGAGGAGGAAAAGCCAGCCGAGCTGCGTCGTCGCTTCATCCGTTATCTCCTGATTAGCGAAGTGGTGGGGTCCCTGCCGGAGGTACCGCAAACCCTCTCGGGGGTTCCCTTGGCTTCCCCTGGGATCCATCGAGAGGCTTGTCGAGCGCTGGCGCAACGACTGCGGCAGGAGGGGGAAACAGAATACGCCGCGCTCGCGACCGTCGTCGAGGCGGAACTTCATCTGGAAAGCCTGACTCTCTCAATGGAAACGTTGGCAACCCTCGAGACCTTCCCGGGTTTGGAGCGCAGGCTCTTGGACGAGGTGGAACGCGCCATGGCCGGAAGCGTCGATGATGCGCTGCTGCAGCTTGCCCATGCGCGGCAGACTTTCTTCTGGGCGGGGCGAGATCTGGAGATCTTCGAGCACTGGAGGCTGCTGGAGGCTGTCGGCCGCGTCCGCTTGGAGGCGCGCCGGGTCGGGTTGGCGCTGGAATCTCCTCGCGAGACTGCCGAGGGGTATCTGAAGGCGTATGCTGAAGGCCCTTCGCCCTGGTGCCGGCTGGATCAAACCCATCGAGCGCTGGAGACGCTGGCTTGCTCCTTCTACTTCAAGCCTGATGGGACGCACGATAGCTTGTCCAGGTTGATCCTGAAAGCCAGAGAGGAAGCGCTGCGGGTGGACTCGCTGTTGACCCAAGCCTTCCTGCGCCAGTGGCAACGAGAGGGGTTCCCACAGCTTCTTCTCTCCCAAAAAGAGGTCTTCTTCCAGCGGGTGCAACCCTTCCTCAGCGAAGGGAAACGGGTCGCCTTTTTCGCCGTGGATGCCTTGCGGTACGAGCTGGCCCGCGAGTTGGCCGATTCCCTGGAGAAGGGATATGAAGTGAAGTTGGAACCTGCCATGGCCATGATCCCAACGGTGACCGAGGTGGGGATGGCGGCGCTGCTGCCGGGTAATGCCAAAGAGGTCGTTCTCTTAGGTGAGGATAAATTGGGGGTGAAGATCGATGGTACAGTTATCGCCAATCGCCCCGATCGCCTGGATTTCCTTCAAACCAACTTCCCGGGCGGGCTGATGCTGAAGCTGGAAGAGTTGTCCAATCCCTCGAAAGGGTTGCGGGAGAAGCTGAGCAACGCACCCGTGGTGATGGTCACCTCGCAGGAGATCGACAGTGCTGCGGAAAGCCAAAGCGCACAAATGGCTCGCCAAATCATGGAGCTGGTCCCCCAGCAACTGGAGCGAGCTTTCCGCTTGCTCGCGGATCTAGGGTTCGAAGCCATCGTGGTAAGCGCAGACCATGGTTTCCTTCTTGGGGAAGCGGCCTCCAGTGAGAACCGGGTGGAGCCTCCCGGTGGGGAGACGATAATCCTGAGCCGGCGCTTCTGGCTGGGCCGAGGAGGAATCGCCAGCGAGGAATTCCTGCGGCTTCCCTTCCATCTCTGGAGCCTGGGATCCGATCTGGAATTGGCCACCCCGTGGAGCTTGGGCTTTTTCAAAGGGACGGTCAACCGGGCCTACGTTCATGGTGGGCTATCCCCCCAGGAGCTGGTGGCGCCCGTGCTCACCCTGCTACCCAAGATGCGCCAGGCCAAGCTTGAGAAGAGAAGCTGGATCTGGAAGCTGGAACCGAAGAGCGCCAAGATCAGCAACCGCGTCCTGCGAGTGGTGGTTGCCGCCAAATCCCAAGGTCTCTTTCCGCTTCCACCCCCCCGTGTACGCCTGGAAGTGATGGCGGGGAAAAGAGTGATCGGTTCCGTCCAGACCGCCACCTATGGCTACGATGATGCCGCGAAAGTCGTCCAGATGCTTGCAGAGAGCGGATCGGAGACGCTGGCAACCAACACTTTCACGCTAGTCATCGATCAGGAATCGTCCGAGAAGAAGGCGATCCTGCGCCTGCTGGATGCGGAGAGCGGAGTGGAGCTGTCTCACAAGGAGATGGACCTGGACATTGCGATCTGAGAGGAAAGCTCGCTTTGGTTTAAGCGGCCGTCTGCTGCGATCTGCAGGACGCATGTCAGGAGAAGATCGGGCGATGAAAACCGATTGGAATGCGAAGATGATAAAGGAGAAGAGAGATGCCTGAGTTGGATGCCCTGGACCGTAAAGCCAACGACGCTTTTGCCGGTCGTGTCGTGCGCAAGGATCTGGTGCGCATGGTCAAGGTGGGTGCCACTGTGCCCGTCTTTGTGCTGGAGTACCTTCTGGGCAAATATTGCGCCACCGATGATCAGGAAGCGATCGAAGCCGGGCTGAAGCTTGTCAATCGGAGCCTGACGGAGAACTTCGTCCGGCCGGAAGAGTCCAACAAGGCGCAATCCAAGATCAAGGAAAAAGGCCAGGGCATTCTGATCGACAAGGTCAAAGTGCGTTACCTTTCAGAGGATGACCGCTATTGGGCCGAGCTGGTGAACTTCGGCCACAAGTACGTGCACATCCCGGACCGGATAGTGACGTCCTTCGACCGCCTGTTGCTGGGCGGGATCTGGGCTCAAGTGGAGTTGCGGCATCTGTACGACGAGAACGCCAGCGGGAAGCGCAGCCCCTTTTGGATCGAAGAGCTGCGCCCCATTCAAGTCGCCTCCTTCGATTTCCAGAGCTACCTGGAGGGGCGTCGTCAACTGACGGCGGAGGAGTGGATCGACCTCTTGATCCGAAGCATCGGCCTGGAGCCGGCGCACTTCGACCGCCGCCGGAAACTGCTCTTCCTGGTTCGCTTGATCCCCCTGATCGAAGAGCGCTACAACTTGGTCGAGCTCGGGCCGCGCGAGACGGGGAAGTCCTACGCCTACCAGGAGTTGAGCCCCTACGTGATCCTGCTGACCGGACCTACGACGGTAGCCAACCTCTTCTTTAATATGGCCACCAACAAGGTCGGGCTGGTGGGATTGTGGGATGCGGTTGCTTTCGATGAGGTGGGTGACCTGCAGAAGATGCCCAAGGAAGTGGTCTCCACGCTGAAGACCTATTGTGAGTCGGGCGCCTTCGCGCGGGGCAAGGAACAACTCTCGGGAACGGCCTCGATCGCCCTCTTCGGCAACACCAATCAACCGGTAGAGGTGATGACGCGATCCTCCCATCTCTTCGCGCCGATGCCGGATGTGATCCGCGAAGACATGGCCTTTCTCGACCGTCTGCACTTCTACCTGCCCGGGTGGGAGATCCCCAAGATGAAGATCGAATTCTTCACCGACCATTACGGCTTTGTAGTGGATTACCTGGCCGAGGCCATGCGCGAGCTTCGCCACCACAATTACACCGATCGCCTGGATCGTTTCTTCTCGATGGGGGCCAACCTGAAGTCTCGGGATGTCAAGGCCGTGCGTAAGACGGTCTCCGGGTTGATGAAGCTGATCTACCCCAGTGGAGAGGTTACATCGGAGGAGATGGAAGAGCTAGTGGCGATTGCCATGGAGGGCCGTCGCCGGATCAAGGAACAGCTTCGCAAGATGAACCCCTCTGAGTTCTACCAGACCTCCTTCTCTTATATCTCCCAAGACTCGCGCGAGGAACACTATGTGGGGGTGCCGGAGGAAGGGGGACGGAACCTGATCTCCAGTGATCCCTTGGCCCCTGGGTCGCTCTATGTCTCCTCGGTGGATTCGTCCGGGAAAGTATCGCTCTACCGGCTGGAGGTGGGCTGTTCGGCCGGCACAGGCAAGCTGCACATTTCCGGTGGGGCGGATAGCGCGATGAGAGAGTCGCTGCAACGGGCATTCGCCTACCTGCAAGGTCACAAAACGACCTTCGGCATCGGCCAAGCCCTGGATACAACCGATTTCCATGTAGAGGCGGTCGATCTGCTGGCCAATCGGGTCAGTTGCGAGGCAGGGGTGGGGCTTGTCGTGGCGGTGACCTCCGCTTTGAAGGGCGCGTCGGTCCTGCCGGCGATGTTGATTCTGGGCGATCTCAGCATTCAAGGTAACATCAAACCGCTCCGGTCTTTGGCTGAGGTCCTGCAAATGGGCATGGACAACGGCGTACGCCGTGCCCTGGTTCCCTTGGAGAACAAGCGCAACTTCCTTGACGTCTCGGCCGACATCATGGAGCAGATCGACCCCAGCTTCTACGGAGATCCGATCATGGCCGCAATGAAAGCAACGGGGATCAAATGACCTTATTGGCAAGGATATTATGATTCATGATTCTTTCTCAAACTGTGCGGGTAAGGCAGTCTGAGGATAAACAAGGCCTCTGGGATCAACAAGGCTGACGGCAACAAGTCAACTTGCGGCAGCTCGATAGCCCCCGGTAGGGTGTCCTGGAGAATGATGCGCCACTATGCCGAGACAGCCCGTGTGTGGGCGGGTTTGAAACCCACCCCTACGAGAACCACTCCGGCGCAAACCATATCTCTGGGACCGCGGCGCCCCAGTGCGGCAAACCTGAGATCGGGTCCGTCCCTTTGACTGAGACCGTCCCTGTTACTGTCGGTTTTCCTGGGACCGCGGCGCCCCAGTGCGGCATCTGCAGTGGCAAGACGGAAGATAGCTAGGCTTGATTCTCCCTGGGACCGCGGCGCCCCAGTGCGGCAAACCTGAGATCGTGACTGTCCCTGGGACTGAGACCGCCCCAGGGCCGACAAGACTCTTTAAGATTATCATCGCCATGATTGCACGAAAGCTGGACTGCACTAAAGTAGGATTGCCCACTTGAAATGAGAAGAAACTTTCTTTCTGTGCTGAAACAGGGTGAAAGTCAAAAGTACGAAGCACGGTAGCGACTGCCATCTCGATTCCCCGCCTTCACAGTCTTGGCGCCGGTCTAACGAGAGCAGGCCTATAAGCCGAATTCTGTCCCTTCCTGCGAAGGTGGCGGTCATTTCTCTGGGAGACAGGTTACCCTGCCCCACTAGCGATCAACCCGAAGGGGAGCGGGCCACTCCATCCCTTCCTATTTGATCTTGCTCCGGGTGGGGTTTGCCTGGCCAGCCGGTCACCCGGCTGCCGGTGAGCTCTTGCCTCGCCATTTCACCGTTGCGGTCGCCCGCTGTGTATTTTCTGTGGCACTTTCCTTAAGGTTACCCTCACTGGGATTTCCCCAGCACCCTGCCCTGCGGAGTTCGGACTTTCCTCGGGGATGCCCCGCGGCCGCCCGACCTGCTCTCATTTCTATTCTATACGCTTTCTGCGGCTCTTTCGATAGGACGACCCCAATGGGAGATTCCTGAAGATTCTGGAACCACGAGCCTTTGCTTTGGCTGCCTGAACCAGGTTGTTGAATTCCTCCAGAATGTCGTTGTTGATCCTGCTTTCGTACCAACGCAGTACGCTGTCAAAGTGGTCACAAAGATCATGGATATGGTGAGTCTGGGTCTTCTACTAATCATAATAGGTGGATAGCAAGGTGGTTGGGATCGGGAGGTTGGTCGAAAACCGGGCAGTGAATGCGGATTCGGCGCGCTGGGCGGTGGAGAGCTGGTATGAGCAGCTAGGAGATCCGACCATCGCCGATGCCATCCAGGATCGGCTGCTCCATAACGCCCATAAGAAAACGTGAAAGGAGAATCGATGAGGAAAATACATTCTGCCTTGATCTGAGAAACAGCCAATGATAAGAACTAAAAAACCAGCGTCGCTTCGCTGTGACCAGGGCGGCCGATTTCAAATCATATTGAGGGACCGATTTCAGCATATTGCCCACGATACCGGCCTGGCCGCTGATTGGCGTGTCTGGGGCTATATGCCTCCCTGGAAAAAGGGTGAAGAGGACAAAGATGTGGATTAAGCCACAGCGAAGGTGAAGGAAGCCTTGGTCCATTTTCGCTGGACATCAGACGGGGGTGCGCTGGTTGCCAGACAGAGCCGGCGATCCTCTGCGCAGAAGGCTAGCCGGCGCCAGGTTCCATTCTACCCAGCGCTTCGATCCGCGGGTGCGTGCAGCCGCAACTGCAGGGGGAAGAGCCAACCATGCGGACAAGATCCCCCGTGCGGTAGCGCACCAGCGGCAAGCTTTGGCCGAAGGTGGTCGCCACCAGTTCGCCTTCCGCACCCTCCGCAGCGCCGGTCAACCAGATCGCTTGGGGCTGGTAGCCGGCCTCACTGCGCTCCCGCTCCAACTCACTCCGGGGCAGGATTTCCGGCAGGCAGGCATCCAACCAAAGGTGCAAACCCTGGTGAGCTGGACATTCCACCGCCAGAACAGGAAATTCTGCGGAAAAGTACAGGGAGTGTGCCTCCAGGTCGTAGGCGTATTCCAATGCTGCCCGGTCGTCGCCCATGGCGTGTCCAAAGAAGAGGCCCTTCCGGGATGTGGCGGTGGGCGCCGCCGACCCGGCGACCGGCCAGCCCGCTTCAAGGAGAGGTTGGCGCAAGGCCAAGGCATCAGCCATGCTGGCCCACAGGACGGCTGGCTTCATTCGACCGGCAAAGATGGGCCAATTGCTGTGCTTCAGCGTTGCCATGGATCCGGGTATGAATTCCAGGTGGCGGCCGCCCGACAGCATGTCGGCCATGGCCCAAAGGTAAGGCAATGCATTTCCGGTCCGCGGAGCCGGTCCAGTGACTATCAGCACCCGGTCGCAGGAATTCAGTTGCACGAGGCGGCTCATCCGGTTGGCCAAGCCCATGATCTCGCGCAAATCGCGCTCGCCGTAGGGCACCCATTTCCGGGTGTTGCCGCGGGCTGCGGAAGAGACCCACAGGCGCGGAGGTTCCACGAAAAGACGCTGCAATGGAAAAGCGGATTGTGCCTGCAACCAGTCTGCCCCGGAGATCAGCGGCCATCTCTGCAAGTCGTCCAGCGTGCGCGGAGCGCCGGCTCGAACTCCCGCTTTTCGCCATGGTCGAACGTACAGGGACGAGCGCCCCGCTCGAGCGACGATGTTTTCCTGGATCAACCGACGTTCGCTCTTGCGGATCAACTCCTCCAGGGGGAGTTGATCGTCCCGTGGATCACCAAAAGGGATGACCAATTCTGCCATTGCCATTTCAACTTCCTCCCGGACGGATGTCAGCTGCATACACCACCTTGCGCAATTTGCCGGATTGCGTACGTCGTTCCTCGATCGTGGCCACTATCTGCACTTCGGGTTCGGCGATCAGATGGTTGTCCAAGCCAAGCTTGATAGCGTCCAGGGAGAGGAATTCCTGCAGCACCTTCTCTTTCCAGACTTGACTGTCCTGGCGAGGATCCGACTCTTCCACTTTCAAGATGGCCTTCGGTTTATAATCCTGCCGTTCGATCCAAAGCTGCCAGCGTCCTAAACCCGGCAGCACGCTGAGGCGCTTCTGCAACTCAAAGATGGAAAAGCGCACCAATCCCAGGTTGACGATATCGTCCGTCCTGTGCAGTACGCGGATGCGCGGGTGCGTTCGTCCACACGCGCAGGGCTGCCGGCTTACCAGTTCGATCAAGTCAGCGGTACGATAGCGCACCAGCGGGAAGGCGTCAGCAAAGTTTGTAACCACAAATTCGCCTCGTTGACCCGCCTCCGCTTCCCACAAAGGGATAGCTTGGGGAATGTAGCCGGGCTGGCCTTCCTCCTGCTCGATCTCACTCTGCGGGATGATTTCCGGCAGGCAGTAGTCGATCCACAGGTGGACGCCGTCGTGGGCGGCGCAGTCTCCCATCACGCCAAGGAATTCTGAAAAAGAATAGACTTCGAAGGGCTCTACGCCGTAGGCTTGGCGGATCGCCGGACGGTAGGGATCGAGAGGTTCGCCGGCAAAGACGCAATGCCGGAAGGGGACCAGGTCGCGCGGTCGGACCTTTCTTACTTTGGTCATCAACACAGCCAGCAGATTCTGCAGGCTGCGGCTCTCTGCCAGCCGCTCGCGGGCCGCTGCGGGCGCCAGCTCAGCCACACCTTCGGCCATCCGCATGGCCACCGAAGGGAAGGCGGCGAAATTTGACGGCCGCCGCCGCAGGGCAAAGAAGAGCGCATCCTGGGCTTCTGTGTAGTTGAGGGCGATCGTTTCCCCGGGGATTTCCAGCAACATTCCGTCAATGGAACCGGTTACCGCTGAGGAATCGGTAACGAAAGGCGCGGGCGCTGCCAGCCCGAAGGTTGCCTCCTGGCCCGGCCGAAATCTCGATCCTCCATGCGCCAGATAAACATAACGCTTTCCTGTCTGGCGATTGTCGGCCAGATCGCGGTCCGACCGGGGGATCCATTTTGAGGCGCCGGTCGTGCCGGACGTGCTGATCCATAGGCGCACATGTTCCGAGCAGACGATCTCCTCCGGAGCGTATTGGCTCTCTGCCTGGCGGAGATCGCGGCCGTTGGTGTAGGGCAGTTTGCGCAGGGCGGCATAGCTGGTGATGTCCGCTGGAATGACGCCTGCTGCTGTCCACCGCTCCCGGTAGAGCGATGATCGGGCTGCTCGCACAATGACGCTGGATTCCACCAGTTTGCCCTCGGCTATCCGGACCAAATCTGCCAGGGGCATGCATTCCAGTTGGGGGTCGGCATACAAGGGTTGGACATCTCCACGCAATCTAGCTCTCCTTCCTTCGGTCGACAAACCGCTTCAGTTTCACGATATTCTCCTTGCTGAAGGTTCCCTGCGGCACAAACTGGAATTCCAGCGGCTCGATCACGCCTGAGTTTTCCACATCATGCCGGATGAAGGCAAGCTTGGCGTAGACCGCAGCGACAACCCGGGCTTGCACTTCTGCCGGGGGGGCGTTGGCTTCCAGGCGGAAGAGGAGGTGATCCCGAAAGCCGTTCTTGGTCAAGACAAGCTGATAAGCCAGGATCCCTGGCACGGCAAAGAGAATCTCGTCGAATTGAGTGGGGTAAATATTCTCACCGGTTCCCAGAAATGTCATATCATCGGCTCTCCCCAGAATCCGATCGATGCGCGGAGTAGGCATCAGGCGGCAAGAGCATTTTCCCGAAAGCAGGCGCGACAGGTCGCCGGACCGGTAACGCAGCAATGGCATGGCCTTGCGCAGGAGGGGAGTATAGACCAGTTCACCGCGGCTATTGGGGGGCAGCAGTTCGCCGCTGACCGGGTCAATCACCTCCACGATCAGGTCGGGCGAGAGATGCAAGCCCTGGCGCCGGTGGCATTCCCCGGCAATCAGGTTGCCCATCTCGATCATGCCGTAGCTGTCAAAAACTGCTGCACCTCCCCAGGCTTCCTCCACCTGATTGCGGAAGAACTCACTGAGGGGTTCTGCGCCTACTGTGATCATCCGCACCCCCAAGGCGGCGAGGTCGGCATAATGCTGCCCCTCTTCCGTCAGGCGGTGCAGGTAGCTGGGTGTGCAGAAAAGAAGGTTGGTTCCCATTTCCTGGATTGTGTGCAACTGGGCCTCCACGGAAAGGTCATTGCCGGATGGAATGATCAGCACGCCGCACATCTCCAGGGCACTCTGCAGGAAGGAGCCAATCGGCCAGGATGGCCGCCCGTAGGCAAAACAAATTTGGGCCGTGTCGCCTGGCTTGACTCCCCGAAGGATCATTGCGTATGCAGCGGTCAACACCAGGCGCCGCACTTCCCAACGGGTGAAGAATGCTCGCTTGGGTCTGCCGGTGCTCCCGCCAGTTTCCCAAATGTACTGTACCGCTGCCTGGGGCACCGCCAGAAACTGCCGGGGATCTCGCGCCAGGTCGCTGGCGGTGGTGAAGGGCAGCCTCGCCAGATCCTTGATGGTGCGGATATCCTCCGGAGAAACGCCCCATTCCTTGAAGCGATCACGGTAAAAAGGGGAGTGGCGCCAAGCGTACATGACTGCCTGGCGCAATAGTCGTTCGTGGTTGAAAAGGGTCCAGCCAGCCCTGACCCGACTTCCGTAGCGCAGCCAAGCGGGGCCTCGGACAGACGGCCGGTCTTGATAATTCGCCGACATAACCTTATCCGTCCTCCCTGAAGAATCAACAGCTAGCATTCGGCGCCTCCTGCCATACAGCGACATATTTTAGCATTCTATCCTCCAGCATCAGTTTGTACAATCGCGGGGTCAGGTCTTTAGATTTAGCATTCTCTCAGGATTTCCCACCGCTTGAGCCCGAAGCGAATTCAGCGCACCAAAGCTGAATGCATCTTCCCTATGAGGTAGTTGGCTCGATTGTGTTTCCGCCTTCGATCCGCAGTAGTAAAGGTCAGTTCTTGGCGGCATAGAAGCACAAGCGCAAAATGCTAGACTGCCTTACCCACTCGATATGAGAAAGAGCCCTGAATCGCTTGTCTCTTTTCAGAGCTGCGAATGATTCAACGAGTTCTTTTATTAGACCTCCGGTCAACTTGGGCAACCTCCGGGGATCTATTCATCGACCAAGAATTTGCAGTAACGATGGGAAAATGACGCTGCCCTCAGAGATGCCTCAGCAGATGGCGGACGAGTGCCCAGCGCGAAAGGTTGACAAATTTTTATGCAGTGTTGTAAGCTTTTTGAGCAGCTAGTCCGGCTCTTTGGCTGGACCAAGTGGAAAAAGGAGGAAAAAGTATGTTGAAACGTTTGCTAGTCGTGGGATTCATCGTGGCCATCGCTCTTTCCGCTATTCCTCCCGTCGCGCAAGCAACTCCCGCAGCCGATACTCATCTTGTCACCGTGGAGAGCTTGCGCCTACGGGCCGGCCCCAGCACCAGCGATGAGATCCTTGCAACCTTAGGGGAGGGAGTTGGCTTGACCGTTCTCGGGAAAAAGGAGGGGTGGGCTCAGGTTCGTTGGGGTGAGCTGGAGGGTTGGGTCTCCGCTCAGTATCTTCGTGCCGAGAAGGTCCAAGCCGTCGATGCGGAATTTCTCAACCTGCGCGCTCAACCGAGCTTGGAAGCCACTGTGATCGAATTGGCCCCCTACGGCGCCGTGCTCTCGATCCTGGAGCAAGCCGATGGTTGGTCCAAGGTTCTCTACCAGGATCAAGTCGGCTGGATGAAGAGCGATTACCTCACCGAACCAGAGAAAATCTCTCCGGATCTCTTGCCGGAAGCCCCAAAGCCCAGCCAGATTAAGATGGTCACCGTGGAAGCCCTCAATGTCCGTTCCGGCCCAAGTGCCGACGCTGAGCGGATTCAATTGCTCCCCGGGGGAACTCTGGTTACAGTGCTGGAGGAAAAGGATCTTTGGCGCCGAATCCAATTGGCGGATCAAGAGGCCTGGGTATACGGGGAGTACCTCGTCGACACCAACCCGGAGGCTGTAGTCGAGGCTTTGGGCGGGGAACCGGGCGGCGAACCTCTGGTGAACACACTCCCTGCCGACATCGCCAAGCTGCAAGAAAACGATCAAGCCTTGGCGGCGAAAATCCCTCCCGCGTCGTCTGGCGGAGACGTCTTGGTCCTTGATGAAGCGAGGAAATACCTAGGCATTCCCTATGTCTGGGGTGGGGCTTCACCTGAGGAAGGTTTCGATTGCTCCGGTTACGTCATGTATCTCTTCGGTCAGTTGGGTGTTTCTCTGCCTCACGGGGCCGAAGCGATCTCGGCCTACGGCACGCCGGTGGAATTCGCCGATCTCCAACCAGGCGATGTCATCTTCTTCCAGAATACCTACCGCTATGGCGTCTCTCATTTGGGCATCTGGGCTGGGAACAACCAGTTCATTCACGCGCCTGAACCTGGAGCAGTCGTTTGTTATGAAGAACTGAAGGGTTTTTACCTGGCTCACTATTGGGGCGCCCGCCGCATCACTCCTTGAGGACAGCCTTACGCTGAAACGATCGTTAAGGCTTCCGCCACGGAAGCCTTAATCATTTTGGCGCCAATTTTGCTCTTTTCTATCACCGAAGAGAATCTTAACAATACAGCCTGCGGCAGCATGTGATTACGATGAATAAGATACTATCAGTTATTGGATTCGCCTTGGTTTTTTTCCTCTGCGCCTCGCTGGGGGGGTCTTTGGCTGCTCCCGGCGAGCCGCTCGTTCCTTCCATCCCCACCGGGAACCTTCTGGGAGCATTGAGCGGGGGAGTCGATGCAGTGATGTCATTGCCGCAAGCTATGCTGGCGCCACTTCAAGAGATCGGTTCGGCTTTGATGCAAGCGGATCGCCTCCGCTCGCGCGAGATCCGCATCTCCTTGGGACTGCAGATCCTTTACCTGATCGAGGCGGACAAAGTGATTGCCACCTTTCCAATCCTCACCGGCCAACAAGGAATGGAGACGCCCCCCGGTGTCTATGAGGCACTCAGCAAATCCCCTGCCACTACCATGACAGGGGCGATCGGCACGCCTTTGGAGTACCGTGTGGAGAATGTCCCTTGGAACATCTTTTTCATCGGTCGCACCTATGCCATCCACGGCAATTATTGGAAACCTGAAGAGTATTTCGGCAAACAGCCTACCTGGACAGGGAGTCACGGCTGTGTCGGTCTCCTCCCCGAGAATGCCCGCCTGGTCTATGATTGGACTCCGCTGGGGACCAAGATCACCATCGAAGAGTGACCAATGCACTTTTTTTTTAAGAAAAGGGGTAAAACTCTTGATCTCATGGGCAATCTCCGTATAATAAGGCGTGGAAGGGGCTTCTTTCCATATATGGCTTCTTTCCACATGCCGCCTGCTTGTAAGCAGGCGAGTCGAGATAAGGAGGTGATTCGATGAATAAACAGGAGTTCATCGACAAGCTGGCCAAGATGAGTGAGGCCCGCACTAAGAAAGAGTCTGAGGAGTTCGTGAACGACTACCATGCTCTGGTCCGAGATGTGCTAAAAGAGGGTGGAAAAGTCCAGTTCGTCAATTTCGGGACTTACGCCATTTCCTCCCGGGCCAAACGGAAGGGTGTCAACCCGCGCACTCGTCAGGCTATCGTCATCCCTGAGAAAAAGGTGCCCAAATTCACTCCTGGCAAGCAGCTTAAGGACGCCGTCAAGATTGTGAAACCGGTAGGCAAAGGCAAGAAGTAAGGAACAGCGCGAAGAGCATACGGCAAAAGGCGGACGATATGCCCGCCTTTTGCTATCCCCTCCGGCCGTTTGTTAGAATCGGGTGCAATAAAGAAAGATCATGAAAGAGAAAAAAGGGCCCACAAATTCCATATCAGGATCCATAAACCCTTTGCTGGCCGTTCGCCAACGCGAGGAGCAGTTAGACTCAGCTTTAGTGGAAACGGAGGCTCAAGCCCAAGCGATCAGGCAGGAAGCCGATCAGCAAGCCCATGCCGTCGAGGAGGCCACTCGTCGGCAGATCGATGACCTGGAAGCGGAAAGCAAGCGCGCGCTGCACGCCCAGACGCAGCAAGCGGAGTCCGATGCTGCGCTGGAAACAGGGAAATCCTTGCGCCGGGTAGCCCTTCTGGCCGGACAAAACATGGATAAGACGGTACAGCTTCTCGTACGGGAGGTTCTTCCAGCCGAATGATCACGCGAATGCGGAAACTCCTGCTGGCAGGGAAGAAGCCCCTCCTGCCGGAGTTGCTGGCATTCATCCAGGGCGAAGGCGTATTCCAGGTGGAGCAACTGAACGAGGATGGGCTCTCGCCATATCGCGATCCCCAGGAGATAAACCGGAGCCTTCCCCCTTTGGAGAAGGAGTTGGGGCGATTGGACGCTCTCCTTCTTCTCCTCCCGCGAAAGACCGCCATCCCTTCCCCCTCGCCGCCGGTGGCTCTGGATGTGTTAGAGCAGGAAATCGTAGGCATTCGCAGCCGGCTCTCCCAATTGGAGGAGGAAAAACGCTTCTTGGCAACCTATCAAAAAGCCTTATGCGTCCTTCTCCCCTTGCTGTCGGCGTTGCAAACCAGTCCAAGGTTGGAGGCTCTTGGTTTCCTCTCTTTGCCTCGTGAGCGAGTGAACTTGGCCAAGCTGCAAAGCGCCTTGGAGAAGGAGCTCGCCGGACGGATCGAATGGATTTCCCAGGCCGTTGAGGAAGGCCTCTCCGCACAGGTCATCGCCTACCCCAAGAACGATGCCTCCTTCATCCGGGCCGCCCTCCAGCAGCATGGTTTTTCCGAATTGCGCTTGCCGGACAAGTCTGAAGACCTCCCAGCCGTGGATCGGGTGAAACGGATGACGCAGCGATTAGCTGAATTGCCGGAGGAGATCGGGAGTCTCTCCCGGCAGCTTGCCCATATCGCCGGTGAACAACGCGTCAACCTCGAGCAGGCCAAGGCCCAGTTGCTGGATCAAATAGAGCTGGAGAAAGCTTTGCAGATTGCCGGTCGCTCACATTTTGCCTTTTTCCTCTCCGGTTGGATCCCGACCCAACGAGTAAGCTTGTTCCGCTCTCGGTTGGAGCAGGCTTTCTCCGGCCAAGTGACGCTCCAACTTCTGGAGACTAGCGAGCATGAATTGCAGCAGGCTCCGGTGTTGTTGCAGAACAAACCCATCTTTCAACCCTTCGAGCTATTGCTTTCAGTCTTCCAACCTCCCCGCTACGACCGCATCGACCCAACGCCGATCGTCGGTTTCTTCTTTCCTCTCTTCTTTGGCTTGATCATTGGCGATATCGGCTATGGGCTCCTCTTCCTCATTCCCTTGCTCTTCCTCTTCTTCCGCAGCAAGCCCGGGACGTTGCGCTCGGTCGCTCAGATCGGCATCATTTGTTCGGCTTGGACCATTCTTTTCGGGGTTCTCTTCGGTGAGTTCTTCGGAACTTTCGGGGTGGCATTCGGCATTCACCCTCTCCTGATCAACCGTGAGACGCAGCTTGGGATCCTGGCCTTCCTTTTAATCTCATTGGCCATCGGGGTGATCCAGATCTTCCTCGGCTTCATCCTGGAGATCGTCATGTCGCTGCGGGAACGAGCCTACCGGGAGGCCATCGAGGCCGGCTCTCTGCTGGGCTGGATCCTCGGCTTACTCTTGGCCCTTCTCGCCGTGATCGGTCTTTTACCGTCTCTCTTCCTCTATTTCGGCCTTGGTTTGCTAGGCATCGGCTGGATTGGCGTGATTGCTACCAAGGGTCCCATCATCGGAATCACCGAGCCGCTCTCCACCACCGGCAACATTCTCTCTTACTCTCGTCTCATGGGGATCGGCGTTGCCTCGGCATACCTTGCCTTCGCCGCTAACCAGATCGGCGGACTGATGGGCAACCCAGTCATCGGATTCATCGTGGGAGCCATCTGTCACCTTCTCTTCCTGATCCTGGGGATCATCAGCCCGATTATCCAGTCTGCCCGTCTTCATTTCGTCGAGTTTTTCTCCAAATTCAAGTACCACGAATATTCTGGAAATCCTTACAAACCATTGGCGAAAGCCATCCAGAAAGGAGCATAAGAATGAAGAAAGCGCTATTTGCCACACTGTTGGCCCTGGTGGTTCTCTGTGCCATCGCGCCTTTCGCCATGGCTGCAGACACTGCCACTGACCCTGAGGCGACATCCTCCACCAATTGGAAGGCGATCGGGGCAGCCCTTGCTGTCGGCCTCTCCGCGCTCGGTTCGGCCTATGCGCAGGCTCATATCGGCGCCGCGGCTGCTGCCACACTGGCCGAGAGGCCTGAGGTTGGCGGTCTACTGATCGTCTTAGAAGCGATCCCCGAGACGATGATTATCCTCGGCTTCGTCGTCGCCCTCTTGATCTTGATCCTGGCCTAAGCGATGAACGATGCTCTGATCCGCTTGCTGGAGGGAGAAGCCGCGGTCGAACAGCAGCGGATCCTAGAAGAAGCCCGATCCTACGCTCAGGAAACCGTCCAAGCCGCGCGCCGCTTAGCCGAGAATACTCTCGCGGAAGCCGGCCTCCGCTGGCAGCATTGGTCAGAAGCAGAGATGGAAAAGAGCATTAAAGCGCAGGCCTTGAAACGACAAACTCAGATTCTGGAAGAGAAGACTCGTTGGTTGCAGGTCGCGCTGGCCAAAGCCAAGGAGACCCTCGCTAATTTCCGCCAGGACGCGCGCTACCCGGAGGTTTTCTTGCGCTTGGCGAGAGACTTCGATGAAGATGGCCGCACTGGGGCGCCTCGGTCCCAGTCCCAGGGGGATCAGGATACGTGGGTGTTAACCGTCCATCCTCTCGATCAGAAACTCCTGGAAGGGGATCTCGCAAACCGGGTCATCCAGGACCAAACCCTCCCCCCCGGGCTCCTCGCCCAGACCGCAGACGGCAAAATTGAAGTGCGCGACACCCTCGCGGATCGCCTGGAAAAAGGTTGGCCGATCCTCATGGGAAGAGCGGCGGAATTGCTCTGGGACACCCTGCCGGGGGCTGTCTAGTTGCCGGGGGCTGTCTAGTTGCCGGGGGCTGTCTAGTTGCCGGGGGCTGAGGAGTAGCGTGCCCGAAGACCTCGCATATATCAACGCTCGCCTGAAAGGCATGCACAGCCGCATGCTGCAGCCCAAAGACTGGGTCGAGTTGAATAAGGCTGAGTCGCTGGAGCAGCTATTCTCGCTATTGCAGGCCACCGACTATCAGAGTGCTGTCGAAGAGACGCGAGCGCAGGGACTAAACCTAGCTACTCTTGATCGTGCTCTCTCCCTCCATTGGCAGGGGATTTTGGATAAACTGGCTGGTTTCATCGAAGGGAAACCTGCTTTAGCCCTTCAGATTGAACTTTGGCGCCTAGACCTGCTCAACCTGTTGCGAATCGCCGGACGACTCCGCAGTGGCAAAGCCGGCGATCGAGAGGCGCCCTTGTACGGTACGCTGAGCGCACAGCAAATCGAGGAACTGGAGAAGGCATCGAGTTGGCGGGAGATGGCCAGAATGCTGACCCTTTGGCATCATCCCTTGGCGGAGACGGTCGCATCCCTGAAGAATGAGGAGTCCCCTTTCCTGATTGAAACAGTGCTGCAGAAAGGTTTCTTCGAGATGGTTCAGCGCCGCTTGGCCCCCTCTCTCTCGCCTGTCTGCCGAGCATTGGCTAGATACTGGAGCGATCGGGTGGACCAGCAGAACTTGCGAGCGGCAACCATCCTGCGAGAACTGCCCCGCGATATCTCTCCGCAATCTGCTTTCATTCCGGGTGGTCGCCTGCTCACCATGAAAGATTTTCTCATCTTGGCCAATCCCGATATTTTGGAGCATTCGCGTCGGCGGCTGCTGCGTTACCCTTCGCTGCGATATGCCTTGGCCTGTAAGAACCCCGCTGAGTTGGAGCGAACCATGGAGCGCAGGTCTTTGACCGAAAGCGCGCGCACCTACCGTCAAGAACCCCTGGGGATTGGCGTTTTATTAGCCTACTTGTTGCAGGAGGAGGCGGAAATCGCCAATCTGCGCCTGATCGGCCGTTCGATAGAATATGGCCTCGATCCAGAGACAGTGAAGGAGAACTTACTTGTTCCGGGTCTCGCTGCTCACTGATCGCGACCTGGCCAGTGGTTTCCGCTTGGCCGGGGTTGATGTGTACAGCGCCCAGGACCGCGCGGAGGTCGAGGCTGCCTTCCGCGCCATGCTGGAGGATCCCCAAATCGGCTTGATCGGTGTCCAGGAAGACTATCTGCCCTGGATCGAGGAGGCCTTCGAGCGCCAACTGAAGGGGATGGATCTGCCGGTGGTGATCCCCTTCCCCAGCCCTCGCACGGTGAAGGGCGCCGACCACATTGCAGAGATGGTCAAAGAAGCCATCGGCTACTACGTGAAGTTGAGGTAAGGACAATGGGACAGATCATCAAAATATCCGGCCCCGCGGTGATCGCCAAAGGGATGACCGGATCGCGGATGTACGATATCGTTCGAGTCGGCAAGGAAAGACTGGTAGGCGAGATCATCCGCTTGGAACGTGACACTGCGTTCATCCAAGTCTATGAGGATACCTCCGGCCTTTTCCTCGGGGAACCTGTAGAGAGCACCGGCCTTCCCCTCACCGTCGAGTTGGGACCTGGCCTCCTCTCCGCTATCTTCGACGGCATCCAGCGACCGCTTGACGACATCCGCAGGCAATCCGGCGATTTCATCGCCCGCGGCATCTTGGCCAACGCCCTGTCGCGAACCTCGCTGTGGGATTTCCAGGCTACGGCGCAAATCGGCGACATGGTTTCACAAGGCGATATCCTGGGCGCCGTGCGGGAGACAGAGAGCTTCACGCTGCGCATTCTCGTCCCCCCAAAGGTGGAAGGCCGGATCAAGCGGTTGGAATCAGGGCGGTATCGGGTTGACCAGGCTGTCGGCGAGTTGGAGGATGGTACGCCGCTCTCCTTGATGCAGGTCTGGCCGGTCCGCGCTCCCCGCCCTTATCGCCAGAAGTTGGACCCCGACGAGCTGTTCGTCACTGGGCAACGCATCTTCGACACGCTCTTTCCGGTTGCCATGGGAGGGACCGCTGCCATCCCCGGGCCATTTGGCTCCGGCAAGACGGTGGTGCAGCAGACCTTGGCCAAGTTCGGCAATGCCCAGGTGATCGTCTATGTGGGGTGCGGGGAACGCGGCAACGAGATGACCGAGGTGCTCACCGAGTTTCCTGAGCTGGAAGACCCCAATACCGGCCGACCGCTGATGGAGCGCACCATTCTGGTGGCCAACACCTCAAACATGCCAGTGGCGGCTCGAGAAGCCTCCATCTATACCGGGATCACTATCGCCGAGTACTTCCGCGATCAGGGTTTCTCGGTGGCTCTGATGGCCGACTCAACCAGTCGGTGGGCGGAAGCGCTGCGCGAGATCTCCTCTCGTCTGGCGGAAATGCCCGGGGAGGAAGGGTACCCGACCTACCTTGCCAGTAAGTTGGCCGCTTTCTACGAGCGGGCCGGGCGCGTGATATGCCTTGGCAAGGACGCAGGAAGCGGCTCTGTCACGGTTATTGGTGCGGTTTCCCCTCCCGGGGGAGATTTCTCTGAACCGGTCACCCAAGCCACCCTGCGCATCGTCGGCGCCTTCTGGGCGCTGGACGCAAGCTTAGCCAACCGGCGACATTTCCCGGCGATTAACTGGAACCGCAGTTACTCTCTCTACACCGATCAACTGACCTCTCACTACAGCGAACAGGTGGCTCGCGACTTCGTCGACCAGCGCCGCCGGCTGATGGCCCTGCTGCAACAGGAAGCGGCTTTGCAGGAAGTGGTGCAACTGGTCGGCCCGGATGCGCTGCAGGACAACGAACGACTCTTAATCGAAGCCGGCAAGATGATTCGCGAGGACTTCCTGCAGCAGAACGCCTTTTCCCCCGTGGATGGCTATTGCCCGATGAATAAGCAGTACGGCATCCTCAAATCGATCCTCCTCTTCTACGATCTGGCCGCGGAGACGCTGCGCCGGGGGAAGCGAGAAGTGGGGGCGATCATCAACTTGCCGGAAGTGGAAGAGATCTCCCGCATGAAAGAGATCTCGCGGGAAGAGTTCCCCAGCTACCTGGACGATTTCCTCGCCCGGCTGCAAAAAGAGTTCAACTAGACATGCTGCCGAAGGCTGTCTTGCCGCAGGCTGTCAACGTTATGGATCTCGCACAAAAGAAATACAAGACCATCTCTTACGTCTCGGGCCCTCTATTGTTCGTCGAGCGAGCCCATGACCTTTCCTACGGCTCCTTGGTGAACATTTACCTGCCGGACGGCTCGATCAGGGGCGGGCAGACCATCGAGATCTCCGAGCGGCATGCCGTGATCCAGGTCTTTGAGGAGACTCGGGGCATCGACATCGCCAACAGCAGTATCAGCTTGAAGGAAGATGTGGCCAGACTGGCCGTCTCCAAGGAGATGATCGGCCGTCGCTTCAACGGACTGGGCGATCCGATCGACGGCCTCCCACCGATCATTCCCGAAGCGCGTCCCGAGATCATCGGCTCCCCAATCAACCCCACTTCCCGGGCCAAGCCGGAGGAATTTATCCAGACCGGCATCTCTTCCATTGACGGGTTCAACACCCTGGTCCGCGGGCAGAAACTACCCATCTTCTCCGGAGCAGGCCTTCCGGCCAATGAGATCGCCGCCCAGATCGTACGCCAAGCCAAGGTCTTGGGAGAAGCTGAAGAGTTCGCCGTGGTCTTCGCCGCCATGGGGATCACCCACCGTGAAGCTTCCTTCTTCATCCACGAGTTCGAATCTACCGGCGCTCTGAGCAAGACGGTGGTCTTCATGAACAAAGCCGACGACCCAACCATCGAGCGCTTGCTGACTCCCCGCTGCGCGCTGACCTGCGCCGAGCACCTGGCCTACCAGCACGACTACCATGTGTTGGTGATCCTCACCGATATGACCAATTATTGCGAGGCCCTTCGCGAGGTAGGAACCGCCCGCGAGGAGATCCCCGGCCGTCGTGGGTATCCCGGCTATATGTACACCGACTTAGCAACCATCTATGAACGGGCAGGCCGGATCAAGGGCCGGAAAGGCACGATCACCCAGATCCCGATCCTGACCATGCCGGACGACGACATTACCCACCCCATCGCCGACCTCACTGGCTACATTACCGAGGGCCAGTTGGTTCTCTCGCGCCAACTGCATCGCCTCGGCTACTTCCCACCCATCGACGTCCTCCCTTCCCTCTCCCGCTTGATGAACAACGGCATCGGCGGCGGACATACCCGCGAGGACCACCGCGAGTGGGCCAACCAGCTCTATGCGGCTTACTCTACCGGACGGGACTTGCGTAAACTGGTGGCCATCATCGGAGAGGAAGCCCTCACCCCCACTGACCGCATGTACCTCAAGCTGGCAGAGACCTTCGAACAGCAGATGATCAACCAGGGAGACTCGGACCGCTCCATCCAGGAGACCTTGCAGTTAGGCTGGAATCTCCTTTCCCACCTTCCCGAACGTGAACTGAAGCGCATCTCGCGCAACAGCTTGGGCAAGTATTACGTGCCCGGAATGGAAGATCTATGGGAACACCAGGCGGAAAAGACGCGCCGGGGTTGATGAGGCGTACACAGAACTCCCTGCCGGGGGCTGTCATGCTGCCGGGGAGGGCGGGTTTGAAACCCGCCCCTACACATGCTGCCGGGGGCTGTCAACATAA
Source organism: Coprothermobacterota bacterium (assembly GCA_026389455.1). GTDB lineage: Bacteria > Caldisericota > JANLFM01 > JANLFM01 > JANLFM01 > JAPLHV01. The sequence continues at coordinate 24,876 of JAPLHV010000086.1, forward strand.
CTGTAGGGGCGGGTTTGAAACCCGCCCTATAAGGAGAGTCTAGCGTGGAGAGCATCAGCCCCACCCGGATGAACCTCTTGGCCAGGCGGAGCCAGATATCCTTGGCTTTTCAAGGAGTGGATCTGCTGAAGCGAAAGCGCGATGCGCTAGTGGCCGACTTCTTTAACATGGTTCGCCAAGCCTATCAACAGCGAGACCAACTGGAAAAGCTCAGCCAAAAATCCTATCTTGCCTTGGCTTTGGCCAAATCTCACGCCGGCCCCGAGGCGCTGGACGCCTTGGGGGCATTAGGCGCTCGTTCCGTAGAGGCCTCGATTGAAACGCTCAACATCTGGGGAGTGCGCGTCCCAGACCTGAAAAGCCCACCGCTGCGCCGATTGCCGCACCAGCGAGGCTGGAACCCGCAGTGGCAGAGCTACACAATCACCCAGGCGGCGGATGCCTTCGAAAGCTTCTTGGAAAGCTTAGTGCCCATCGCCGGCCTAGAGATCAAGATCCAGAAGATGGGCAGCGAGATCAAAAAGACGACAAGGCGGGTTAATGCTCTCGAGCAAGTGGTGATTCCACGGTTGCGGGAGGAGATCGCCTATATCAAATCAGTCTTGGAGCAACGTGAACGAGAGGATATGTTCCGGCTAAAGAGGGTGAAACAGAAGAAAGAACAAGAAGCGGCTTCCTTCGGCGAAGCTTAAATTTTCACCTCCATCAGGAAAGCGTCCTCATCGTTGTCGCGGTAGTACGCTTTTCGCAGCCCGATATAGCGGAAACCATGCTTAAGGTAGAGGTTGAGGGCTCGCGCGTTGCTCGCCCGCACCTCCAAGATGGCGCAACGCGCCCCATGATGGCCGGCTATTTCCAGAGCAAAGAGGAGTAACTTCTCTCCTACTCCTTGACGCCGGAAATCCGGAGAGACAGCAATGTTGGTGATGTGAGCTTCATCAACCACCAGCCACATCCCAATGAAACCAGCTATCCTTTCCCCGGCCTCCACTAAGAAGTAGTAGGCCAGTTGGTTGTAGGTGATCTCGCGCAAGAAATCGGAAGACGTCCATGGGGTGCGGTAGGAAGCCTCTTCAATCTCGAGGATCTGCTCTAGATCATGTACGCCGATCGGTCGAATGAGCAGCTCAATGCCCCCAGCAGCATGTGTAGGGGCGGGTTTGAAACCCGCCCTCCCCGGCGCCATGACAGCCCCCGGCAGGGTGTCCTGCGCAGACTCAGTCCAACCTGCGCCAAGACAACCAGTCTCGTTTTGGCGGGGGCATCCTTGCGGCTGGCCAGCCAGCTCGCCGGTTTGCTCCGGCGAATCTATCTTATCTTTCATCGGTGTACCAAGAGGGCCCACTTTGCCAGCTTGGCCAGCTCTTCGGCTTGCCCAAGGGTGAGGTGTCTCTCTTCCCCTTTAGGTTGGCTGAAAGTAGCCTCAATGATGGCCAAGTCGGCATCCTGAATAATATTTCGCAGGCCCGCGAACCAACCCGTATCACCACTATAGACGACCCGTTCCCCGGTGCGGCCGATAAACGCATACCCCACTGCCGGCACCAGACCGGCAGTTCCGAAGAAGCTGGTCCGCTCGCGATGAGGTACGGGAAAAGCGCTTGCCTCGCAGCCACAGAGTCGAATCGCCGATGGACCGCTCTCCCAGTATTCTATCTCGAAGGGGAAACCACCGAAGAACGAGTCTCGATAGTGGTTGATGCCCAGCTCTAGCCGGCGAGAGGGACTGGCCATCACCAGCGTTTCCTTTCGCCCGGCCAGCCGCAAGAAGGAGAGCAAGGCAAAGAGGCCGGCCGTGTGGTCGGGGTGATCATGGCTGAGGAAGACTCCGCGCAAAGCGTGGATCCATTCTTCCCCCATGGAGAGCAAATCGCGCAAGGTCCCGTCGCCGCAGTCCAGGAGAAAGAAGGAACTCTTGGCCAGAAGGAGGATCTGCGTAGCCACACCCTTCTGCGAGAAGAGAACCTTTGCCTTGAAGTCTCGGCCACGCCAATTCCACCACCTCCCGTCACCCCCCATCATTTCCGCTTTCATGCAGCAGCCCTCGACCCTTCGCTTCGCTTGAGGGCTGCTGCGCGTTGAAGGGCAAGCGGAGGGGCGGCATCAGGATGGGAGGCTCGACTCCCTTGCGCGGTCTTTTTCATCGGAATGGCGGAGCCAACCTTCCTCTAGGAGTTCGCCTTCTCGATCTCAGTCAAAGCTTCATCCAAGATTCGGCAGGCCAGGACGACATCTTCGTCACAGAAACAGAGCGGGGGCGTGATTCGGCAGACATTGCCGAAGAGTCCTGATTTTCCGACGAGCAAGCCGTGCGCACGGCACAATTCGGCCAGTTGGATCAATCCCTGGGAGTATGGCTCGCGCGTAACTCGGTCCTTCACCAGCTCGACGCCGATCATCAAGCCCAAGCCGCGGACCTCGCCGATGGAAGGATGTCGCTCCGCTAAGCGCTCCAGTTCAGAGCGGAAACGATCGCCTACGCTGGCGGCGTTCTCCACCAGCTTCTCTTCCTCGATCGTTTCGATAACGGCCAGGGCAGCCGCGCAGGTGACCGGGTTCCCGCCGAAAGTGGAGAAGTGCTGACCCTGCAACAAGCCGGGGGCAACCTCGGGAGTCGCGATAAAGGCGCCCAAGGGGAGTCCGTTGGCGATCCCCTTGCCCAACGTCATGACATCAGGGTTGACCGCAAAGTGCTGAATGCCGAACCATTTCCCGGTCCTGCCAAAACCAGCCTGCACGTCGTCATCAATGAAGAGGCCGCCGTAGCGGTGAATGATCTCAGCGACGATCGGAAAATACTCCGGTGGGGGAACCACGACACCCCCGTTTCCTTGCACCGGCTCGGCGATGAATCCGGCGATCTGGCCGTTGGTGGAAGTGCGAATGGCCTCCTCGACATCGGTGGCGCAAGCGATCCCACAGGATGGGTAGCTGAGCTTGAAGGCGCAGCGGTAACAATACGGGTTGGGGGTGAAGATCACACCCGGGGCGTAGGGGCCTTTTCCACGCCAACTGCGCTGAGCGGTAAGGCTGAGAGCCATCAAGGTGCGGCCGTGAAAGGAAGAGCGAAGGGCGATGAACTGGTGGTTGTCGGTGCATGCCTTCACCAAGGCGGTCGCCCCTTCCACCGCCTCCGCGCCGGAGTTGCAGAAGAAGGATTGTTGCAGCCTGCCGGGGGCGCGCTGAGCGATTTGTTCGGCCAGCAGGACCATCGGTTCGGTCAGCATCAGGCTGGAGGTGTGGACCATCTGCCCCATCTGCTGGGCGACCCGCTGGGCGATGCGGGGGTGGCAGTGCCCGCAATTCACTACCGCTACGCCGGCGAAACAGTCCAGATACCTTCTACCCTCTTCATCAAAGACATACTGCCCTTCTCCGCGCGTCAGGAAAAGGTAGTCCTTAAAATAATGCGCGTAGGCAGGCAGCAGGTAGCGTTCCCTTTTGGCGGCAAGTTCCTCTTTGTTGGTCATTGTCTTCACCTCTCTCTTTCTAACTGAATTTGGATATGCTTCACTTTCCTAAACAGCCTGCTTCGCACGTGTGAGATGCGGTCCAAGATCCAAGGTCAAGAGGACTTTGTGTAGGGGCGGGTTTGAAACCCGCCCTTGAGTCAGCATCTTCTCAACCCCCGGCAGCATCTCAGCCCCCGGCAGGGTGTTCTGTATTCAAGGCAGTAGCCTCCATCGCCGCCTCCAGCAAGACAGCCGTGGTGATCGGGCCAACCCCGCCAGGGACCGGAGTGATCGCCGAGGCCAATGGCTCCACTTCTTTGAAACAAACATCTCCTACCAATCGCCCTCCCGTCCAGGTCATCCCCACATCGATCACCACCGCCCCTGGACGGATGAAGGCGGCGCCAACCATCTCGGGTTGACCGGCGACACAGATCAGGATCTCCGCTTGGCGGGCGATCTCGGATAAATGAACGGTCTTGCTGTGACAGATTGTCACAGTGGCGTCCCGCTGCAGGCACATCCAGGCAATAGCCCGGCCGGCGGAAGGTCCCCGGCCGATGATCACCACACGACGTCCGGCCAGGGAGATCTGATAGTAGCTCAACAATTCGTCCACCGCTCGTGCTGTAGACGGGATAAAGGCAGGGCGCCCGGAAAAAAAGAGGCCAAGCGTGTGTGGACTGATGGCATCAACGTCCTTGGATGGTGGGATAACCGGCGCCACTGCTTCCCGACGGATCTGCGCCGGCAAGGGGACCAAGGGAAGCATGCCGTGAACTGCCGGGTCAGCGCCGATACGCTGCAATTGCGCCATATATTCTCCCTCACAGATCGTCTCCGGAAGGGTATGTTTCTCCACTGCCATGCCTAGACTGCGGCCGCTTCTGGCAAGCCCCTCGGCATAAACGGCAGAGGATCCCTGATCGCCGCAAAGGATCAGGTCAAGGCGAGGGAGCACTCCTTGTTCCTGCCACCAACGCGCCCCCTCCGCCACCTTCGCGCGGATTTCTTCCTGCAAGGGGCGGGCGCTTAGAAGAAGAGTCACTGGGCGGATCGCTCCAAACCCAGCCGGACGATCTCCGCCATCAATTGAGGAAACTCTATGCCGGCGGCTCGCGCAGCTTTCGGCACTAGGCTCTCTTTTGTCAAACCGGGGATGGTGTTGACCTCCAAGAGGTACAAGTGGCCGCCCGAGAAGATCAGATCGACGCGGCCGAAGCCGGAACTCCCCAGTAGATGATAGGCGCGAAGAGCTATCTCCTGCGCCTCGCCGGCCAGGGTGGTCTTGATCCGGGCGGGACAGATCTCCTGCGTGCTGCCGTCGTATTTACAGGAGTAGTCGAAGAACTCCCCCGGAGGAATCACCTCAATCACCGGGAGAGCGCGCGCTTGCTCGTTGCCCAGGATAGGGACGGTCAGCTCCACTCCTGGGAGATAGGACTCCAACAAAACCAGCGAGGAGAGCGCCGCAGCCTTGTCCACGCCATCCAGCAAGGTAGTTAAGTCGCGGCAGATGCGTACACCAATCGAGGATCCGCAGTCGTTGGGTTTCACCACCAGAGGCCATCCCAATTCTTCCACCGCTCGATCCGCCTGGATTCCTAACTCCGCCCCAGCATCGATGCGCACGGTAGGCGGGATTCGCAACCCCTCCTGTTGAAAGAGGACGCGGCTGCGCCATTTGTCCATCCCCAAGGAACTGGCCAGAACTCCGGAGCCGGTATAAGGAAGTCCCAACACCTCAAGGAACCCCTGGATTGTGCCGTCCTCCCCCTTGGCGCCGTGCAAGGCGATGAAGACGATATCCGGCCAAGGGTCAAGGGCTTCCACCATCGTGTGGGAGACCGCTGTCGCAGCGACGGGCCGTCCTCGCTGTTGCCAGCGGCCGTCCGTGGCAATCTCCACCTCGAAGACGCGGAAACCCTGCTCCCTCAAGCCGATGGCCGCCATCTCCCCGGAAGCGAGGGAGACTTCCCGTTCGGGCGAGATCCCCCCTAACAGAACGGCCACCGTTCGTGATTCGGTCATCTCAACTGATCTCCTTTCTCATAACACCCTGCCGGGGGCTGTCAAGCTGCCGGGGGCTGTCAAGCTGCCGGGGGCTGTCAAGCTGCCGGGGGCTGTCAAGCTGCCGGGGGCTGTCAAGCTGCCGGGGGCTGTTTGCCTTGCGCCATCGCCCCGGTATCTGCCGTAGGGGCGCAACATGCCGTGCCCCTACGGAAAGTGGGGGGAAAGTGGGGGATATTCGGAACCTGACGATTTCTTCGGGAGGATCTCCAGGATCCCCTCGAGGCGTTCCACCAGGAAGTCTGGCCGGGCAGCGCGCAGCGCCTCTTTGGAGACGAAGGCGCTGGGGACGGCCAACGTATAGGTTCCCGCCCCGCGACCCATCTGAATATCCTCGACGGCATCCCCCACATAGATCGCTTCGTGCGGCGCAGTCACGCTCTCCACCAACAAAGAGAGGAGGGCGCGGGGATTCGGCTTCCTGACGCCATACTGGTCCATTGTCCGTATATGGTGAAAGAGTCCTCCGATTTGATACTCCTCCAACTCACTGTGCAGGCGGCTCGCTGCGGCCGCTGTGAGCAGCGCTACTTGATATCCCCTTTCCCGCAGAGCTTGTAAGGTCTCGAACGCCTCCGGCAAAAGCTGACGAGGAAAACGGCTGAACAATTCCAACCAGCGGCGATCCGCCCACTGGAATTTCTCCCGTGGCAGCCCCAAAGCCTCGTATGTGCGATACCAATCCGGCGAGTAGGTCGCCAGGAAATCCGAGCGCTGGAGAGGGATCCCAGCCTCGCTGAAGATCGTCTCGTAAGCGCGGAGGGTCCCTTCCGCGGAGTCTTGAAGGGTCCCGTCCCAATCGAAGATGAACAACTTCACGGAAAGTGGAACCCGAGATCGCTTGGTCACGTCCAATAGGTTAAAAACTTTGCGAGAAAATCGCAAGTGCAAAAGGAGGTTACAATGAAGAATGTTTGGAAAAGGATCACCATCGCCATCCTGGTGGTGGGGTTAATGCTGTTGGGTTTCTCTACCCTGAAACCCGCCGGACAAGCAGCGCTGGCACAGGACGTGCAGCCGACGAACCGCATCTCGGTAACGGGCGAGGGTGTCTTGAAGATGAAGGCAGATACCGCTCGCATCACCCTCGGCGTGCTAACCGAAGAAGTCACTGCTGAGAGCGCGCAGGCCAAGAACGCTGAGAAGATGAACGTCATCAAGGGCGCCCTCGGCCGCATCCTGACCTCGGCTGATGAGTGGGAGACGGTCGGCCTCTCGCTCTACCCCCAATATGACTGGTCGGAGGGAGGGAACGGGAAACTGATCAGCTTCCGCGCTGAGAACACTATCCTCATCACCCTGTCCGATCCCACCCGTGCCGGGGAAGTGATCGATGGTTGCGTGAAATCCGGGGCGAACACCGTAAGCGGAATCGAGTTCACCCTCCGCGACACGGACAAGGTGCGTCTGGAAGCCATCAAGCTGGCCATGCAAAACGCCGAGGTGAAAGCCAGCACGGCTCTTGCAGTGGCTGGTCGGGCGATCAAGGACGTCCTAGAAGTGAACGTTATGGACAGCTACTACAATCCTGTACCGATCTACAAATCCTACGACATGGCACTATCGGCAGAGGGCGCCCCCGCCCCTACCCCCACCCAACCCGGTACGCTGGAGGTGCAGGCCACCGTCAGCGTGGTCTACGCTTTCTAGGAACGAACTCCATCAAGTTCCTCCTTTGTGCGCCTCCCATCATGGGAGGCGCATTTTTTGTTCAGATCGTATTTTCTTCCCTCGCGGTACAATGAAGCATGACCTTCCACGAAGCCATCCTTTACCAGAAGCTGGAGCGCGGGGCGGTGCGGTGCGCCGTCTGTCCGCGGCGTTGCCGAATCGAGGAGGGGCAGCGTGGTTTCTGCAAGGCCAGGGAAAACCACGGGGGGATCCTCTACGCTTTGACCTATGGCATGGTCTCTTCGTTGGCCGTAGACCCGATTGAGAAGAAGCCGCTCTTTCATTTCCACCCGGGCAGCCGATGCCTCTCCCTAGGGTCTTTGGGCTGCAATCTGCGCTGTCTTCACTGCCAGAATTGGTCCATCTCGCAAGCGGATCCGCTCCATTCCGGCCTCCTTGAGACACTCTCGCCGGAAGACTGCCTGCGCGCCGCCCAGAAGGAGGGGGTCGCCGGCCTCGCCTGGACCTACAACGAACCGACCATCTGGCTTGAATATACCCTGGACTGCGCCCGGCTGGCCAAGCAGGCGGGGCTCTACACGGTGTCGGTGACCAATGGTTACATCACCCCGGAAGCGCTGGCCATCCTTGCTCCCTGGTTGGACGCCTACCGCGTAGACTTGAAGGGCTGGAGCCAAGAGTTCTGGCGGCAGATCCCTCAAATCCCTGATCCCAAGCCGATTTTTGAGGCGGCCCGCTTGGCGCGCCGGCAGTATGGCCTCCACCTGGAAGCGGTGACCAACATGATCCCCGGTTGGAACGATGATGAGACTTCCCTGCGCGGCCTGGCGCGGTGGATTGCGCGGGAATTGGGGGACGATACGCCCTGGCACCTGACCCGTTTCTTCCCTTCTTACCGCCTGCAGGAAACGCCGCCCACCCCCCTCTCCTCGCTCTTGCGGGGGGAACGGATCGGACGGGAGGAGGGGCTGCGCTACATCTACCTGGGCAATCTCGCGGGAAAGGGAGAGAACACACTGTGCCCCTCCTGCGGAACGACTTTGATCGAGCGCTCCGGTTTTTCCTTGCTGCGCTGCGCGTTGGGTCAAGATCATCGTTGTCCCCACTGCGGGCTGGTCATCCCGATCGTCGGCGCGTTACAATGCCCGGGATCAAGAGAAGTCTCCACAAAGCAATAAAGGGATAAAATCCCTGCCGTCGATTGAAGCAACAAACCAGCCCCCGGCAACTAGACAGCCCCCGGCAGGGTGTCCAAGGACGCTCTGATTCAAAGAAAGTCTGTGTAATTTATGTTGCCTGCGAAGATCGTCTACTCATCGCATTATTCAGTACGCTTGGAACATCATGTCTTCCCTACCGAGAAATATCAGTTGGTGAAAGAGCAACTGATCCGGGAAGGATGGGCGGAAGCGTGCGATTTCCTCGAGCCTGGTCTCCCTCCCCGCGAATTGCTGCAGCGAGTTCACCAGGCCCCCTTCCTCGACGATCTGGAGGCTTTGCGCTTAACGCCCCGCACCTGGCGCGCTGAATTGCCGGTGAACCGGGAGACGATCGACTCCGCCCTCTATGCGGTAGCCGGCACTGAGCTGGCGGTGCGGGAAGCCCTGCGGCAGGGAGTCGGCATCCACCTTGGAGGCGGGCATCATCATGCCTTCCCGGGTCACGCCGAGGGTTTCTGCTTTCTCAACGACGTGGCCATCGGCGTCCTCTCCGCCCTCCTTCAGGGCGCCCGCAAGGTAGCAGTAGTGGATTGCGACCTTCACCAAGGTAACGGGACAGCGGTGATCTTCCAGAGAGATCCACGGGTCTTCACCTTCTCCATCCATGAGGAAGACATCTACCCGCCCAAGGAGCGGGGCTCTCTGGATATCGGTCTGCCCGCAGGAGCGGGTGACGACCAATATCTCTCCTCTTTGGAAGGAGGCCTGACCAAAGTCTTCAAGGCTGATCCGGACCTGGTTCTCTATCTAGGCGGGACCGATCCCTACCGCGGCGATAAACTGGGCCTCCTCGAATTGACCATGGAAGGGTTGCGCCGGCGCGATGAGATGGTGCTGGGCGGGTGTTTCACGCGCAAGATACCCTTTGTCACAACTTTCTCCGGCGGTTACGCGGTGCAGATCGAAGACACCATCGAGCTGCACGCTCAGACCGTACGCTTGGCCATTGACCTGATGAAGCGTTGGCCGCGTTGATCAGAAATCCGACTTCCAGGAAGCGGAGAGCGTTTGGTAGAAGGCCATACAGCCTCCTCCTGTTGATCTTCCTGTTGATCCTCTCGCCATTGGTTTATCTCAGCCTGGGGCTCAGCCTGTTGGCCTTCGACCCCGTCTACTACCAGGAAATGCAGGTTCAAGTTGGGTGGCAAACGACCCCCCAGTTGCAAGAAATGGACCGTGCCTTGGCCGCCTACTTTCAGGGAAGGGAAGAGATCCCCCTTGAATTGCTCCAGCGCTTCCAGGCGAAAGAACAGGTTCATCTGGCCGACATCGCCTGGCTGTTGGGCATCCTCCGCTGGATTACTATCGTCAGTGCGGCGGTCTTTCTGGCACTCGTCGTCCTCCTCTTTGGTCGCGACCCATCTTGGGCGCGACGAGCCTTTCCTTGGGCACTGGGGGCGACCTTGGCTTTTCTAGCAGCGGCAGGATCGGCCTTCTTCCTGGTCTTCGACACCCTCTTTCTCCAGTTCCATCTGCTCACTTTCAGCAACGACACCTGGATGCTGGGGCCGGACTATCTCCTCTTTCAGCTCTTTCCCCCCGACCTCTTCTTCCGTTCCATCCTCCCCTTCGCACTCGTGGTGATCCTGCTGCTCTTCCTCTCCTTCCTGGCTAGCCGGCTGATCCGGCCGCGACCAATCGCTCCAGCCAATCGGCCACCCCCTCCATCGCCAGAGGAGAATCGCGGTAACGAACCAGGGTGAGGGCCGGATTGCCCTCGATCATAGCCGAGACGGGGACGCCCGCCTCTGCCAGGCAGAGCGCCGGCTTGCCCAGACTGATGGCATGAGCGATCTCATAGCCCACCCCAGTGGAAGGCGCTGTCACCTCGGCGATCAGAACATCGGACTCTTCCAACCAGCGGATGTCGCGCGCGAAAACTTGGCAACGCGGCACTTTCCGCTCTGCAGGGAGGGCATCCAGATGGAAGAGATGCTCGGTCAGAACGCGATGCCCCTTCTCTTCAAGGAAAGCGAGCATTTCCAGGAAGGATAACACTCCCGTTCGACCGGCGACCACCGGCAGGGCAAAATAGATCTTCATTGCCAATTCTCTCTCATCCGTCTACTATAGGCCCAATTTTGCAGAAAGGAATGGATACACTATGAAAAAAATCGCAGTAATCTTGCTGGCTGCAATCCTCTTGTTGACCGTCTCCTGGCCGGCGAGCGCTGACAGCGACCTCCCTCCACCCCCTCCAGACCTGCCTGGATCCACGATCAGCGAGCCGGTCAACGGCGCTGTCTTAACAGTGGCGCCGATCACGGTGAAGGGGTTGTTCAGCGACCAGGACGGCATCGCCAAGGTCGAGTTGACCATCCTGGGGCCCACCGGGACCACCACTGTTCCCTGCACCATCACCGCCACCCGTCCCGGCGGAGGGGATTGGGAAGTTCAATGGAACCCCACCCAGGCCGGTTCCTATACCCTCACTCCCAAAGCAACGGACACTTATACACTAGAGCAAGAACCGGAGACCTACAAGCCGATCACGGTAACGGTGAACTTGGGAGGAACTCAGACCCCCACCCCAACCGTAACCCCCAGCATCCCCATGCCGACATCGACTCCGACTCCCACGCCGACATCCACCCCTTCCCCATCCCCTACTTCCACCGCAACCCCGTCAGCTCCCTCTTTCAGTGACTTGAACGGACACTGGGCTGAAGCGCTGATCCTCTCTTTGACCGGGAAAGGGGTGATCTCAGGCTACCCGGACGGCACTTTCCAACCCGACCGGCCGATCACCCGGGCCGAGTTCAGCGCTATCCTCTGCCGCGCCCTGAACCTCTCTCCTTCCTTGAACCAGGGGAACTTCAGCGATTTGAGTTCTCATTGGGCCAAGGGGTTTGTCTTGGCCTTGGTGGAAATGGGTTTCATCAATGGCTACCCGGATGGCGCCTTCGCCCCCGACGCTCCCATCAAACGAGCTGAGATCGCCGCTATCATGAGCCGCGTCAAGGCGCTCCAGCCGGTGACTGGTTTACCTACCTTCAGCGACGTCAACGCCGGTTATTGGGCTTTCGGACAGATTGAGGCCTGCGCCGGCGCCAAGATCGTCTCCGGCTACCCGGACGGCTCTTTCCACCCGGAGAGCTCCGCCACCCGCGCCGAAGCGAGCGCCGTCATCGCTCGCGGCTTGGGATTGTAGACCTCGCCCCACTCGAGCAAGAAGAAAGGCTCTTTGGCTGGTTCGGCCAAAGAGCCTTTCTTTCGTTTACTCCTCGATCGTGCGACGCTAGATGAAGATCCCGAAGAGTCCTGTCTGCAAGACGAAAAGCGCAATCAGGAAGATGAGGGGTATCGCTCCCACCAGCAAAGCCGGAGCCATCTCCAAGCCTTCCTCCTCTTTCAGCAGGCCAGTCAACAACCAGAGATGCAAGAGCAGAGAGAT
>JAPLHV010000166.1 GCA_026389455.1 Coprothermobacterota bacterium
AGCGCGAAGTGAGCGGGGAGGAGAAGATCGAGAGCGTACTCCGCGAATTTCTGGAGCGGAAACGCATTAACCGCCGCGATTTCCTGAAAGGGTGCGGTGTCTTGGCCTTGGTGCTGGGCCTCAGCCAAGTTGACGGGGCAGCCAAGGTGGCATTGGCCTTAGCCACCAAGCCACGACCCCCGGTGATCTGGCTCTCATTGCAGGATTGCACCGGTTGCACGGAATCTCTCACCCGCTCGCAGTCCCCCCAACTCTTGAACCTGATCCTCTCCGATCTCTCCCTGGATTACCACGAGACGCTGCAGGCTGCCGCCGGAGCAGGGGCAGAGGAGAGCCGCCTGGCGACCATGCGGGATTATGCCGGCAAGTATGTGCTGGTGGTAGAGGGCAGTCCGACTCCCCAAGACGGGGGAGTATATTGCGCAATAGGCGGCCGCTCCAATATTGATCTGCTAAAAGAGACAGCGGCCTCTGCCGCAGCGGTGGTGGCGGTCGGCAACTGCGCTTGTTTCGGGGGCATCCCCGGCGCTCGCCAGTCCCCATCCGGCGGGGTAGGGGTGCGTGATATCCTTGGAAGCGGGGTAGTCCATATCGCCGGTTGCCCTCCCATTGCGGAGGCCATCACGGCCGTCTTTGCCCACCTCCTGGTCTTCGACCGTCTGCCAGAGCTGGATGGCCTGGGCCGTCCGCTGGAAACCTACCGCAACACCATCCACGACCGGTGTGTTCGCCGCACCTTCTATAACTCTGGTCAATATGCCAAGAATTTCGACGACCAAGGTGCCAAGCAGGGTTATTGTCTCTATCTTCTCGGTTGCAAGGGCCCCACCACCTATAATGCCTGCCCGACCTTGCGCTGGAACGGGGGAGTCTCCTACCCGATTCAGTCCGGGCATCCCTGCCTGGGTTGCTCCGAGCCACATTTTTGGGATGGTGGCGGATTCTACGCCGGCCAGTCGGCGCCATTGGCTTCCCCCTCTGGAGTGATCACGGCAGTGGCCATTGCCGCTGGCGCCGCGTTAGGGGTCGGCGCCATTTTGACCGGACGCGCAAAGAACCACACCACATCCTCCCATGCCGCGCCTCCGCCGTCTGAACGATCCAGTCAGGAGGAGAAGACGCCATGAACGATGTCTTGGCTTTCGCCCGTGGCCCTCTTTTCTACGGTTGCCTGATCTTTTTCCTGGTGGCCATGGCTTTTCGCCTCTTCCGTGTGCTGGCCCTTCGCTGGCAGGTTGACCGAGCCAAACCCAAGGGCAACGCCGCTGAAGGGGCCGTGGTGAGTTTTCTTAAGGCCTTGTTGATCTTCCCTTTCTTTCCCGGCCTGAAAGGTTTGTCGCAGCGCAGCGCCTTGGTTTTTTTCGCCGGAGGGATCTTCCACCTCTCCCTTTTCCTGGTGATCTTTTTCACTGCGGCGCACACCTTGGTTTGGCAATCGTTGCTGGGATTCCGCTGGGATCCCATTCCCACTCCGATCATCGATGGCTTCACCGCCGCCACCATCCTGGCCTTGATCGTTCTGGCCATCAACCGGGCTACCAACCCTGTCTTGAGGCTTCTTAGCGGGCCTTCCTCCTACCTCAACCTGCTCTTCGTCTTGATCCCCTTCCTCACCGGTTTTATTATGTATCATCGTCTGATCCAGCCCTACAATGCGGTCTACGCCATCCATATGTTGGCTGTTGACTGGTTGTTGGTGTGGATCCCGCTCAGTCGCATTGCTCACTTCATGTTCTACTTCTTCTCCCGTCCGGCGCACGGAGCGGAATTCGCCCGGCGCAACGCGGTTCCTTAGGGGGCGGTCATGGACCAATACGGAAAACAAGCCTACGATGAATACCGCCAGATCCTGCGGGCCGGAATAGCCGCGCAATTCGAATCCTGTGTTCGCTGCGGGATCTGCGCCGGAAGCTGCTCTTTCTACACCGAGACGGGCGAACCCCGTTACACGCCGATCTGGAAAGCCGAGTTGCTGCGCCGCGCTTACGAACAGGATGCCACCCTCTTGGGCAAGCTGCGTTCCCTTCTGGGTTGGGGATACAAGTGGGACTACGATACGCTGAAGCAGTGGAGCGTCCTCGACTACGAGGCTTGCACCAGTTGCAATCGTTGCGCCCAGGCTTGCCCGATGGGGATTTCCATCGGCGCCCTCATCCACAAGGCTCGAGAAGGACTGGCCGCAGCCGGAGTGGTACCCGAGGATCTGCAGAAGGTGACGCGCAAGGCGGTCGAGGAGGGAAGCCCCCTGGGGGTCACCCGAGAGGTCTTCGAGGAACGGATGGAATGGATCGCCGAGGAATGGGAAGTAGAGATTCCTACCGACCTGGAAGGGATGGATGACCTGGTCGTCTTCACCTCTATCGAGATCCAGAAATTCCCAACCGGGATCGCGGCCATCGCCAAGATCCTTAACGCCGCCGGTCTCCGCTGGACCATCTCGCGGGAAGGCCGCGAGATCACCAATTTCGGCGCCTTCGTCGGCGATGCCGCCATCACCAAGCAGATCGCCCTGCGCATTGTGGAAGCGGCCGAGAAGCTGAAGGTGAAGCGGGTGATTATCTCCGAATGCGGTCACGCCAACGATGTCATGCGCTGGAGTCTGCCCAACCTGCTCGGTCATCGCCCTCCCTTCGAAGTGGTGCATATCACCGAGGTGATGGCCGACCTGCTCGCCAGCGGCCGGATCCAACTGAAAGAGGGCGCCTACAAGGGCGGGCCGATCACCTACCACGATCCCTGCAAGGTCGTCCGCCGCGGCGGGATAGTAGAGGAGCCTCGCATCCTGATGAAGGCCGTGGCGGGAGAGCAGTTTCGCGAGATGAAGGAGAACCGGGAGAAGAACTGGTGCTGCGGTGGCGGTGGCGGGGTGATCTCCATTGGTGAGGCCGAGCCGCTGCGCATGAAAGCCTTCGGCGTGAAGGTCCGCCAAATAGAGGAGATCGGCGCCCAAGTGGTGGCAACCTCTTGCTCCAATTGCCGGCTGCAGTTCGTAGACGGCGTAAAGCACTACAACCTGCCGGTGAAGGTTACCACCGTCTCCGAGCTGGTGGCGGCAGCTCTGCTGCCCGGGAAGGGAGGAAATTAATGGCTCGTATCGTGATCGATCCCGTCACGCGTATCGAGGGGCACCTGCGCATCGAGCTCGAGCTGGAAAACGGCGTGGTGAAGGAGGCCTACTCTTCCGGCACCATGGTGCGGGGGATCGAACGCATCCTCTTGGGCCGCGACCCACGGGAAGCTTGGGCTTTCACCCAGCGTATTTGCGGGGTCTGCACCACGGTCCACGCTTTCGCTTCGATCCGCGCGGTAGAGAACGCCCTACAGATCAAGATCCCCCCCAACGCGCAACTGATCCGCAACTTGATGATCGCCCAGCAGTATGTACACGACCATGTCATGCACTTCTACCACCTTCACGCCTTGGATTGGGTGGACATCGTCTCCGCTCTCTCCGCCGACCCACGCGAAACATCCACCATTGCCCAATCCATATCCAGTTGGCCGAAATCCTCCCCGGGCTACTTCCAGGATGTGCAGCAGCGCATGAAGGCCTTTGTCGAGAGCGGTCAGTTGGGTATCTTCGCCAACGCTTACTGGGGCCACCCCGCCTACAAGCTGCCACCAGCGGTGAACCTGCTGGCGGTGGCCCACTACTTGGAGGCCCTGGACTGGCAGAAGGATGTGGTTCAACTGCACACCATCTTCGGCGGCAAGAATCCGCACCCTAACTTCCTGGTCGGCGGGGTTCCCTGCGCCATCGACCCTTCCAGCGATAACGCGCTGAACATGGAGTCGCTGGCCAAAGTGAGTGACCTGATCGAGAAGATGATCGCTTTCGTCGACCAGGTTTATCTGCCCGACCTGTTAGCCATCGCTCCTTATTACCTGGACTGGGCCGGCTACGGTGGGAATCTGGGGAACTTCCTCTGCTGGGGCGAGTTCCCTGATGCCGAGGGAAGGAACGATGTCCCGGCTGGGGTGATCCTGGACAAGAACCTGGACCAGATCCTCTCTCCCGACCCCAGCGACCCGGTTCAAGTGCAAGAGTTCATCGCCCATTCCTGGTACGAGTACAGCCAGGGTGACACAGTCGGCCTGCACCCCTATGAGGGTCAGACCAACCTGCGCTACAGCGGGCCACCGCTCCCTTACCAGCAATTGGACAGTGAACGGAAATACTCCTGGTTGAAGTCACCGCGTTGGAGCGGTAAACCGATGGAGGTTGGCCCTCTGGCCAGGGTATTGTTGCTGTACGCCAAGGGTGACCCCGCCGTGCGGGAGTTGGTTGGCCTGACGTTATCCAAGCTGAACAACGCGCCGCCGGCAGCCCTCTTCTCCACCCTCGGCCGCACGGCTGCCCGGGGCATCGAGACCAAGGTCTTTGGCGACCGGATGCGCGGCTGGTACCAGCAACTGGTGGCGAACATCAAGGGTGGCGACACCCGGACCTGGAACGGGGATCGCTGGGAACCCAGAACGTGGCCGCGGGAAGCTCGCGGCTTCGG
>JAPLHV010000130.1 GCA_026389455.1 Coprothermobacterota bacterium
GGACAAGGGATCGTTGTCACAGGGGAAAGCCGACCCCTGCTGGAGCGGAACTTCTGCTTGGGCAACGACCGGGACGGCATCCTCGTTCAGGGGCAAGCCACGCCTTCGCTGGAGGGGAACCGCTGCGAAGGGAACCAGGGTTTTGGCCTGCGCTTCAGCCAGGAGGGCGGCGGCCAGGCTCGGGGGAATCGTTGCAGCGGCAACGACCGAGGTGATTTGCGGGTAGAGGATCAAGCCAAACCGAAGATTGAGAAATCACACTAGCTATCCCGCCCTTACTGTATCGCCTAGATTTGGCTCTTTCTCAAACTGAGTGGGTACAGAACAGCCTGCGGCAGCATGTCTAGAAACAACGTCTCTGGGATCATCAAGGCTGACGACAACAAGTCAACTTGCGGCAGTTCGATAGCCCCTGGCAGTTCGATAGCCCCTGGCAGTTCGATAGCCCCCGGCAGGTCGATAGCCCCCGGCAGGTCGATAGCCCCCGGCAGGGTGTTCTGGAGAATGAGGCAGCGCTATGCCGAGAGTGCCCGTGCGTGGGCGGGTTTGAAACCCGCCCCTACGAGAACCACTCCGGCGCAAACCATACCCCTGGGACCGTGGCGCCCCAGTGCGGCAAATCTGGGATCGGGATCGTCCTTGGCTCTGAGCCCGTTCCTGGGACAATCGGCTTTCCTGGAACCGCGGCGCCCCAGTGCGGCATCAGCAGTGAACAGACGGAAGACAGCCGCTCTGGAGAGCAACCAGCCCGAGGGTGGCACTCTCGCGGCTATCTGCCCCACTTCTACACTGAACAGCCTGCGGCAGCATATCAACCAGCGGCAGTGTCTTCCCTGCAGCAATCTCCATTGGAACAGATGGAGGCGGAGCTGAAGGAAAAGACTCGAGACAGCGCTGCTCGCAAGACACAACTGCGATAGAGAATCGAAGTCTATTGGAATGCAGGCGATGGCGCCTGTGTTTTTGCGGGAACCTGATGTTGGCCGCCTGTTGTGCGGCAGATGCGCGGCTCCGGTTCGACGCAAAACAGCCCGTGGCAGCATGTCACAGATCACCCTGCCGGGGGCTATCTAGCTGCCGGGGGCTATCTAGCTGCCGGGGGCTATCGAGCTGCCGGGGGCTATCGAGCTGCCGGGGGCTGTCTAGTCATGATTGAACCGCTTGAAGGAGGTTCTCTTTGGGGGGGATCGCATGGTCGTGGAAGAACGATATTGCGCCGTGGATCAATGAGGCGATGAGCCGCACTGGGGTGCGGCGCTCCCAGGGCCGACAAAACTCTTCAATATCATTATCGCCATGATTACACGGAAGCTGGACTGAACAGCCTGCGGCAGCATGTCTTCTCCTGCCGCAGGCTAGTAGGTTACCCACTTGAAATGAAAAGGAAGCTTAGATTTCTTCTCACTCCTAGCATCCAGCTAACTCTCAATAGCAAGAAGCAAGGCCTGGAGCCTGAATCCCGGCCTTGCATTATTCTTCAGCAGCGATAGTACTAGCTTTTTTGCACCTTGCCGGGATAGAAGAAAAGTCTGGCAAAATAGGAAGAGTGAGGAAATATGGTCCTACCGGTGGTTGCGGAACACACCGCTAGTATCAAACTCCGACGAGATGTAACCGTCTGGGGCTCCTATATGTGGGGTTATGCCGATGTCGGCGCCGACATCTATACTGCCCTTGGGCTGGTGATCGCCGCCGCCCAAGGAGCAGCTCCACTCTCTTTTGCCCTGGCCGGGTTAGTCTATGTGCTGATCGGCCTTGCTTACACCGAGCTGGCCGCGACCTACCCGGTTGCCGGCGGGGGGCAGTTCTTCGCTCTCCGAGGGCTCGGCGACTTGTGGGGCTTCGTCGCTGGATCAGCCCTGGCCCTGGACTATATTATCGACATCGCTCTCTTCGCTACCGCCTCGGCGGGGTACGTGAATTTCTTCATCCCAGCCGCTAAGCTTTGCACCGTCTCTCTGGGGCCGCTGGGCAGCGTGAACCTCATCTGGGCGCTGGAAAGTCTCGTTCTGATCGTCTTTCTAACCTGGCTGAATATCCGAGGCATCCGCATCTCTTCATTGCTTAACGAAGTGCTGGGAGCGATCGATATTATCCTAGAGAGCTCAATCGTCCTTTTCGGTTTCGCCTTCGCCTTCAATCCCGATTTACTGGTGGCGCAGATTGTCAACCAGTTTCCTACCTCCTATCAGTTCATGTACGGAACCTCCTTGGCGATTATCTCTTTCGTCGGATTGGAGTCGATTTCCCAAGCTTGCCAAGAGACGCGGCGGCCGGCAACGGTAGTGCCGCGAACCTCAATCGCTCTCATCATCACGGTCTTCACTTTCGCCGTGGCTTTCTCTACCCTGGGGATAGGCCTCTTGCCCTGGCAGGTCTTCCAGGCCAACATCTCTGATCCACTGGCCACGATGGCGCATGCCATCCCGTATCTAGGAATCCTGGCTGGCCCACTGGCGGCGATCATGGGCGCGACCATCCTGCTGATCTCTTCCAACTCCGGGGTGATGAGCGTCTCCCGCTTAGCCTACTCGATGAGCCAGTTCCAATTGATGCCCAAGTGGTTCGATGCCGTCCATCCAAAGTTCCACACCCCTTACCGGACGATTCTCGTGTTCTCGGCGTTGGGGGCCTTGGCGACGGTGCTCTCCTTTCTAACTCCTTCCTCTTTGGATACGCTAGCTAACATGTATGCCTTCGGTGCTACCACCGGCTATATCATCGTTTTCATCGCTCTTTTTCGCCTTCGCTTAATTGACCCCTATAGCCCTCGTCCGTACAAGATGCCATTGAATATACGTTTCAAATACAGAGGTGAGAAAGTGGAATTCCCGGTGCTGGGCATCCTCGGACTGGTGGGTGTCGCCAGTATCCTCTTTATGGTGGCGCTGACTCACGATATCGGGCGTATTGCCGGTCCGGCCTGGATCCTGCTGGCCATGACCGGTTACTTCCTTTACCGTGGGAGTCGGAAGCTGCCGCTTCTGGGCAACCTACCGCGCGATTGGGAAAAGAGCCAGATGGCTGTGTTGGAGGAGGCGGAAGAGTTCGAGTTACTGGAGCAATACAAACGAGCCCTTTCTCGAAAGGGACGCCAAGCCAAGAGGAACGGCGATGCGTTTTAAGACCTTGGACTACTATTTTCTCTTCCTCGCTGTGGTGGCCTTGATCCTGGGCGCCATCATCGTCGGCCGCGGTCTGATCTTGGGCGGCACCTGGAACTACATCCTCTTTGGGTTGTTACTGCTGGGGTTTGGCGTCTACCGGCTGGCTCTCTTCTTGCGCACCTGGCGAGGCAGACGCCCGGGGGAGCCCAAATGACCCCTATCCAACCTTTACCC
>JAPLHV010000136.1 GCA_026389455.1 Coprothermobacterota bacterium
AGAGGGATATATCTATAATCTCAAAAGCAACGCTTCCGATAATTTCGGCTCGTATTACTACGCAACGCAAGGCAAGGATCTCCCCCCCTTCATCACCAGCGACACCCTGCTGCACTACTTCCACATCTTCTTCGATGCCACTCTCCTGAAGCTGGAGAATGGTTTATTCACCGCCGACCTTGAAGTGATCTGCCACCAATTGTTGAACGAAGCCTTGCTGGAGTGCCAAGGCAGCAGGGGAGATTTACAGGAAGCCGCCCGTCGTAACCTCGCCTACCTTTCCGTGGCGATGAAGCTGCTCGATCCCGGTTTTGCCGTCCCGGATGCCGTCCAGGAGGTGGTGAGCGAGGAGGTGGGCCTAATTCAGGCCCATGCCGGATGGAGCACCTCACCTCTCTTCCTGTACCGGGAGGATTATTCGCAATACGTCCCCCGCGGCCACTACAGCGAGTCGGAGCCAATGAAACGGTACTTCCAGGCGCTGGTCTGGTTCGGGCGGATGACCGCCCTGCTGAAGGGTTCGGATGCCATCCCACCGGGGACCTCCGGGAGCTCCGCCTCCTTCGATGGCATTATCTCGACCGAGGACGCCCGTATCCAAACTTTGCAGGCTAACCTGCTGGCGTACGGTTTCCTGATCCACCCGGAAGTCCAAGAGAAGTGGTCGCGAATGTATGTGATCACCTCTTTCCTGGTTGGCGTCTCCGATGATCTGGGGCCCTTCGAGTATGCTGAGATGCTTCTCCAACTGCTGGGGAGCGACCTGACCCCCCAGACGATTTCCGACCGAATCGTGGAGATTCAAGCAGACCAACAAAAACTCTTCTGTCAACCCCGCATCTACGGTGGCCTGGGCGGCCTGGAGTTGGTGGCGCCCCCGCCCCCGCTGACCAGTGAGCAGCTGCAGCAGTTGAAAACTCAGGCACAGGCGCTGTTGGACGAGACCAAAGGCTTCCGCTTGATGGGGCAGCGTTTCACGCTCGATTCCTGGCTTTTTTCCCAGATCGTCTCTCCCTACTCCGGCCTCTACACGGGAGATCCAAGCCCGCTCCCCACCATGGCGACCCCCTTCACCTTCCTATGGAACGATCCTCTCGCCGCCGGCGGGCAGAACCGTCCCTTCACCTGGGTGAAAACGGAAAACGGCCGGGAGGTGCGTGGCTTCCCCACCGGGTTGGACCTGATGGCCCTGCTTGGCTCGAACTGTGCCCTGGAGATCCTGAAGGGCCAGGGTGACGCAGCTTATTCCGATTACGCGCGGGTCTTTGACGAGTTGAAAGGCGAAATGAACGATCTCACCCCGCAAGACTGGTCGGGAAGCGTCTACATGAATTGGCTCTCCTCCCTGCAGCCTCTCCTGGCTCCGGTCGGAGAAGGCTACCCTACCTTCATGCAGACATCGGCCTGGCAGAAGAAGCAATTGAACACTGCCCTCGCTTCCTGGACCGAACTGCGCCACGACACCCAACTCTATGTCAAGAGTAGCTACTCCGTGTCCGAGAAGAGCGGCCCCCTTCCACCCCAGGAGCCTTTCGTGGGGTATGTGGAGCCGGTAGCGGAGTTCTACGCCCGGCTCCAGATGCTGGCCGACATGACGCTGATTTGTTTGCAGGGGCTCTTGCCGACCCAGGAATTTAGTGACCTCCGGCTGGAATACCCCTTCCTTGCCCTCTCAT
>JAPLHV010000262.1 GCA_026389455.1 Coprothermobacterota bacterium
CCGGCAGGCCCCTGGAGCATGAAGCATTGTTAGGAATCCCGCTGCGCCTGGGAAGAGAGCGCGGCCTCTCTTTGCCCCTTCTGGCACTGTTGGAGCGGCTCTTGTCCAGCTCCTCCCCACCTGACCCCTCATTCCACTCCGATCCTCAGCGTCTGCTGGAAATATATCTCGCTACCTGAACAAAACGACGCACATATTACAAAAAGAGGCTCCTATCAAGGAGCCTCTTAGATACCAACGGTGATGAATAGCGGTTACTTGATGACCTCGGGCGCTGGGTAATTGTCAGCATTGGCCACCGTTACCTTAATGATCGTGTCCCCAACGGCGATTTGATGCACCACATCCAACCCCTCGGTGACTTGACCGAAAACGGTATATTTACCATCCAAGCCCGGTTGGTCAGCCAGACAAATGTAGAATTGGGAGCCGGCTGAGTCAGGATCGCTGGAGCGAGCCATGGCCACCGTTCCATCCAAATGTTTGCGGCTGCCAAACTCAGCTTTGATGGAATAGCCAGGCCCGCCACTGCCGTTGCCGTTCGGGTCGCCGCCTTGGATGACAAAACCCTCCACCACGCGATGCCAGGTCAAGCCATCGTAGAAACCCTTCTGGGCGAGGGTAACGAAGTTCTTCACGGTATTGGGGGCAACATCGGGGTAGGCCACGAACTTAATGATGCCTTTGTTGGTCTCGATGGTTACTACCGGCGCCGGCGCGACCGAGGCTGAACTTGGGGCAGCGCCTCCACTGGGTGCGCACCCCCCCGCGGAAAGAAATACGGTTGCGATAAGAGCTGTCATAAGGAACCAGGTAACTCCTTTCTTCATTCAGAAACCTCCATTCTTCGCTGGATCTTCTCCAGCATTTTCATTTTTAAAGCAGGATCAGCCAAATAGCGCTGGATTTCCTTCCAAACCAATGGGCATTCATCCGTGAGGGCGTAGCCGAGGAATTCCCGCAGGATGATGTCCAACCGTTTGCGGTTCTCCTTGTTGTCTTCCAGCCCTACCTCAGCCATTACTCCACCAAGGTGTCTCGTATAGCAGGACAACTGCTCCTCCTTTCGACCCAACTCGCCATCTTTTCCCTACTCGTCAGATTAAAAAGCAAACCCTGTCTATTGTTTTCCTTGATCCGTTCTATCCACCCTGCCAGTTCAATAACAGAACAAGCAAGAATACTTGGAGCCGACGGAGGGACTTGAACCCCCGACCAGCTGATTACAAATCAGCTGCTCTACCAACTGAGCTACGTCGGCTCGGATCGAACACACGGCATTCTATCAGGAGGAGCCATCCGGAGCCAATGGCGCGGAAGACGCCAGCGCGGAAGATCGAGCGCCTTCCGTCTCCTGTTATAATCCTGGCAAAGTATCGCCACGGAGGGTCCATGATGATCGTTCCTGATGCACAAGCTGCACTTGGCATTGTCGATGCCTTTCTTCGTCCATGGCAAGAATCCCTAGCCCAGCCCGCTGCCAGTCAAGAGAAAGTATTGCGCTCCCTTCTGGCCGTGTACGCCCAGACCGAATATGGCGCCCAACACAAGGCCGGGCAAGTGGGCAGCCTGGAGGAATACCGCCTTTCCTTCCCCATTTCCACCTACGAGGACTACAAACCGCTCATTCAACGCGTAATGGCAGGTGAAAACCAGCTCCTTCTCAATGAAAACCCTATCGGCTGGGCCATTACTCGCGGAACGACACAGGACGAAAAGAAGTTCATCCCGATGACTCCCTCTGACTTACGGATGCGCGTCCAGGCGGGCCGAGCGATGATGGCCTATGTCGCCGCCAGCAAGCGCTTCGACCTCTTCCGCGGAGTCAACTTGAACCTAAATTTCCCCTCGGTGGTTGGCGTCATCCAGGCCGGCGACCGTACACTAACCTATGGATACAGCTCGGGCATCTACGTAAAATACGTTTCGGCATCCACGCCGATCCATTCCCTTCCGACCCAGGACGACATTGACGCCTTGGGGGGAGGGAATACAATGCGCGACTGGGATGCCCGTTTCCAGCTAGCCTACCAGCAATGCCGGGAACAAAATGTGACCTTGGTTGGCGGGGTAGCGCCTACCGCTTTGCGCTTCGCTCTCTTTCTTCATAAAAACCATCGCCTTTACCCGCGTGACCTTTGGAAAGTACAGATCATGACCCTCGGCAGCGTGCCCGGGATCAACACCCACCGCGCTCCAGCCTTAACCGATCTTTATGGCCGTGGTGTGGTGATTCGTGAGATCTATGGTGCGACGGAAGGGATGTTCGGTCAGCAAATGGATGAAAAGCGCGCCTGGGCGCCCAACTACGACCTCTTCTTCTTCGAGGTGCAAACCTCCTCCGGGGTAAAAATGCTGCACCAAATGACCCCCGGTGAGACCGGCAGCCTCGTTGTTTCCACTCCTATCCTTCCCCGCTATAAGATCGGCGACCTAATCCGCGCTTACACCCCGCCCTACTTCCGCTGCATCGGGCGTGATCGCTGGCACACCCTTTGGCAATACGCTTGGCGGGAAATCTACTCCCTGAACCTAGACCAAATCTAGATCCTACATCACCTGATAGTTTATTTTGGTTTGCGTCGACTGAGCGACCGTACCAGCAAGATTGCCCCGACTACGATCAGAATGACTGGCCAGAACCAGACCGTTCCAAATTGAATCCAGAACGCTACTCCCAGGAAGACGAGGCCCAGGACAAGGCTTCCAGTCACCGGAATGCGATACTGGGGCATCACCAAACGCAGCAAGGCAACGATCAGCACGATCACCCCTACTCCACCAATGGCGATCGCCTCGACCTTCCAGAACCAGGTCCACCAACCCAAGGCGTTCGCTAGAAAAGCGATGCCGAGCCAGATCAGGATGCATGCCCAGGTGATGGAGCTCAGGGCGTCTTGATGGTACTTCTCCTCCCAACGCTTCTCGTCTTTCTTCTCATCTTCCTTCTCGTGTTGCTTTTCTTCTTCCTTTTCATCCTTCGGAGGATATTTCTGTTCCACCGCGTGCCTCCTTTCCGCCCAAGCGGGCTTCCTTCAATCTAGTCAGCTCGCGGCGTTCGGTCAAGAGTTTAGAGCCTGTCAGATGCAAACTGTGCTTTAACCAGAGAAAGTCAGAACGTCGAGCCTGAACCACAAAGGGCCTACGGTGCGAAGAACGCCAAGCTGCGCCAAGCTGCAACGGTCGGTGAGTGCCTTTATCCAGTAGCCACGGCTGGATTCAAATTGGCCAGCCGCCCGGGCATTTCCGTAAGCTTGCCCAGTCCAATAGAAGGCCGCCGCTGTGATCAGAGGGGGAGAATGGGCGATGGCCTCCTCCAACGTATAGCTCTGACCCGCGAAAAGGATCCGTACAGCGCTCCAAGCCGTAATGCCCGCGTAGGGCGGTCCGACGATGTTCCAACCGTTGGCCAGAGGGATCTCCAATGAATCTTCCGGAAAAGGAACTCCGGCGATATCGCAGCTCTGGGGTGTGTCGCCGGGTAGCTTCAGCCAATAGCCTGCGCCCAATGCCAGCGCTACATCGCCGCCGCCTAAGTAGCGGCCGTTGGCTGCGTCCCAGGCATAGATCAACCAGCCGGCGGGCAGCCCGATGAAGACTTGCTGCGGATTGGCATCGGTCACCAGTGGAAGTGAGATCAAGTTCCACCCAGGTAAAAGCGCGCAGGGCGCCACTACCGAAGCCGGATTCACCTTCACCGTGATTGGGATGACGAGCGGGGAGTTCACCGCTCCAGGGGCGGTGATGGCGATGGCCCACGCATAGGCGCCCGCTTCCAGTCCTTGGATGCTCACTCCCACTTCCAACATGCTCTTACCAGGGCCGATGCTGCCGTTGGAAGGGGAGACTGACAAGGGAAACGAAGAGTTGGCCGGGACCGCGCTCCAGTTCAGGCTGCCTTCCCCTTGCCTGCTCAACAGCAGGACCATCGGCGGGGGATTGTCGCCGCCCACGGTTGCCTCAAACTGCAATGGCGTATTGTACGGTTCATAAAACAGGCTGGGGCTATAGCCGATGGTAAAATCCCGCGCTGAAAGAGAACTGACCGCGAATTGCCCCACGCTGGAGATGCGCATCCGGCAGCGGGGGGAGGGGCTGCCACTGACAATCCACGTTTCGCTTCCATCGTTGTCGGTAGCAGCGAAGAGCGTTTCCCAGGCGCCACCCGGGTAATCCCGGTTGATCTCGATCTTGATCAAACCGTCGTACCATTGGGATCCCCAGGTGATGGTCTGTTGATCTCCTTCCAGCCAGGTCTCCCCGCCGCCGGGTGAGCGGAGAAGCAGAGTGGGAACATCACAGATGGTGAAATTGGCTGGGGAAGTCGACACAATGGCGGGATGTTCGACGCTGCTGATTCGCACCCGGCAGTCCACAGAGGTGACGCCGGAGACGGTCCAGAGCTGGCTGCCGGTGTCTGGCGCGGAGGCGAAGAGCGTTTCCCAGGATTCACCCGGGTAGAATCGATTCAACTCGATCTTTACGGCGCCATCGAAGCCGCCTCCGCTCCACTGGATAGCCTGGCTGGTCCCTAGCCTCCAACTTTCCCCGCCAACAGGAGTCAGCAACGCGATGGTGGGGGAAATGGTGAAGTTGGCGTTGGAGCCGTCAGTATAACTAGGGTAGAGCATGCTGGTAACTTTAACCCGGCAGCGGTTGCCGATTGGCCCGGTAACAAGCCACGGCTGCTGGCCATCGTTGGGGATGTCGGAGAAAAGCATCTCCCAAGGACCATCCGGGAAATTGCGGTTCAGCTCGATCTTCACCTTGCCTGCGAATATTCCATAGCTCCAGCGGATCGGTTGGGTGGTCCCCACCAGCCAGTTCTCCCCGCCATTCGGAATATTAAGGATTAGTGGGGCATTGGAGATATGGAAATCATCGGCCGAGATGTCGCAATGCGATGGATTGTTGATACTGGCAATACGCACCCGCGCATGGCCGCTAGTGGGTCCAGCGACCGTCCAAAGCCGTGAACCATTATTGGGCACATCACTAAAGAGGGTCTCCCAAGGTCCGCCCGGATACTCGCGGTTCAGCTCGATTTTGACATTCCCGCTGACTCCCGTGGAGCGCCATTGAATAACATGGGAACCACCTATCATCAGGTTTTCCCAGCCGCTGGGATTCAGCACAGTCAATCCGTTGATGGAAAATGGGGACGGAGAGGCCGATTGCAGAATGGGATAGTCCAGGCAAGTCAGGCGGATGCGACAGGCGGCGCTGTCTTCGCCCTGGACAGGCCATGGCCAACTGCCACTGTTGCCGGTACTGGGGGTGATCGTCTCCCAATGAACACCGTTGTCTCGGGAGAGCTCGATGCGAATCCCACTGCTATTAATGCCGTAAGAAGTCCAACTGATGGTTTGATCTGATCCCTTGTTGAAGATCTCTCCGCCTACCGGGCTGGTCAGTTGGAGCGAGGCAATGGTGGTATCGTAGATCGATGCATCATAGAGCATGGGAGAGTTCACACTGCAGACCCTCACCCGCAGAGAGCCGACTGGACCGGTGACCGTCCAACTGACGCTTCCGGCATTCGGTATGGAAGCAAGCGCTGTCTGCCAACTGGCGCCGAAATCGCGGGATACGTCTACCCGCACATTCCCCGCAAGGCTGGAAGATTCCCATCCGATGACTTGTTGCGAGCCGATCGGCCAGACCTCTCCTCCTTGAGGGGCGACCAGCTTCAAGTAGGGAGCCCCACCCGAGTTCAGGGCCAGGGTGGGATCGCCGTAGAGATTGAAGATCACCATGCCCCCCCATTCTTGGATCGGAGAACCGGCGCGGGTGTTGTTGAGAGCCACCCCGGCCCGGGTATTGGACATCAGGGATCTGGTGAGGTAATAGCCATAGTCCGTGCCCATTCCTTGACC
>JAPLHV010000058.1 GCA_026389455.1 Coprothermobacterota bacterium
AGGGGTTTCTCTTACCTTTGAGGATTTCGCCCCAGCGCCTATCGAACCGCATCATTTCTTGACGGTCAAGTTCCCCATGCGGGATGCGACGGGGCGAGTCGAAGCAGTAGGCGGCATCTCGGTGGACATCACCGAGCGCAAACGGGCCGAGGAAGCGCTGCGGGAGAGCGAAGAGAAATTTAAGGCCATCGCCAATTACACCGTGAATTGGGAGTCGTGGTTTGGACCAGACGGGCGATATCTCTGGGTGAATCCTGCAGTGGAGAGCTTTACCGGCTATTCGGCGGAGGAAATTCTGGCCATGCCGGATTTCGTTTCGACCGTAATTGCAGCGGAAGACCGGGATTTGTTTATTACGAACTTCCAGGAAGCCCTGTGTGGCAACAAGGGGGAAAACTTCGAGTTCCGGTATCTTCAGAAGAACGGTGCGAAGCATTGGTTAAGCGTTTCCTGGCAGCCGATCTTTGACGTGAAAGGCAACTTCCTTGGCGTTCGTGCCAGCGGCCGCGACATCACCGACCGCAAGCAGGCGGAAGAGGCAATAAGGATCAGCGAAGCAAGCCTTGCCGAAGCGCAACGAATGGCGCATCTGGGCAGTTGGGAATTGAATCTCATCACGGGCCAAGCGGTTTGGAGCGACGAGCTGTGCCGCTTGTTCGAGATTTCTGCTGAGACTATCGGGAAAGGATCCAGTCAACTGCGAGCGGCCATCGAAGAGCGCATCCACCCCGATGACCTGGCAAGATACCGGGAAGCGGTGGACCAAAGCCTGCACCAGAAGATACCCTATGACATCGAATACCGCATTCGATTGCCCGACGGCGCCCAACGCGCCATCCATGCGCAAGGCGTGCCAACCTTCGATCCAGCCGGCAACCTGGTTCGCTTGGCCGGAACAGCAATGGACATCACCGAACGCAAGCAGGCGGAAGATGCTCTCCGCACTTCAGAGGCGAGCTATCGTTTAGTGGTAGAAAATGCCAATGAAGCCATCCTCGTCGCCCAGGACGGCATGCTGAAGTTCGTCAACCGCATGGCCATTGAGCTGACCGGCTACTCAGAACAGGAACTCACTTCGCGGCCTTTTCCCGAATTCATTCACCCGGATGACCGGGGCATGGTGGTGGAACGCCATCTGAGCCGATTAGAGGGTGATACGTCTCTACCCAGATATGCTTTCCGGCTGATCGAACGTGACGGCAGCACCAAATGGGTGGAGATCGACGCTCTCTTGATTGAATGGGAAGGCAGGCCGGCTACCTTGAATTTCCTCAGCGAAATCACCGCGCGCAAACAGGCCGAGAAACAACTAACGCAAAGCCACGATTTGCTCGCAAACCTGGCTCGGTTAGTACCCGGCGTTGTGTACCAGTACCGGCTCTACCCGGACGGGCGCTCCGCATTTCCCTACTCGAGCCCTGGGATGAATGACATCTATGAAGTGACGCCCGAAGAAGTGCGGGAAGATGCCACTCCCGTTTTCGGGCGGTTGCATCCGGACGACTACGACCGCGTCAGCGACTCCATTCAGGAATCGGCCCGCACCTTGCAGGAGTTATATTGCGAATTCAGGGTCATCCTTCCGCGTCAAGGGCTGCGCTGGCGCTGGTCCCAAGCGCACCCGGAGCGGATGGCGGATGGCGGCGCTCTTTGGCATGGCATCATCTCGGACATCACCGAGCGCAAACAGGCCGAGGATGCCCTGCGGGAGAGCGAGGAGCGCTATCGAAACGTCTCCCGTCTCAGCTCGGACTTTGCCTATTCCTGCATCGATGCGGGGGATGGCGAGTATCAGGTGGACTGGATCACCGACGCTTTCTAT
>JAPLHV010000087.1 GCA_026389455.1 Coprothermobacterota bacterium
CTGTTTAATGCCTCGCATGATGGCCAGGGCGGGTTTCTCCAACGACTCGGCCAGATAAGCTTTCTTGGCGAAGCCGATCCCGTGTTCTCCGGAAACCAGGCCCCCCAACTCTTTCGCTTTTCCGTACAATTGGGCGAAGGCAGCCTTAAGTTTCGTCCGCCAGCTCTCTTCGTCAAGACCGTCTTGCAGGATGTTCAGATGCACATTGCCGTCCCCGGCATGGCCGAAGCCGACGATACGAATCCCGACCTTCTCTTGCACGCTTTGGGCGAATTGCACGAATTCCGCGATCTTATCCCTGGGGACGGCCACATCACATTCATCCAGAGTAGTGGTCGCTTTCAGCGCTTCCAGGAAAGAGCCGCGGGCCGACCAGACCGGTTCCTGCCGGTCCTGCGTCTCGGCGATCAAGGCATCGATGGCGCCTGCCGCCAAACAGATCTCTGCCACGCTTTCATAGTCTTTCTCCAATTCACTCAGGCTGTGGCCGTCGAACTTCAGCAACAGGTAAGCGTCGGAGGAGGAGTCTGGAAAGGGCTTCTTCAGATACAGTTCCGATTCGCGGATGATGTCACGGCCGATGAACTCGATGGCAGTGGGGGTAGACCGAGCTTTGATCAATTGAGGCACAGCGGCGATGGCAGCATGCAGATCGGGAAAGGGGACCAACAGACTGACGGTTTTCTTGGGCAGCGCCAGCAGCTTCAAGATCGCTCGCGTAATGATGGCCAGGGTGCCTTCAGATCCGATGATCAGGTCCTTCAAATCGTAACCTGAACTATTCTTCACGCATTTATTGCCCAGCTCGATGATCTCCCCCTGGGGCAGTACGACTTGCAAGCCGCGGACGTAGTCACGGGTGACGCCGTACTTGACAGCCCTCATCCCTCCGGCATTGGTGCTGATATTACCGCCGATGGTGGCCGTCTTCTCGCCGGGATCGGGCGGATAGAACAAACCCCGCTCCTCTACGAACTTGGAGATCTCCATCAGCAGCACGCCTGGTTCCACTGTCAATGTCTGGGTAGCTTCGTCCAGTTCGAGGATCTTATTCATCTTGCTCAAGTCGAGAAGAATCCCCCCATAAAGAGGAACCGCCCCTCCTACCAAGCCGGTGCCTTGCCCGCGTGGAGTAACAGGTAGGAGATGACTGTTGGCATATCTCATGATAGAGGAGACTTCCGCTGCTGTCGTGACCTGAACCAAGACCGCCGGCATGCTGTGGACCGTGCCCATCTCATCATGGCCATAATCTTCGCTGATCTGGTCACCTACCTGCACACGGGTTGCGCCACAGAGTGAACGAAGGAAGTCTAGGTCCCCTTCCTGGATCGGTTGATACTTCATGACAAGCTCCTTCGCGTGGATTGCAGGGTCTTCGTCAGCAGGGGGACGATCTCGTAAAGATCCCCCACCAGGCCAAAGTTAGCCACTTGAAAGATGGGGGCCTCAGGATCGTTATTGATGGCCACGATGCATTCTGAATTCAGGATCCCGGCCGCGAATTGAATCGCTCCTGATACGCCGCAGGTAATGATTAACTTCGGTTTAACGGTCCTGCCGCTCAATCCGATATGCCGTTTTATATCCAGCCAGCCTTTTTCCACCATCGGCCGGGTTGCCGCCAATTGCCCTTCCAGCGCATTGGCCAATTCCTCCAGGATAGACAGGTCTTTGGCGCTGACCACTCCACGGCCGGCAACCACCAGGACCTCGGCATCGGTGATGTCCTCTTGCCGGCCCCTTCGGGTTGTTTGCAGAACCTGAATCCCGGAGAGAAGCCAGGAAGGATCGATCGGCAGTGAGTAGATTTTTGTCTTTCCGTTCTGTACCGGTTTGGCTTCAGTCATCACTTTGTATCGAACAGTGGCGAATTGCGGGCGATGTTGAGGAGTCGCAATCCTGGCCATGATATTGCCGCCGAAAGCTGGGCGGATCTGGATTAAACCACACTCTGCCTGTATCTGCAGTTCAGTGCAGTCCGCTGTTAAGCCCGTTCGGAAACGCGCCGCCAATCGAGGCGCCAACGAGCGGCCAATCGGCGTGGCGCCCACCAAGACAACAGCCGGCCTGGTTCGGTGAAGAAACGTTTCAAAGACAGCGGCATACGGTTCGATGCGAAAATCTTCCAACTGGGGGTGATCGAAAAGGTACAGCTCATCCACGCCGTATCTCGTCAGCATCTCCGCCGAGGATTCCAAGTTGTTCCCGATCAGCAGCATGAAGATCGGCTGGGGATATTGGGCGGCCAGTTCCCTTGCCTTTCCGAGGAGCTCGAGGACCACTGGATGAATTCCGTCGGAAGACTGTTCAGCGAAGATGGCGATCCCGCTCCATTCCCCCTGCTCCCTGCTCCATTGAGTCTCTTCGACGAAGGTGAATGCTCCCGGTGGTCCATTTATTTCACAAAGTCGACACATCTTGCAGGCCGCGCTTATAGAATAGTCCGCACCATCGAATTCGATCGCCTGGAAGGGGCACAAGTCAGCAATCTGTGCCTGGCTCTCGATCTTCTCGCGATCAACGACCAGCTTAATGGTCACGGGGCAGCCACAGCTTCATCCGTTGCAACCGGTCTACCAATCGTTCGGCGAGGTCTATGCCTGTCCCTGTCCAGATTTCCCGGGGCTTGTCCACCACAGGGGGGAACATCTTTTCCACGTGGGTGGGAGATCCCTGCAGGCCGAAGCAGCCGGGGTCGCCGGTCTCCAGATCAGAACAGCCGAGAACATCGATCAGTTTATGCCGGGCCTCCTCCCGCTTGCGGAAGGAGGGCAGGCGGGGCGGGAAAATGTCTTTCTCTACTGTGATCAGGCATGGGCATTCCACCTGGACTTTCTGAAGCATCTCCTGCAGATCGACCATCAGCGCCAGCGCATGCTCTCTCGCCTCCACCAGGCGGGAGACGTTGCAGACGTGTGGGATCTGCAGGAACTCCGCGATTTCTGGCCCCACCTGGCCGGTGTCACCGTCCGTGGTCTGTTTGCCGCAAATGATCAGTTGGGGATTCTTCACTGCAGTCCGGATCCCCAGAGCCAGGGTGTAGGAGGTGGCCAGGGTATCCGACCCGGCGAAGCGGGGATCGCAGAGCAAAACACCCCGATCCGCACCCATCATGAAAGCTTCGCGCAACACCTGCGCAGCTTGTGTTGGTCCCATGCTGATCACCCAAACCGTCCCCCCCGTCGCTTCGCGGATCTGCAAGGCGGTTTCAATGGCGGAGAGGTCGAAGGGATTCATCTTGACCTCCGCCCCTTCCCGCTTAAGGGTGCCCGTCGTCTCGTCCACCTCGATCTTCGCAGTATCAGGCACTTGTTTGATGCAGACGACGATTTCCATGGTCACCTCTTCCTCTCCTCTACGCTTTCAGCGGGCGGACTATCCACCAAAGTGGAGACCCCATCGGGAATCACGACGACCTGAGCTTGCTGGCCTTTCATTCGAAATGCCCGCTCCAGCGCCTCGTCGATGGTGCGGGCAGGACGTATATGCATTGCTGTCACCACCCTTGGATCCTCCAAGGCCGTCGCCAAGATCACCGGGTGGTTGGCCAGAATGCGGGAGAGGATCTGAAATTCCCATTGGTCGGGGAGGGTCTCATGACGCCCTCTGCGACAGGTGCGACGATGCAACTCAGCCGGTGTGGCGGCTGAAGCAAGGTGCGAATAGAAGGAATCTCCTCCATGGCCATACTGGCAGGCAGCTACCATGATGATCACACCGCCTGGTTTGCAGCAGGACTCCGCTGTGCTCATCCCCTTGACGGATTGGTAGATGTTTTGGTCCAGCGGATAACCGCAAAAAGCCCTTAAGACGGTTCCATCCGTCGCCAACACGACATTGAAGATGAAGGACAGGTTGGCCAACTGCGCTGCTTTCACCATCTCCTGGTGGATGGGATTGCCGTCTAGATTTCCGGTTCGAGCTTCTCCGCTGTGGATAAATTCCGCACAATGATTGGCGTGAATGGAGCGGTAACCGGCAATTCCTGGCAGAACACTCTTCGGACCCCCGGAGAAACCGGCGAAGGAATGCGGCTCGATCAACCCTTCCGCTATTAGACACTCGGTCTCCACCGCTTCTCGATTGATCCACAGTTCGTTGCCCGATGACAGGGCGCCGATCTTCACCAGGGCAGCGGCATCTTGCGAATCGTGTTGGACGATTCTTTCCCTTGCGCAGATCTCCACACCGAACTTGTCCACCATCTCCTCTTTCATCATCGGTCGATGGTTGCCGACGCCCACCAGGATAGTGATGCGGAGATCTGGATTGGCTTTCCGGCGACGCTGCAGCAGGAGCGGAAGGGTTTGTTGGCTTGGCCTGGCACGGGTGTGGTTGCTGGTGTATTCACCATTGAACGTTTTCCCCGCACCCATTCCTCCAGTGTTTTGCTGTCGATGGGGTGATCAAGGGGGAGACGAAGGGGATCCCCTTCACCCAATAAGGCTGGGTGTTCACTGATCGGAGGCGCCAGCACACGGGCTAAGTTCCACTTGGGAAGGGAGGCATCCAGCCGGTCTCGGCCAAAAGGAATGGTTAGACGCACAACCTCTGGCATCTGGTCTTTATGCTCCATCCTTTTATAGGATTCGCCTCCTACGGTCGGGTATCCTTGAAAAAAACGGTCAGAAAGCTGATACGATATACTATATTCGGTCACTGTTGGAATGGAAACCTGGAGCGAGGCGCAGCGACCGGAGGTTCCGAATGAGTCAGAAGGAGTGCCTGTGGCAGGAAGAATCTCGACAGTGAGCGCCATCAACCCCCCAATCAGTTCTACCCTGCATTGCACAATGCGGATCAAGCTCGCGCAGGCGTTGCGTGAAGCAATCCTGAGCCGCTCTTATCTGCCCGGAGAAAAGTTGGTCGAGGGCGAACTCTGCGCCAAATACCAGGTCAGCCGCACGCCTTTGCGGGAGGCTGTGGTCGTGCTGGAACAGGAGGGCTTGGTGGAGATCCGCTCGCATCTGGGCGTCTATGTTTCTTCGCTCAGCGACAAAGAGATCGTCGACTTGCTGCGCGTTGAAATCGCACTGGAGGGGTTGGCGGTTTCCCAAGCCGCTGTCCGGATCACCGGCCAGGAGCTGGCGAAGTTGGAAGAACTGCACGAGAAAATCCATCAATTGGCTGGATTGCCGGACTTGGCAACTTTCTATCAGTACGATCGCCAATTCCACGCTTTGCTGGTTACCTTCTCCTCGTCTCCCACCTTGATAAAAATCCTGGAAAAGCAACTCTCCAAGATCTACCTGTCCCGTTTCTACACGACGCTAGCGCCCAATCGACTGCAGCACTCCATTGACGAGCACCAGGAGATCATACAAGCCTTACGATCCCACAACCCCCAGGAGACCGGAAAGGCGTTGGCGCGCCACTTGGAGAGCGTGATTGAAGATTTCATAGCCATGTCCCAGCGGAAAGAAGAGAAGCAAGAAAGGAGAGAGAAACTTGCTGAACCGAATCTTGACGACCATCGAGAATGAGAAGGATGAACTGCTGGCCTTCGCTGCCGAGTTGATCCGTTTTCAGACGCCCGACCCACCGGCGCACAACACCAAAGAGATCCAGGAATGGCTGGCAGCCAGGATGCAAGAGATCGGGATGAAGACGACCAGCTACGATCTGTATCCCGAAGAGCCTTTGCTGGTGGGGGTTTCCGAGCCTTTCGGGGCACAGCGGACCTTGATTTTCAACGGACATATCGATGTGGCGCAGGTCAACCCAGACGAAGGCTGGGACATTCCCCCCTTCGAGCCTCGATCGAGAGAGGGTTACCTGTACGGGCGCGGTGCGGCCGACATGAAGGCAGGCGTCGCCGCGGCCTTCTGGGCGATCAAGACCGTTCTCCAGGCCGGGGCGCCGCTGCGTCACAACGTCATGCTGCAGACGGTTGGGGGAGAGGAGGCGGGCGAACACGGCAGCAAGATGCTCCTGGAGTTAGGCCATCGGGGCGACTTCGCCATCATCCCGGAACCCACCGAGCTGCGGGTCTGCGGCCAAGGAGGGGCGGTCACCTTATGGGTCACCATCAAGAGCCAAAAAACCTACCACGATGGCATGCGCGCCCGCATGATCCACGCCGGCGGTGGGGTCGACGGAGCGAGCGCCATCGAAAAGATGGTGAAAATCATCACCGGCATGCAGGAACTGGAGAGAGCCTGGGCGGTCACCAAGAGCTATCCGGGAATGGCCTCCGGATCCAATACCATCAACCCCGCCGTGATCAAGGGAGGGAGGCATCCCGCCTTCATCGCTGACGAATGCGCGTTGTGGTATACGATTCATTTCCTGCCCAATGAGCCGTTGGAAGCCGTAAAAAGGGAAGTCTTGGATCACCTCCGCCGGATCTCGGAAGCTGATCCCTGGTTGCGCCACAACCCTCCCGAGGTGATCTTCGGCGGTTCCTCGATGTTTCGCGATCGAGGGGAGATCTTTCCCGCCTCGTGCGTCGACGTTCAAAATCCATGCGTCGAGCAGTTGCTCCAAACCTTTGGCGAAGTCCTCGGTCGAAGCCCGGAGGTCGTCATCTGGCCTTATGTTTGCGATGCCGGGTGGTTCGCCGAAGCTGGAGTTCCGGTGGTGATCTGTGGCCCCGGCTCGTTGGAAGAAGCCCATGCCGTTAACGAGAAAATCGCCATCCACCAAGTCGTGGAGGCGGCAAAGCTTTATGCGGCCTATATCCTGGCTTTCTGTGCGGAGGATCGCTGACTTGAAGCGACAGGATCCTTCTACGGTTTTTCTCCAGCAGGCATTGCGCCCACTCTGAGAAGGAGAGCTGCGAGAGAGGGCTCGACCAGTGGTTGACAGCAACTCACCCAATGATCGCCTTGAGGGAATCCAGTGTGTCCTGGTAATCTTGTTGGAGGATTACCTGAATAGTTACCTTAGAAAGGAGATTTCCGCATGAAAACCCGTTTGCTTGCCGTGCTGCTGGCGCTTGGCCTTTTCTTCGGCAACGCGCCAATCGTCCAAGCGGGGGAGTGGATTACTGAAGCTCCGCCGTTATCCGACTTGGTCTATCATTGGGACGCCAATATCCGCCTGATCTCTTACGATTTAGGGCCATCGCCCATTCCACCGCCAACAGGAGAAGGGGCCGGAGAAGAAGTCACCTGCGATCCCGAGATTTACGCCTCCGTGGTGGCCGCGTTTGAAGCTATGAAAGCCCTGGGATCGATTCCTGCCGAGCTGAACATCTCCAGCTCCGGTCCCAACGAAAGCGTCATGGCGCTGAATATTACGCAGTACTCCCCAGAAGGAACGTCTGACCCGGCCTCCAGCAAGCAAACGAGCATCCCCTTCCGCTATCAGGACGGTTCCTTGAGCGGGGAATTGGAGGATAGCGGCACGCTATTGCGCCGCGCCGTCTACCATCATCGCCGGCAACCTGAAACTGATCGAACCCAAGACGGGCAAGGGCGTGGCCTATTTCGCCTTCGCCACCACCGAGCGGGAGGGAACACAGGTCCCACGGGGAGAGCTGCTGGGGTACAGCCTTAACCTGGCGCCCGGAACAGACGCCTCGACAGTGGAGTTCCTCCCCTATGACGGAAAGGAATGGCAGCCGATTACGAAGCTGAACTTCCCTCTTCGCGCCGGAGACCAAATGCGAACCAAGGAGGGTAAGGCTGTGTCCGTCTGGCTAACGGATGGTGAATTCACCGCTTACAATACACGAATCGCCCAGGGGACGATCTCCTTCGGCAAGGTGACCGACGCTAAGACCGGAAAAGCAGCCAAGTTCATCATCGAGTCGATCCCCTCGGCGGCAGCGGGGCTAATTATGGAGATTTGGTCAAATATGAAGAACCCTTTTACACCTGTGGAGGTTAGCACCAAAGGCTTGGCCATCGGCGTTTTAGGGACGGCTGCGGTGATCGAGGAGACCGAGAATGAGACATCGGTGAAAGTGTTGGAAGGGAACGTACAGACTATCGCATACGGGAACGGCGCTAGCCAGATGCTGATCGCCGGCCAGGCCATCACTGGGAACGAGCAGGGTTTGAGCCCGGTGGCCTCGTTTGACATGGCCGCCGAGCAGGCCAAGTGGGGACCGCTTGCTTTGGACACTTCCGCCACCCCGCCGCCTTCCTCCACCCCCCTGCCTTCTAGCGGAGTCCCCTCGCCATCGGCCACTCCGCCACCCTCCGCCACCCCGCCACCCACAGCAGCTACTCCACCCACAGCAGCTTCACCCTCTGCCACTTCGCCACCGTCCACGCAACCAACCACTGGAGGGACCTTCCTCGGTCTTTCCACCCAATGGTGGATCATCGGTGGCGCCGGGCTGGGGGTGCTGCTTCTGGCCGTCCTGGTTCTGGCGCTGATCCTTCGCAGCGGTCGGCGTCGACGCCAGGTTCCCGCCGCCCCCTATCTGCCACAAGTCGCCGTTCTTCCCCCCGCCCTCTGTCCAACGTGCGGCAGCGCACTTGTCCCCGGTCAGCGTTTCTGCGGGAATTGCGGAGCGGATTCGCAAATGACAGCCACACCACCAGTTGCGCCCCCGGCGACGTTCTGCCCGAGTTGCGGTCGCCTAGCGATTCCCGGTCAGAGGTTTTGCCAAGGGTGCGGTGGCGCGCTCCCGGGAGACCCCG
Organism: Coprothermobacterota bacterium; assembly: GCA_026389455.1. Classification (GTDB taxonomy): domain Bacteria; phylum Caldisericota; class JANLFM01; order JANLFM01; family JANLFM01; genus JAPLHV01. The sequence continues at coordinate 8,598 of JAPLHV010000087.1, forward strand.
CATGACTGCCAATCGTTTCTGTCAAAGCTGTGGCGCTCCTTTGGCGCCTGGCCATCGCTTCTGTGAAACCTGCGGCCAACCGGTCGCTGCGGACAGTGCAGGAGCGCCCCCTCCTTCCTCGATTCCCCCCACAGAGTATCGCCCCTCGTCCGCCCGCAAGGTGGGGGTGGCCCTGCTGGTGTTCCTGCTGATCCTGGCCATCGGCGGGGGAGCGATCTATTGGTTCCTCTGGCCGAAAGGCCCGACTGCAACGGGACCCAGCGCCACCTTTTGGTCCCCTATTCCTACCTCTCCAGACCCTTCGCCGAGCGCAGCCACCCCGTCCTTCAGCCCCTCGCCGACTCCCACACCCACACCCTCTCCCTCTCCAACTCCCACTCCGTCGCCCTCTCCCACCCCAAGCCCAACGCCAACACCGACCCCCACACCGACCCCCACCCCGACCCCAACGCCTACGCCTTCCCCCACCCCGACTGCTGATGTGGGTGAGCTTCAGGCGAAGGTCTACGTGCTCCAGTTTCTAGATGCCATCAAGAACGGCCGCCTCTCCACCGCTGGCCTGATGGTCAGCGAGCGCTTCAAGACGCTGGAACCCTTCTATTTCTCCGTTCCCTCCGACTACTACGCCAGCCTGGAATATGAGGTCACCAGCACTGAGAAAACGGGCAACACTGTTTGGGTCTATACCCTGGAAAACTGGGCCGGCGGGCCGGGCGCTTACAAGTACCATGTGATAGCCGGGGCGGAAACCCTTCTCATCGACGAGGTGCAACCGGAGGAGTAATCACCAAGATGAGAATGGAGCAAGTTCCGGCTGACCCATGACCGATCCTGGCTACGGATTCTACCTCGCAGGCAGCCTGGCGCTCTTTTTTCTATTGGGACTGCTGTCCGCCTGGAGGCGCGGCTTCTCCCCGGGAAAGACAGCGCTGATCCTTGGCTTGGTCGTGATCGCCTCGCTGCTGGGCGCCCGTCTTTGGAATGTATTCACCAATCCGGCCTACTACACCGCGCAGCCCAATGCCTGGTTCAGTCTTCACTGGACCGGGTTTTCACTCTATGGAGGCTTGCTGCTGGGAGCAAGCGCAGGACTCCTGCTAGCTCGCGCACTTCGTTGGCCACTGTTGCGGCTGGCAGATGCGCTGGTCCCGGCCGCAGGGGTGGCGATTGCCGTGGCCAAGGTCGGGTGTTTCTTCAACGGCTGCTGCTACGGGCTGCCTACCAACCTGCCCTGGGGGGTCACCTATCCGGCCGGCAGCCTGCCCTATCTGGATCAGCTCTCCCGCGGCTGGATCCTGTTTTCAGCGCAATCCCTGCCTATCCATCCCACCCAGCTCTATGAAGCCTTGGCCGGATTACTGGGGGCGGCGGGGGCTTTCTGGCTGCTGGGGAAGAAGCTTCCTAATGGCGCGGTCTTCTGGTCCTTCGTGATCTGGTTCAGCGCCTGCCGCTGGCTGATTTCCTATTGGCGCGCATCCACCTTGATCCTTCCGGTCCACGAGTGGCTGGACCCTATCCTCTACGCTTCCTTGATCGTGATCGCTGGAGTGATGCTCTTTCGCAGCATGCGCACGGCGACCCGGATGCCCGTTGAGATGGAATCTCACCCTATTCGTTGAGTTCGCAACCGATCGTTTCCCGCAACCTGGCGCAAGCCCAGAAAATCCCCGCTGAACGAAATCAACCAACTGATTCGTCCAACCACATCACGTAACCAGGCCTTTGCTGCGATCGTCGACTCGTCACTACTGACAAGTGGTGGCAAGCGTGGATCGAAGGAGGAAACAAATGGCGGTACATGGATGGGGTCAGGCTTGCTTTCCTGACTGAAAGTCGAACCTGACCCCGAGGAATCACTTTCCAGCGCGATGCTGGTTCGCTATGAGATTACTTTAAGGGGTAGTCATGTAGACAGTATCCGGGATGACGCTCCCCAGCAAGGTGTCGTTCAACTGAGCGTAGGGACCGTCATACTTGGCAGGGGCCAATTGATCGGGTGGGGTGATCTTGGGCTTGGGGTACCAGGAATAGTCGTCGAGAACAGCCATCCGCTGGCGGATCTCGCTCTTGGAGACATTGATTACCAGGCCGTCGATGGCGATCGCTACAGGATCTTTATACCAACTGCGAATGTCATTCAAGGCGGGGCCGGTGGTGTCCTCGTTGACCTGGAAGTGGGTGGCCACGCCCAGGCGGGGGGTAGTTTGGCTGAAAATATAACCGAGCGCTTTCTGTGGTGTGTGAGAACTATTCTGGACAGCCGTTGCGGCCGAGAGCGCTTGCTGCCAATTCGGTTCACCCGGCTTGATTCCGGAATTTTTCATTGCCCACACATCCGGCGGGACAACCATCTCGTGGATCAGAACGTCCACCCCTTTGGCCTGCTCGACCATGTAGTTGTTCGGTCTTGTATCACCGGAAAAAACCATCGACAAGCCATTCCATTCCAGCTTGTAGCTGATGCTGCCATTGCGGTCGTGGACTGCCGGGAAATGGGTGATTTTCACGCCGTTGGCTTCATAGGCGACCCCGCCCACGGTCATATAGGGCAATTCCTTGGCCACGATGTCATACCCGTCCCCGCCAGTCTTTAGCCCTGTGGGTAGGAAGCTGAAGGCTTCTTCGTGCCACTTCATCAGGCTTTTCAGGTTGGCGGCGAAGGCCACCGTCCCTTCATCGGGAGTGTCGCCGGTGGGTCCGTACAGGTAAAGAGGTGTTTTGCGGTCCTGGGAAGGCCCGAAACAGTAAAGGGTGATCAAATCACTGACATGATCCCCGTGCAGATGGGTCAGGAAGACCTTGTCCATGCGGGAAGGTGGAATCCCCATGGCGACATACTTGGAGGAGACGCCCGATCCGAAGTCGAAAACGAAACTGTCGCCGTTGCCCAATTCCACAAAGACGCTGTTGCATTGCTGGGCGATGCGCGGCAGAAACGAGGTTCCCATAAACGAAATCCGCATCTGGTCGGATGCCAGAGCCTCCCCGGGAGTGAACGCTTCCAACTTTGGGGTGGGTCCGCTGGTGGGAGCGCTGGGAGTGGTGCAGCCACCCAGGAAGATTCCCAAGGTTAGCATCCCAACAATGAGCCCTACCATAATCTTTTTACCCTTTTGTAGATGAACTTTCTTCAATTTACTCCTCCTTGTTATTTGCCACTTTGGCTGATTTTGCGAGCCCTTTTCTACCGGGCTCCTCAGGATGAGCCAAGTTGGGCTGGTCTGATCGGGTTGTCAGGAAAGTCAAGCCTGACCCAAAGAAATCATTCAGGCTAAGGCGCCGGAGGGGGCGGTGGTAAGTCTGCCGCCAACCGCACATTTACAGTCCCTGTCATGGCGGGATAAAAGGTGCAGTTGTAGGGGAAGTCTCCCACCTCCAGGAAGGTAGCCCTCCAGGAATCCCCTGGTTTCAGTATCGGGCTCATCGGGTTCAAGGGGCCGCTCTTGAAGGAGATCTGGTGATTGACCGAATCCTTGTTGATCCAGGTCAGTGAAGACCCTTGTTCGATGATGACGGGGTTCGGCATGAAGCGAAATTCCACGATGGTCACCGTTGGCTCGCTGGGTGCAGCGGTGAGGGTGGACGGTGACGTGGGACTGCCCGAAGTCGGGCTGGGCGTGGCGGGGGAACCGCTGCAACCCACCAACAACAGCAAGCTGACGGTTAGGCAACACAATACAGACAGCGTTTTCATGGCACTCCTCCTTTGATCCCTTCATTCTACCAGTTTCGCGGTGGCTTGAATCTGCAAACCCATGGCCCAACTATCTCCCACTAGACGGGCGCATTACACGATGGCTGTTGAATTGGCGCCCAGCCGCGAAAACAGCATCTCATCCATCCTTCTCCTCACCAGGCTCACTCTTGCTGAACGATGCTCAATCGTGGAGTAAGGCCGCCAACAGGCCTGCAACCCGTCGACGATCGTCTCGAAATATCGGCTCTTTCTCATCCCGAGTGGGTAAGGCAGTCAGAGTGAAAAAAGAGGCTTGCCATGTGGAGGTCTATCCGGGAGTCCTTTTTCGAGAGAACCTTGCGACTTGACCCTCCTTGGAGGATCACAAAGATAGAGTTCCGTGAAGGCAAAGGGATCATCAAGGTAGACAACAACAAGCTAGCTTGCGGCAGCTCGATAGCCCCCGGCAGCTCGATAGCCCCCGGCAGGGTGTCCTGGGAGAATGAGGCATCACTATGCCGAGACAGCCCGTGCGTGGGCGGGTTTGAAACCCGCCCCTACGAGGACCACTCCGGTGTCAAACCATATCGGGGTCGATGAGACCTCAAGAGTAAAAGGGCTTGACTATTTAGCCCCCGGCAGGGTGTTCCTGAGATTATCCCTGGGACCGCGGCGCCCCAGTGCGGCAAATCTGAGATCGGACCGTCCTTGTGACTGAGACCGTCCCTGAGATTGTCGGTTTTCCTGGGACCGCCGCATCCCAGTGCGGCAAGACTCCCTGCCGGGGGCTGTTCTGTGTGCTCTTCCTGGGATGGGACCGTGGCGCCCCAGTGCGGCATCCGCAGTGATCAGACGGAAGACAACCGCTTTGGGGAGCAACCAGCCCGAGGGTGGCACTCCCGCGGCTATCTGCCCCACTTCGAGACAGAACACCCTGCCTGGGGCTGTCTAGTCTCAGAACACCCTGCCGGGGGCTGTCTAGTCGAACCGCTTGAGGGGGTTCCCTTTGGAGAAGATCGTATTGTCGTGGAAAAACCATGCTGCTGCAGGCTGATAGGTTACCCACTTGAAATGAGAAGGAACCAAAGAAAGCGAATGGCACGGTCAAGAAACAGCAGATTGTGTCCCGAAACATCCCGATCTGCCGCGGAACGCGGAGGGTGGTCCTCCCTAGAAAGGGACGAGGCCGCCCTGCTCGCAATCGATGAAAATACGGAGATCTGCGGCTATCTTTCACCCGATCGAGACGATACAATCCAAAGCATAGAAGGGAATCGGAGCTATGGGGACAGATTTTCAATCTGTCCCCATAGCTCCAGAGGATGATTGAATGGAGAATAGACATGCTGTTGCAGGCTGATTAGATGCCACATCCGGAGAAATTGACGGTTGGTTGGGTGGAAAGCTGGGATAAACTCCTCGCTCAGAACTTACCCTTCAGGATCTTTCTGAAAGGCCGCGACTTAACCTATCTGGACTGTAACGAGAGTTACGCCGCGAATCACGGATTGAAACCCGGCGAGATTATCGGCTGCAGCGACTACGACCTCTACCCGCAGGAACTGGCGGAAAAGTACCGGGCGGAAGACCTGCGCATCCTGGAAACCGGCATCTCGGAGACCATCGAGGTACGTTTCGTCAAGGATGGGCAGGAACACCACGGCCAAACGATCAAATCGCCCTTCCGGGACCAATCCGGCGAGGTGATCGGCATACTCGGCACATTCTGGGACGTCAGCGAGCTCAAGCGGACCGAAGAGGCACTGCAGAAAAGCGCTCAGCTTCTAAGCGATACCGGGGAAATGGCCCAAGTCGGAGGTTGGGAGCTTGACCTCTTGACCAATGAGGTCTCATGGACGGAAGAGGTCAGTCGGATTCACGGAGTCGAGTCGGGCTATCGGCCGAAGCTGGAAGAAGCCCTGAATTTCTATGCGCCTGAATCCAGGCCTGCTTTAGAGGAAGCATTGAAGAAAGCTGCGGAAACGGGCGAACCATACGATCTGGAATCCCTTTTCATTCCTTCAGGCCACAAAGAGCGGATTTGGGTGCGGTCGCTTGGAAGGACTGTTAATAGTGACGGCAAAATAACAAAACTAGCTGGGACATTTCAGAATATTGATAAATATAAGCGGGCAGAGGAGAAACTGCGGGAGAGCGAAGCCCGGTTCCGCCGCATGTTTGACCAATCTCCGATTGGTGCGGCGATGGTTTCTCTCGACAACCGCTTCCTGGTGGTCAATGAGGCTCTGTGCCGTATTACTGGCTATTCGGCGGAGGAACTGACCGCCCGGAGCTTTGTCGACATTACGCATCCCGATGACATCGCCGCCGACGTGGCCCAAGCAAGGCAGTTGGAGGCCGGCGAGATTGACTGCTTCGACATGGATAAGCGCTATCTGCGCTCAGACGGATCGGTCGTCTGGATTCACCTCAACGTTCGCATGATCCGAGACGAGAACGGGCGTGCGGTCTATTTCCTTCCCACGGTGGAAGACATCACCGCGCGCAAGCGGGCGGAGCATGCGCTGCAGAAGAGCGAGGAGAAGTATCGGACGCTGGTGGAGAACGCCAACGAGGCGATCGTTGTCATCCAGGATGGAGCGCTGAAGTTCGCCAACTCCAAAGCAAGCAAGCTGTTCGGCTATTCCCTCGAGGAGGCGGTCGGCAAACCCTTTGTCGAATTCATCCACCCCGATAACCGATTGCTGGCGGCCGAGCGCTACCGGAAACGGCTGGATGGCGAGGTTGCTACGTTGGTGCATCCATTCCGCACGATCCACAAGGATGGCTCAGTCCGCTGGGCGGAGATCAACTCGGTGCTAATCTCCTGGGAAGACAAGCCAGCCATCATGAGCTATCTGAGCGACATCACCGAGCGCAAGCAGGCCGAGGAGGCGCTGCAAAATGAGCGATCGCTGTTGCGCACCCTGATTGATAATATTCCAGATTCAATTTATTCCAAAGACTTAGCTTGCCGAAAGACACTTGCCAACCTGACCGAGGTGCGTTATCTGGGAGCGAAATCAGAATCTGAAGTTTTAGGGAAGGATGACTTTGAGTTTTACCCAAAAGAAATCGCTGAAGGATTCTTTGCTGACGACCAATCAGTGATGCAATCAGGCCAACCTGTTCTTAACAAAGAAGAATTAGTGATAAATGAGAACGGTCAGAAGCGATGGTTGCTCACATCAAAACTTCCCTTGAAAGATGAAAGTGGAAATATCACGGGCATTGTCGGAATTGGTCGCGACATCACCAACCGCAAACGGGCTGAGGATGCGCTGCGGGAGAGCGAGCATCGCCTCGCTGACATCATCGACTTCCTGCCGGATGCCACCTTCGCCGTGAACAAGAAAGGAGAAGTGATTGCCTGGAACCACTCGATGGAGGAGCTGACAGGCGCACTGAAGGAAGAGCTAATCGGGAAGGGAGATTTTGCCTACGCGGCGCCTTTTTATGGCGAAACCGGACCGATGCTGATTGACCTGATCTTCCGGGACTGGGAAGAGATGAAAGAGAACTACGACTATTTGATCAGAAGAGAGGATCAGGTGGTTGCGGAAGCCTTTGTCCCCGCCTTGCGCGGAGGCAAGGGGGCTTATCTCTGGGGAATCGCTGCTCCCTTGTATGACAGCAGCGAAGCCATTGTGGGCGCCATTGAATCGCTGCGCGACATCACCGAGCACAAGCAGGCAGAGGTTGAGCTGCGGACAGCGGAAGCGAACTATCGCAATTTGTTCGAGCGGGTTCCCTCCGGTCTCTATCGCAGCACGCCGGAAGGCCGCTTTCTGGAGGTGAATCCAGCGATGGCGGATCTATTCGGGTATTCATCGGTCCAAGAAATGATGACCTTAGATATCGGCTCCGCGTTTTACCATAGCGCCGAGGAGCGGGGCCAATGGGTGGAGAAGCTGCTGCAGGCCGGGGAACTGCGAAACACCGAAAACCACTCGTTGCGTAAAGACGGGAGCTCCATGGTTCTGTTGGAGAATTCTCGCGTGGTGCGCGATGAATCAGGAAAGGTATTATTTTTCGAGGGCACGCTCACTGACATCACCGACCGCAAGCGGGCTGAGGAAGCCTTGCAGAAGAGCGAGGAGAAGTACCGCCTCCTGATCGAGAACAGCCACGACATCATCTATACGTTGACGCCAGATGGGGTATTCACCTTCGTTTCCCCTGGTTGGACCGTGCTCCTGGGGCACCCGCCAGATCAGGTCGTGGGGAGACCATTCCAGCAATTCGTCCATCCGGATGATCTCGAGATGTGTCAGGTATCTCTACAGAAGACGATCGAGACGGGACAACGACAAACGGGCATCGAGTACCGCGTGCAGCACGCCGACGGATCCTGGCGCTGGCACACCTCAAATGGTGTTCCTCTAAAAGACGAGGCAGGCAAGGTTGCTAGTTTCGAGGGCATCGCCCGCGACATCACCGACCGTAAGCGGCTGGAAGGGGAGATGGATAAGACACGAGCGGATTTCCTCTTCGGCGTCAGCCACGAGCTGAAAACCCCCCTATTCTTGATGGCTATCAGCTTGGAGATGCTGGAGAATTCTCCCGAATCGGGGCGGGCCAAACGAACCAGAGAATTCATGGAAACATGGAAGCGAAACCTGCACCGTTTGCGGCATCTCGTCTTTAACATGGTGGACAGCCAGCGGACGCAAACCATGGGCTTTAAGATTGAACGACAGTCGACCGACTTCCGAGCGCTCATCGAGCGAGTTGTGCAGGAGCAAGAACTGCTCGCTGGGCCCAAGAAAGTCCGCATTACTATGGATTTGGCGCCAATTCCTCCAATGTTCATCGATCCCGAGGCCATCTACCGCTTGGTGGAGAATCTGTTGACCAACGCCATCAAGTTCTCCCCCCGCGGCGGCGAGGTCGCCATCCATTTGAAAGAAGAGGATGCACAGGCTGTCCTTACCGTGAAGGATCAGGGATCTGGCATCTCCGCAGAAGAGCAAAAGGGTCTCTTCCTGCCATTTCAACGAGCTGCCACGGCAGTGCGCAGCGTGATACCCGGCACCGGCCTGGGTCTCTATGTGGCCATGATCATCGTGGATGCACACGGCGGAACAATCTCATTACGGAGCAAGGTAGGCAAGGGAACGACCGTCACGGCGCGGCTGCCGCTGGGTGAACCAGGGAAATAATCGGAACAAAATACTATTTCTTTCCCATCCTTCGGCTTGCCCTTGAACGGAGCAAAGGGCCGACCAACAATCCGCGCTTAATCCGTTCGCCGATCGTCGGCCTAAGCGGATCACAGATCGGCGAAAATGCTAAAACTAAAGACCTGACCCTATTTCGTACATCCGTATTTTGACGTACCATTGCAATATGATTCCCTTCGCGGAGGAGATGAAACCCAAGGAATTCTAAAACCTTGAGGGCTTTTTCCCTAGGGACATCAGTGGGGAACTTGTTCATGAAGCAGAGATTGCGGTTTCTACGACAAATGCTTCCAATACAGGTGTATCTGTTTGAAGCACATCTTCACCGAATGTCTCAATGTGGAAACGGATTGCTGATTTCACATCGGCGAGAGCTTCATCATAACTATTCCCCTCACCTACCACTATGCCTTTCAAACCGAGCGGGTATGCTACGTACCCGTCTGTATGTTTCTCTACAATCACTTTCAGTTGAGTCATGGTTTCCTCCACTGCCAGTGTACCACAATGTCCATCGAGAACCTGAAGACACGAGCTACGCTAAAGAGGGCTTATGTATGGGACTGTCGGCTTTCACAGGGTCGATAAGACTCTTGAAGACCATCATCGCCATCATTGCAGGATAGCTGGACTACGCAAAAGTAGGATTACCCACTTGAAATGAAAGGGAACCGATGAAGACCTGACCCCATTGCGAAAGTAAAATATCAGGGGTAAAATTCCATAAATTAATTATAAAATGTGGAGTAGCCATGACTGAATTTATCGAGCGGGCCGTAAAGCTTGAAGAATGGCGGGAGTCCTATCCGGGGGCGACATTTGAGCTGATTACGCCGGATCGCTATCTCGACTTCATAGGATAGGGTCCGAAGGCGTCAACCTAACCACCACCGTCAATGGGAAGTGGTGGACCGCGTTTGCTTTCAAGCAAATGCGTCCTTAAGGACACAGATTGGACTGTGTTTCTTGGATGTCCTGAGAAGCGGCGCAGCAGAAGGCGCAATGTCCGGGAATTGGGTGGTACAATCAAGGCAGAAGGCGTGCGCGTTCAACCATCATACGGGAAACGAGGAATTGCTTGATGCAGGCAAGAGGATAGGCATAGAGAGGACATGAATAGCGCCCTCCTCTGTGTTTTGCCGAACTTCGTTTCCGCTGCGATCCTGCTTTTCCTGGCGGCGCTGTTGTCCAAGAAGGCACTTCTTTGGCTTCACCGCGCTTGATGTGCTTTGATTGCCAGGGTGGTTTTATCCCTGGAACGGAATCCAAGACCTCCGAACGTGAAGACAGTGGTTGAAAATGGATTTTAGCGTGTAGAATAAACTGTGTTGTGGCAATGGTCGCCTAGTGTCATCGCAGAATTAGCAGCTTCAGTTATCCTGCTGGCACTGGCGATTTACCTTCCCTGGCGGGATTTCAACCGTCAAGCAAGACTCACCGGAGTAACACTTATCTTTGTCTGTGCGCTTTGGATACTGTCGCACGCTATTGAAATTGGACTCCCGGTGGTTGCGTACAAAGAAACCCTCGTAGGGATACAGCTTGTCCTGGGAATCATCGGCATGACATTCTGGTTACTCTACATTCTGCACTACCTTGGGCCTAGAAAACTGCTTACCTGGCGTGTTTACATTCTGTTTTGCATCATGCCACTTATCGCTATATTCGCACTTTCGACCAATCATGTTTATGCACTGATGTGGACGGGGATTGGGTTAGATAGCCAAAATCTCTATCTTCCGCTTCAACCCACCTATGGCATCATCTACTGGATCTGCATGGTTTACACAGCCATCCTGACTCTTACAGGCAGCCTCATCATTTTCCAGAATGTCATTCGTCGGCGCCATAGCTACAGCCGTGAATCGACGTACTTGCTAGCTGCTGCGGTTATTCCCCTCTTGACAGCCTTTGTTGAAGTGACGGGCCTTCTCTCATCCTTAAAGCTCCCGGTGGGATTGACACCGTGGGCAGCCTGCATCGGAGCGATCATACTGAGATTGAGCCTACCTCGATTCCGTCTTGAGCGCGTACTGCCGATTGCACGTGATGTTATCTTTGAGCGTATTGGAGATTGCTTATTAGTACTGGATATGCAGAACCGTGTCCTAGACTTGAACCCGGCAGCAGAGCAACTGCTCGGTTGCAGAATTTCAGATGTCCTTGGACTTTCCATAGAACGGATATGGCCTGATCAGTCACCTCCGATGATGTCGTTCGATAGTATGGTCAAAGCGGGCGAGGAGCTGGTCTTGGAACGGGATGGGGTACAGCGAACCTATGATCTGCGCATCTCTCCCATAACTGATTCAGGTGGCTGTCCGACGAATCAAGTGGTTTTACTTACAGACATCACCGATCGCAAGCGGGCGGAGGAGGCGCTGCGGCTTAGCGAAACGCGCTACCGGCTGCTGGTGCAAGCCCAGCAGGATCTGGTAGTGGAAACTGACATGGAAGGCCATCTTCTGTTCGTCAATGCGGCCTACTGCGCATTATTCGGCAAGACCGAGGAGGAACTCATCGGTTCCAATTACATACCGCTGATCCATCCAGACGATCTTCCCCTGGTCGCCAAATCCATCGCCTCCCTGTTTGCGCCACCCTACGAGTGCAGCTTCGAGGAGAGAGCCAATACAAAGTATGGCTGGCGTTGGTTGAGCTGGACCGACAAAGCCATATTGGACGATCAGGGGGTTACTGCCACACTCGTTGCCACCGGCCGCGACATCACCGAGCTCAAAGAAGTGGAGGAAGCCTTGCAGGAGAGCGAGGAGCGGTTTCGAACGATTGCCGAACAAACCTCCGACGTGGTTTTCATCACCGACTCCGGGGGAGTGATCACTTACTTGTCCCCCGCTGCCGAGAAGATTTTCGGATTCGAGATGGATGAGATGCTGCACATCCCTTTCTGGGAGCTGCTGCCCCCCGAATCCGTCGGTGGGGCTGTTGCCGCGTTCACCGACGCCATCGAGCGGAGCATTCCCACTCGGAACCTGGAGCTGAAGATGAAGCGGAAGGATGGCTTGGAATTCTACGGTGAATTGACAGGATCCCTCTTCAAGGTGGGCAGCTTCACCGGCGCCGCCGGCGCCATCCGCGACATCACCGAGCGCAAGCAATTGGAGCAAGCCGTGGAGAAGGCCCGCGCCGACTTCCTTTTCGCCGTCTCCCACGAATTGAAGACCCCCCTGCACGTGATGGGAGTTACCCAGGAAATGATCGAGTCCTTGCCGGAGGAACGGCGGTTAGCCCAATTCCGCCAGTATGGCGACATCTGGCGGCGCAATCTGATGCGGCTGCGCTTCATCATTGAGAACCTAGTAGACAGCCAACGCCCGACCGGGATGGGGTTCAAACTGGAGAAGCGGCCTGCCAACCTGATGGACTTGGCCCGGGAGGTTGCACGAGAGCTGGAACCGGTGGCCTCCGCGCGGTCCGTACAGCTTCGTTTCCAAGGAGAACCGCTGCCGCCTTTGTCACTGGATAGCAACGCCGTCCGGCGACTGTTGGAAAACCTGTTGACCAACGCTATCAAGTTCAGTCACCTGGGGGGAGATGTGGAGATTCGCCTGCGAACCCAGGGTGAAATGGTCTGCCTGGAAGTATGCGACTTCGGCATGGGGATTGATCGCCACATTAAGCCATTCCTTTTCCAGCCCTTCTACCGCTCTCCGGAAGCTCTAAAGGCGGGCGTGCAGGGCACCGGCCTGGGCCTTTACGTCTCAAAGATGATCGCCGAGGCCCACGGCGGGACCATTCAATTGGAAAGCGAGCCCGGCAAGGGCGCCACCGTCACGGTATCGTTGCCTTTGACAGGGTAGGGCAGGGCTTGACGTACGGTCGAAGCTGACAGCGAGACGATGGGCTGATCTGCATCCACTGCGAGACAGTTCGGCTGCAAGCGGAGGAAAACTGCCAAAGCCTTGCGTCGATAGCTGATTTCCTCTAGGGTCTCCGGCATGGAACCGGTAGAACCCAAACCACGAATGTGGGCGGGCATGCGCGACTTCTTCATCGTCTGGGCCGGCCAGTTCTTCTCTCTTTTTGGCTCCAACATGACCCGCTTTGCCTTGACCATCTGGGCATACCAGATCACCGGTCAGGCTACTTCTCTGGCGATGATGGCCTTCTTCACTTTCGGGCCGGAAGTGTTCATGAGCCCGATCGCCGGCGCCTTGGTGGACCGCTGGAACCGCAAGCTGACCATGGCCCTTTCCGACATCGCCATCGGCGTGACGACTATAGTCATTTTAGTCCTTTTCTTAACCGGCAACTTGCAAATCTGGCATCTCTACTTGTTGGGCGCCATCGCCGGCATCTTCACTTCTTTCCAATGGCCCGCCTATTCCGCGGCGATCACCCTGATGGTTCCCAAGCACAACTACGCCCGCGCCTCGGCGATGATCTCACTGGCGGAATCCAGCTCCGGCATCCTCTCACCGATTTTTGCCGCCGCCTTGATCGGTCTGGTGGGGATCGCACCGATCTTCGTCATCGACCTGGCGACCTTGGCTATCGCCCTTGGGGCCCTTTGGCTGGCCCGGATCCCCAAACCTCCCCGCTCGGAGGCAGGCAGGGAGGGAGCCGGCAGCTTATGGAAGGAATCCCTGTTTGGCTTTCGCTACATCTTCAGCAAGCCGAGCCTGCTGGGCCTGCAACTGATCTTTCTCTTCGGCAATATGTTCTCCAATCTGGCTTGGATTGTCTTCACGCCGATGGTGCTGGCTCAAACAGGCAACAATGTCGCCATCTTGGGTGCGGTGGAATCCGTGGGAGGAATCGGAGGGGTCATCGGCGGGGTGGCTCTCAGCATCTGGGGCGGGTTCAAGCGCAAGACGGACGGCGTCTTCCTTGGTTGGGCAGTGCCGGCTCTGATTTCCGGCGCCTTGATCGGATTGGGGCGCAGCCCGCTGATGTGGGGGGCCGGCGTCTTCCTCGGCGCCATGTTGGGTCCGGTGGTCAACGCCTCCAACCAGGCGATCTGGCAATCCAAGGTGCCGCCGGATATCCAGGGAAGGGTCTTCTCCGTTCGCCGCCTGATCGCCCAGGTGGTGGCGCCCCTTTCCTTGCTGGCAGCAGGTCCCCTGGCAGACAAGGTATTCGAACCGGCCATGGCCACAACAGACAGTGCCTTGGGCGGGATCTTGGGTCCCTTCTTCGGAACTGGTCCAGGCGCAGGGATGGCGGTGATGCTGCTACTCTTCAGCCTGCTGGTAGTGTTGGTGGGCTTGTCCGGCTACCTTTTCCCGGCGATACGCGATGTGGAGAAGATCATTCCTGACTACGACATGGTCCCGGTTGCCGGTTCCCACGCTGTGGAACATTCGCCGGAGTGACTGGGCAAACCTGCCAAGGGAAAGCCAGGGATTCGGACTTGCCCTTGCTGGTTCAGCGGATGTAGGCGTTCAGCAGGGTGAAGATTCCGTCCACCCGGTCGGGCACCGAGCGCAGCTTCCACCCCTTCCAGGGCGACTCGCTCCAGATGAATGGCTTCCCATTGATGACGGGTGTTCCGAACTTCATCCAGAAGGTCTTCACTGGCGAACTGGTGTCCAGCACGCCCTTCAATTGGAATGCCGCCTGGACCATCGAGATGGAGATGGCTTTGGCGTCCACGGCGCCGTCGGGGATCGTCTTCGGCGCCGGGGTGTCGCCGTAGCCGAGATCCCATCGGCCATAGATGGATAGAGGATTGGCAGGGTCGGTGTAGGTGATCAGCGCCTTGGCTGACTCGATCTCCTTCACTGATCCGATCATGGCCAGCAACTGCCGCAGGCGGGCTGGGTGATTGTCCTCCGACCAGAGGTCCTCCCGGATCTGGTAGGAGGCGGGGTAGTTGATGCCCAGCAGATAATCGGGCTGCACCATCCGCTCATCGTAGGAGAGGTTGAGACCCTCGGGCTTGCTGCTAACGGACACTCCGCCATGGCCATTCAGCTTGTAAAAGATAAAGCCTTTGTACGACATCTCCACCAGGCCGATCTCCTTGGTTTTGGCGTCCACCACCATGTAGCCGTTCATATAAGTACCGGAGAGCTCCAGCGAGATATAGGCAAAGAAGCTGTCCAGCGAGTCAGCGAACTGCTCCGCCAAAGCCGCCCGCCAAAACATCCAAAGCGCCTTTACCTTGGGTTCCGTGCGGGCGTAGCGATGGGTCGTTTCATTGAAGAGGATCCCCTTGTTGCTGTAGCCGAAATCGATATCGGAACAGAGATAGCCCGGCCCGCCCAGGTCGGCAGTGAGGTAGTCGCCGTTGATCCAGAGAGTCAGCGCTTGGCTTTGAGCGAGGAAGGAGTTCCAGTTGTTGTGAGCCAGGAAGATATCGTCCGCTGTCCGCACCACGAAGGCGGAGCACTTGCTGGGTCGTTCCCCGCCGATGGCAGCAGTCGATTCGGCGATCGTCCCCGTCACCTGGGAGGCGAAATCAGGCAGCACGTAGAGGATATCCTGATAAGCGTTGATGAAGTAGAGGTCCATGAAGGTCAGCGACGGCGTCTCGTAACCCAAAGTCAGCTCCGCCGCGGAGAACTGGGGCAGCCAAGAATCGTCGAAGGCCAGGGAGCGCGGCTGATCCTGGATTGTCCCATGATAAATGCCGACCAGCCGGTAGACCAGTCGTCTCAGATTCTTGCCTACATCGGTAGCGCTCTGGCCTTGCATGTAGGCGAGTGTACAGTCCCAGTTGAGCTTCAGGGTCTTTTCAGCCAAGCCTAACTCATCCTTAGAGGGCGGGATCTGCTTGGGATAAGAGTGCGCCGGGTTCAGCAGGTAGGCGCTGTCCCAGGAGTTGTCGCGCGCGGCGACGATCTGATCGCGCTGCAACCGGCCTTGGATGAACCCCGCTTCGTATTCCGCCTTGTAGGGATTGGGATCGTTGGAGACGATGGAGGTGTTGACGATATTGTTGACCGTCTCCATTACGCCTTGCGTGTCCGCGTCGAGTTTAAAGGGGGTGAGAGCGGACAAGGGGCTACCGACGCAGGAAGGCAGCAGCAGAAAAACCACGAGTAAACCCCATGGAATCAATTTCCTTCTGATCTTGCTTTTCATCTTCCTCTCCTTAACTAATTCATTGGGGCGAGAGGGACGGTGTGGTTCCTGTGGGATCGCCCATAACTAAAGCATCTTCCTCTGATGAGGAAGATGCAAGCAGAAAAGGGGACAGATTTATTTTTGAATAGAGATTCCCTTGGTGTCATGGCGCTGAGGCAGTTCAGAGATGGCGCCAGTCCGAAGTGTAAAGGTTGACCTGGCCGCTGTGGAATTTTGGGACAGCCATTGATATGAGAAAGTCGGATGGATAGGGTCTCCTGTCATGGTGTCATAGATAGGGGCAGAGAGCGGTTAGTTTTTCCCACTCTGTTTGCTCGGAAGGACCTTCCAGCTTTCATATCGTCGGATTTTGGGAGAGGTGGACATGAGCACGAGAGAAAAGGAGGCTCCTCCCGTGAAGTCGTAGAGGATCGCCTTCCAATGCTATGATGAAGGCTGAGGTTGACTAGAGAGACGGAGTCTCAGGGAGATCCGCTGTTCCTCCCCGGGATCCTTGCTCTCCCCAAGACCAAATCAAGCTCGCATCCTGACAGGATGGAAAAAGGAGAACATCAGTGAGAGAGTTCCGCTTCATCCTGGGGAGGCGAGCGCTGCTTGTCTTCCTGGACTTGCTTGTGGCGACGGGAGCCATCCTCGGGGCGCCGGCGGCCACCCGAACCCTGGCGGAAAGCCCCCCTCCCGGCAGCCAGGAAGCGGCCGCAGTCTCGGCCGATTCGTCCGCAGCGGAGAGACCGATCCTTGATCCTTCCCGTCCCTCGCCGCTCCTGCAAACGGGGATCGGGGATGTTTGGACTATTGTGCCCACTTCTACCGAATCTCCTTCCTCACCGTCCGCGCGTATTTTCCACGCCATGGCCGCCACCCCCTCGGGGGTACTCCTCTTCGGGGGATTTGACGGCGTAATCGGCTATCGCAACGACACTTGGCTGTTCAACCCGGCTGCACCGCTTCCCCCTCGCCTCCTCCGACCGGCATGCCTAGAATGAGTCCCTGGACTCTGACTCTTCTCTCCCTTGCCCTCCTCGGTGTAGGCGGCTGGTGGTTCACCCGCAGAAGACGCCTGGCCTGAAGAGCGCCGCTTCTCCCAAAGGACCGCTCCAAAAGCCCTGGCGCCGGGAGGCTGGGGAAGAAACCGTTGAGTCAGGCTCGCTTCTCCACGTTGCTATAGTGAGGGCGGAGAGTTTGACCTGCACCAGAGACCTCACACAACGCGGCTGGGTTGGGATCAGCTTGAATGAAGAGATGCGCGGGAAGCTCGGTTTCCTGGAAGGATGACGATTCGTGACGGCTTGTGACACCTTTGAATAACCATCAAAGCGGCTCCTGGAATGGGTTTGTGACGGGTCAAGCAATTAGTCCTATAGTTGTGTATCTACAGTGGAGAAAGAGAAGAAGAGCGTATAGCGTAAGGATAACTATAGGAAAAAGGTGTCACACCCGTCACACCCGTCACTCTGAGCGCCTTCTTTGTCCTCCCGACCGCCTTTTTATCAATCTGATTGCTCTCCTCGTAACCCTGATCGCCCTCTTCCTGTCATCCTGCGCCCTCTTCCTGTCATCCTGAGCGCCCTTCTTGTCATCCTGAGCGAAGCGAAGGATCTCGCTTTTCGTCTTGTTTCTAGACCCAGACCAAGACCCAGACCCAGACCCTTCGTCGCTGCGCTCCTCAGGGTGACAAAGTGAGGTTGTCATCCTTGGCGCCCTTTTTATCCACGGGTTCTCAAGCTGGCTTGAACGCCCGCACCTGAATGCTGGTGGCAAAAACCTCCAATTCCCCTGCATTGAGCTGCTGGTCGAAAGCCCGCAATTCCTCCACGGTTGCCGGCCGGCGTGGTTTTGCCTCCCGATCGCTGCAGCAGGAAGGTTCCTCGTCTGGCCGCTTGGCTCCGGCCGGCAGCTCGCTGAGGATTTCTACCCCCCGGAAGCCGGCTTCGGCGATGGCAGCCAGGTACTCCTCTTTGGACACGGCTCCCGCCAAACATGAGACGTACAAATCGGGAGAATCCTTCATCGAAGCGGGAAGCTCGCCCACCAGGACGATGTCCGAAACCATCAACCGGCCTCCCGGCTTCAAAACGCGGAAGGCTTCACGAAAGACGCGGGGCTTGTCGGGGGAAAGGTTGATGACGCAATTGGAGATCACCACCTCCACCGAAGCATCAGCCGCCGGCAGGTTCTCGATCTCCCCCAAGCGGAACTCCACATTGTGATACCCGTGGCTTCGGGCGGTGGCCCGAGCCTGGTCGATCATCGGGGGAGTCATATCCACACCGATTACCCGGCCTCCTTCGCCTACGACAGATGCGGCCAGGAAACAGTCGATCCCGCCACCCGAACCCAGGTCCAATACCACTTCTCCTTTGGAGAGGTCGGCAAGAGCGGTGGGGTTCCCGCATCCCAGTCCCAGGTTAGCTTCCCTCGGGATCGCGCCCAACTCTTCCTCGCTGTAGCCGATCCGCTTGCCGACTGCTGTCTCCAATGAGAGTGGTTCATTATTTCCGCAGCCGCAACCACACTTTCCCTGGGTGACTACCGCAGCGTAGGCTTCCCGCACTACAGTGTGAATGTCGCTTTTTTCCATCTTTCTACTCCTTTCCTTTGCTCGATTCGGGACCTCTCATCAAGGGTTCCAACAACGTTTTCACCATTTCCGCCAGTTGATTCGCCGGCGTTAGACACAAAGCGATAACTTTCCCGTCCCGTTCCAAGGCGGTGATGGCCAGCTTATCGCCTGGCGCAATCCCTGCAGCTTCGCGGAGTTCTTTGGGCAAGACCATCTGACCTTTGGCGTCCACACTGACAATGGCCACGACTTTGCAGCAAGTGCCGGTGTCTTTCGTTGGTGGACAGCAGTCCGTTTCGTTTTCGGTTGACTCCATCCGACTCCTTTCATGGGTAACTGATGAATCAGATTATATAGATAATACAGAAAAATCAGAATGTCAAGAATTATCAAAAAAGGACAGATTGGTGAAAGAAGATGGATGGGATCGTTGGAGATAATGGGGTGTTAACGATTGAGCCAAACTGGCAATGAAAGAGCCGGCCGCTCCAACAGACCCTGCCTTGCGCTATGGATCACATCCTAGGGCGTTGCCTGCTTCCCGATGACCTTGTCTGCCTGGGCAAGCAGATCTGCGGGGATGGTCACTCCGAATTCTCCGGCCGCATCCAGGTTGAAGAGTAGGAGGGTTTCACTTACCAGCTCGATCGGTAGATCCCCCGGCGAAACTCCTCCCAGCACCTGCATGGCCAGACGGGTCATGTCCCTTCCTCCCTGGTCGTAGTCACGCGCGCGGGCGGCGATCGCTCCTTTTGTCACGGGGTCTGCCTGGAAGGCAAAGATCGGCGTGTGGCTAGTACGCGCGGCTTGGATGATGGCGACCATCGATCCGCTGGTGAGGTTGTCGACGATCTGGACGATAGCGTCCAGTCCCTGCGCAGTCAGCGCAAGGACAGCATCGGCAACATCCGAGGAGGAATTCACCGGTGTCGTAATCAGCTCGATGCCGGCGTTTTGCGAGGTCCGTTGAAATTCCTCGATGGAGGCAACCGCGTTGATCTCCCCGGGGCAGAAGAGGGTCCCGATCCGGTGCAAGTGTGGAAACAAACGGAGGAGCAGGCCGATCGTGCCATCGAAGTCCGGCGCCACGCTGATCCCGGTAATATCCGACCGATGCCGCTGGAAGGATTCCCCCACTCCGGTGATCAGCGGGTAGGCGACGTTGCCGAAGACCATCGGGATCCCTTGGATTCGCTGCAATGCAGCCTGGAGGGCGGGAGTCCCCGAAGTCAGGAGGAGGTCGGGAGGGTTCTGTCGCACCTCGTCGAGGATTTGGGCGAGCGTCCCCAGGTCGGCCTGGGCGTTGTACAGTTGCAGCGAAAAGTCCTCTCCTTCCGTCCAACCGGCCTCGACAAAGCCCTCGCGCAGGCCTGCCAGGGTTTGCTCGTTAAGGGGATTGTCACTGTAGGCAACGTAGGCCAACCGGGCACACGGGGAGGGCGCCGAGGCGGGAATGGGACGATCGGAAAGGAGCAGCGCAGCAGCCATCAGAATTAGCAATAGAAACCCCAAAGCCAAGCCCTGAAAAGCCCCGAAAGGATTGCGGGGAGAATGGCCTGCCGGATTGGCCTGGGGAGTGTGGGAGAATAGTCCTGGAACCATCGCATCTCAGTATAGCGGGATTGAGGGGAGTGGGACACACCTCCATGGAAGCGCGTACTTCGTTACGCTTGCTGCTGGCGAAATTCGGTCGGCTGGGGAAAACCACTAATCTGGGGTTCCTGGCAATTTACCTGGAGCCAGACCAGTCATCCTGGAAAATAGTATTATGTCCCGGATTATTAGTTGGGCAGCAGGGTTGCCCCCAGGTAGGTGATCAAGGCGCGCGTTTCATAGACGGTCATACCGTAGCCGTAGGTATACTTGTCGGCCGTCGCATAGGAATTCGATTCCACTCGCAAGTACAGCTGGTATTGATGTCCGGGTTGCAGGACCGCTTTTTGCTCCAAGGTGACAAAACCGTTGGTGCCATGCTGTTTGTCCCATGTTTTGCCAATGATTGATCCGGCGCCGGTCCATGCCGTGGGGGTGTTCCCCTCCGCGTCCTTCCCGGTGGTGAGATTCCAGATGCCGAGGTTGGCTTGAAGGTTAATCGAGACATCACCGTTCGGTATTTTCCCGATATAGAGGTCAGTTTGGAGGTTGACCCGGAAAATGACTGAAGCGGGAAACAGGCCTTGATAGGTAAAAGGCCTGGAATCCTGCATCACTCCTTTGATCTCCGCGCTGTATACATCGAAAGGCTTGAAGACGGCGTCACACCGGAATTTCACCCCCAGGATTCCTGGGGGAGCAGCCAGCCCGTCGCTCTTGGTGAAACTCATCTGACCGCCCTTACCGCTTTCGGTTGCGGTCATCGTGTTCATTTCTGTACGCCAATAGGGGTTGGGTGTGTTCCACGGGTAGACGAGGGAGAAAGCCTGGGCGCCGCCTGAACGAGCCCAGGCGAACCCGCAGCCGTAGAGGATGGTGCCGGTGGTGGAGAGCTGGTAGTCTTCGTTGTAGATATCCACCGAGAAACTGGGAGATAACGGGGCGGGAAGAGCGCTGTCCAGCAGTTGGGTAGTCCAGCCGGGACCTTGGTATTGCGGCGCTGCCGAGCCAAAGTCGGAGAGAAGCAGGAGCCAATCGGTGGAAGGACCAAGGAATTGGCTTTGTGTGGAATCCCAACAGTCGTAGGCAGGACCCTCCGGCACTGCCAGCACCCTGGCCGCTGTCGGCTCCATTCCTGCGCCATTCTCGCTCTTGTAGATCCCGCCCGCACGGGTGCCGGCAAAGAGAATTCGCGGGGAAGCTGGAGCGATCACCAGACAGATCACCTCGTTGTTCGTCCACCCGCTGTTGGCGATGAGCCAGGAAAAGCCGCCATTCGTGCTGCCAAATACTCCGCCTCCCCAGGTGGCAGCGTAGAGGATCTGCGGATGGAGAGGATTGATCGCCAGGGAACGCACATCCCTGCTGGTGAGGCCGCTGGAAGCGGAACTCCAATGGGCTCCCCCATCGGTGCTCTTGAAGACCCCGTCGTCGGTGCCGGCGTAGAGTACCTGGGAATTGCCAGGGTCAATGATCAGGGAATACACAGTGTTGTTCGTCAGCCCGGTGGAGGAAGGAGCCCAGCTTTCCCCACCATTGCTGCTCTTAAAAACCCCGCCGCCCAAGGTGCCGGCATAGAGGGTCTGAGGGTTGGAGGGGTCGATGTCCAGGCACATCACAATGTTGTTCGTCAGCCCGGTGGAGGAAGGAGCCCAGCTTTCCCCGCCATTGCTGCTCTTAAAAACCCCGTCGTAGGTGCCAGTGTAGAGCACCTGGGAATTGCCAGGGTCAATGATCAGGGAATACACAAGGCTGTTCCTCAATCCGGTGGAGGACGAGGTCCAGTCCCCCCCGCCAGTGCTGCTCTTAAAAACCCCGCCGCCAAAGGTACCGGCGTAGAGGATCTGGGGGTTGGAGGGATCGATGGCCTGGCACATCACAGCGCTGTTCGTCAGCCCGCTGGAGGACGCGCTCCAGCCGGTTCCACCGTTGCTGCTTTTGAACACCCCGCTGCCCAAGGTGCCGGCGTAGAGGATCTGAGGGTTGGAGGGGTCGATGACTAGAGAATACACAGCGCTGTTCGTCAATCCGCTGGATGTGGCGCTCCAGTTAGTAGCCAGCCTGGAGGGATTGGTCAAGTTAACCAGGGGTGTCGGGTTGCTGGTCGGTACCAGGGCATCCATCGTGGTGAGAACTGCCGATCGCACCCCATAGGTCGCCTCGTCGCGGGTTTGGATGGCGAAGAACTGAGCCCGGGAAAACACGTCCTGCCCGCCCAGGAAGAGGGGATCCTTCGCGTTGGTGGTAGTGAGGTTGGCGCTGTAGGCCACGAGGCGGGTGGCTCCGATCAGGAAGCGATCCACCTCGGCGTTCAGGTTGGGCGTGTAGTATTGGGTGAGATAGGTTTGGGCTTCCTGTCCGCTAGGGTCGCGGTGGTTGAGGGTCTCGGTGTAAATCTGGACGCCGCGGTACTCGTAGAAGAGCAAGCCGGCGAAGTAGGACTCGTAAGCCAGGTAGTAGTCCATCAAGCGCTGCGGCTGGAAGGTCCAAGTGGCAGTGTTGGTAAGTATATTGGCGGAAAGCCAGGAATCGAGCAGGCCATCCGAGCCATCCGATGGGGCGATGGCATTGTGGATGCCGTCCACGCAGACCGGGATGTCCCAGGCCCCGGCGACATTGCTGCAGAACTGGTTGACATCAACCTGGATGTTCGGCGTGGTGGGGGTCTTGCCTTGAGTAAAATAGGCCAAGCCTTCCGGGGTAGGCAGGTTGTAGTGGGTGCCGATGCGGTTGATGTAGTCCTTCACCTGGGCGTTGAGAATGGTGTCGATGATCTTGGCCTGCATCTGCTTCAGTTGGGCGAAGAGCTTGGTGAAGTCGGCTTCGATGCGGGCCAGAGAAGCCTGGATATCCTGCAATTGAACCTTCATCTGGTCGAGGCGTGCCAGGACATCGGCACCCTGCCCCTTGTTGCCCGTCAAAAGGCTCATCACCCAGCCGCAGGCCTTCTCCTTGGTCCAACTTTTCGCCCCCTCCTTCACCCCTTCGTAGGCAGCCTTCAGTAATCTAGAGGCGATCGCGACGCCGATCCCGCTCGGTTCGAAGACCAGGTTTGCAGCTGCTGGTCCTTCCCCTCCTGGAAGAGGCTCGTTCAGCTTGACCCAGTAACCGTAGCCGGGGGTGAACTTGCGCAGCTCGTTCTTCACTGAGAAGTAGCGGTCCTCCCGCCAGCTGTAGATGTCGCCCGCGAGGATCCCGGCATCGAAGGCTTGCTGAAGCGAGTAGGTCTGGTCTCTCCATTCGACCTTGACCTTGGCAGCGTCATCCCAGCTGATCTCCCCCAGGAAAGGATAGCCGACCAGATTCCAGCCTTCATAGAGGGCGCGGAGATGCCGGATAGGGATGGATGTCCCTTGCAGCGTGAGGTTGACAGCTTCCGGCACCCGTAACCAATAACCTACCCCGGGCTGGAGGGAGATCTGGGTATAGGGGTGGTAGGTATGTTCGATCGAATCGTACTCTACCAGGTACCAGGGCTTGGGCAGGTCAGCAAAGACTACCAGGGGCGAGGGGTCGGTCACGAAGGGGAGCGAGATCAGGTTCCAGCCGGCAATCAGGTGGAACTGATGAAGGGCTGGTTCTGGCGGCGGATAGGTAGTAGCAAGGTCATCGCTGTCCTGCGCGATAACCGTCAGAGGGCCGAGGGAAAATGCGAGCACACAAAGCACCAAGGCAAAAACCAAACGCCGTTTCCACGGACCCTGCACCATCTCTGTACCTCCATCCGAATTGAGTACTCGTACGCAGAGGCGAGACTTCGCTACCGCGTACCATCAATAGTATAGACTCATGGCAAGAGGAAATATGTGGGGGGTCGGCATCAATAATTGAAAATCATGGTTCCTTCTCATTTCAAGTGGATAAAATCCTACCTAGACATGCTGCCGCAGGCTGTTTAGTCCAGCTACCCTGCAATGATGGCGATGATGGTCTTAAGAATCTTGGTGGCCCCAGGGATAGTCATGCCCAGTTGGCTTCCGTCACTTCACTGCTGATGCCGCACTGGGGTGCGGCGGTCCCAGGAAAGCCGATAATCTCAGGAGCGGTCTCAGTCCCAGGAACGGTCTCAGCCCCAGGAAAGGCGACAGTCACAGGAACGGTGTGAACCTTAGGAATGATCTCAGGTTTGCCGCACTGGGGTGCGGCGGTCCCAGGAAAGCCGATAATCTCAGGAGCGGTCTCAGTCCCAGGAAAGCCGATGGTCACAGAAACAGTCTCAGTCCCAGGGATATGATTTACGCCGGAGTGGTCCTCGTAGGGGCGGGTTTCAAACCCGCCCGCGCACGGGCTGTCTCGGCACAGTGACGCCTCATTCTCCAGGACACCCTGCCGGGGGCTGTCTAGCTGCCGCAAGTTGACTTGTTGTCGTCTGCCTTAATGATCCCGGAGAACTTGTTTACCCTCAGACTGCCTTACTCATTCAGTTTGAGAAAGAACCGGCTTGTTCGACAATGAATGAATCGATACCATCGATGGAGAGGCAGATTGACTAGAAAAATCTACGCATGAGCAAAGGAGAGAAGACCATGCCATTTCCACAGTACAGCTTCGAGATCGAAGTCGTTGAGGCGGACCAATCCATCTGCCATCGTTTGGGGGAGAAGTTCCGCTACCCCGACGAGATGGGCCAACTTTGCCCATGGTTGCTGGACAGCATCGGCGGGATGCTCCATGTGCTGGAATGGGGAGGAACCCTGCCTTGGACATACGCAGGCACTCCATACCAGAAACGGATCGACCCCGAGGGCATCACCACCGAGTTCGTTCGCTGTCCGGATCCTACCGCTGCAGGCATCGTCGTGAAAATCACCCGAACCAGGCTCCCCGAGGAGAGATGAAGTCAGTAAAAAAATCCCCCAGCCCCGCTTCCGGGGTGGAGGATTCTCTGGGTTCTCTTTCTTTTATGCTTGCTGCGGGTGAGCGATGAGTAAGAAGTAGGGGGAGGGATCGAAGGAAGCGATATTCTGCTTTTGCAGCGAGTGGGCCTTCAGGCTGCGTGGCCGGCGCTTAGCCGCCAGGTCATTCTTCATCTGCTCGGCGCGCTGGCCGAGGGTGGCCGCTAGGGCGGCGCTAGGGATCGTTCCTTCCATCATCATTCCGTTCATCTTGCTCTCCTCTGTTCGTTTTTTCTTTCTGGAGGCATCATTTCACAGGAGAGAGGCACATATCAAACTTTTGATAAGTTCTGTGAAAAAAATCTTTATTATCCTGCATGCATGAGAGTTGCAGCCAATCATTATCGTAGAGTTGTGTCAAGTATCGCCACACATGCAGGAAAAGGAAAAAATGAACAGAGTGGCGATCTCAATCAGATCATCGCCTCTGCTGAAACGGTACGGCTATCAAACCAGCCACCCATTGTGATATTCGTAAGTGAGATGGAAGTGAAGAGAGCAGCCTTGGCGCCCAGCCTGGAGAGAATGGTTCGAAGGACTTAACTGGATCAGGGAGTTGAAGAAAGATCGCGAGCGTTTGTGCTAGAAAGAGGGATCGCAAGAGAAGGCAATTGGGCCGCCTCTTGAATGGCAAACAGCAAGCCCGGTAGTTTTTCCGCCAAGAGAGAGGGGAGTATCTCGTTGGCGATGAGGTAGCCCTCCCCGATCTCCATCGTGAAGGCGTAGGTTCCGAACTCCCCATAAAGATAGTCATCCGAGTTGCCCGGATTGTATCCTGAGGGAAAGTCGAAAGAGACCTCAACCTTGCTTCGATTGGCGATCCCCTCTGCCAATGAAGCGAAGGCCTCGAAATCAGGCGCTTGCTCTTCGGTGAAACCCCAAGGAAAGTAGAGCAAGTCGCCGTAGGAGTGCAGAGAGACAGAGAGGAAAAACCGGTGTACGATGGTAAAATCACGCAATGCCTGCGTTTCCGGCTCGGAGAAAGGGGCTGTTCCGGGATAACTCGAGTCACCGACGGGAGCCCCGATCCCATCGGCAGCGCCCTCCCACTGGGTGGAGAAATTACGGTTGAGATCAACCCCGTCTCGCGCTGGATCGAAGGGAGGGTCTCCAAGGAGGCGGACATTCTTTCGCCAGTCCCCCGCTCGATCAAGATCGCCTTCCCCGCTGAGGACATAGCCGTCCGGATTGAGGACCGGCACAATCCACACCGCTGTATGGAGCAGCGCTTTGGCGACCATTTCCTTGTCCTCGGGAGAGGGATTCAGTAAGGCGTTCGCCAGGGCCAGCGCCAGCTCTCCCCCTAACCACTCGCAACCATGGGTCAATCCAACGATCAGCGCTTCTTTTTGGGGGGCTCGACTGCCGATTCCCAAGGCCCAGATCGGCCTTTGCTCGATGCTGGATCCGATCCGTCGTAGGCCAAGCGAAAGCGGTTGCCCCGACAAAGCGTTGAGAATTGTCTCGTACTCGGCCAGCGAGTGAAAGTGATCGAGGGAGAGAGGTATCGGAGAGGGCGAAACGGATGGGAGAATAGCCGCATCCGGCATAGCCTCTTCAACGGTGGTGGAGGGAGAGGGAGTATTTCCCGTCCCGTGAGAGATCAAGGGACTCTGCGGCGGGCCTTGCCCACATCCCACCAGTAGACAGGTGAGGACCAGGAGCATAGCGATGCTCGTTCGGAAGAACCAAGCGCACTGGCAGTTGCGGTGATTGCGCGGCGTCCCTCCCATTTTGGGAGAAATCCTGACGCGTCCTTGCCTCGCACCCCTATTGCGCATGATTCTTCGCCTCCAACTGCCGAACCCACGTAGCGGCGATGAGGCCCTCGCGCATCGTCAAACCGACGATCTTGCACCATTCAAGGCGACCCTTTGGTTCTAGCCTCACCTCCAGCAATTGGCCGCAGTCGTCGGAAGCGCTCGAACCAAAGAGACAATCCCCCAGGCTATAGGCGATGACAGCGCCACGGTATGTTTCCACTCCTTGACAGGTATGGCTGTGGCTTCCCAGGATCAAACCGGCGCCGGCGTCGACAAGCTGGTGGGCCAGTTCTATTTGACTGGGCAGCGCTTGTGTGCTGCCCTCCTCGCCCCAGTGCAGGAAAACGACGATATGATCCACCCCCTCAGCCTTCGCGCTTTTCACAGCTTCCACCATCGGCGACGTTTCAATCAACGGGATGCCCACCCCTTCCCGAAACCAAAAGGGCCACCAGACCAGGTCTTCTTCGGCAAAGGCCAGGAAAGCGATGCGGATTCCCCCTTTCGCTACGGTGACGGAAGGGCTGTGAGACGGATCAGCGAACCCCACAGTCTGGATGCCGGCCTGGTCCAGCGCTTGGAAGGAATCCTGCAGACCTTCCCATTGATAGTCCCAGGAGTGGTTGTTGGCCAAGGAGATCAGGTCGATCTCCGCCTTTTGCAGGAAAGCCAAGCCACCAGGGTCGCGAAATGTGTACGGTTTTTGCGGAGCGGGCGTCCCTCGTTGGGAGAGCGCGCACTCCAAGTTCCCCACCCGATAGTCCGCCTCCTGGAACAATGGCTGAACCTCATCAAGGGCTCCGCTCGGGACGGAGCGCAACATGAGGTCGCCGCAAGCAATCAACAAGAGTGAAGGGGAAGGGTTAGCTGACCGCTCGCTCGCTCTCAACATGAGCATGGATGGGATAGAGAGAGAGTCAACGATAGATGGATCGGCGATCGGCGTGGCGAGGGCAGTGACCGCAGGCTGTTCGAGCGACGCCGGCTGAACTTGCAGATCGCCAGGCGTTGATCGACTCAGAGTGTGAGGAGACGTCCCATTC
>JAPLHV010000076.1 GCA_026389455.1 Coprothermobacterota bacterium
CCTCTCCAGACAAAACGCTTACTATTGCGACGAATGGGGCTAGGGGATGCGGAAGATCTTTTCTCCTACGCTTCAGATCCTGAAGTGACGCGGTACGTTGTTTGGGAAACGCACTGCTCCCTGGCTGATTCGCTGGCCTTCCTTGCATGCACCGAGGAGCAATACCGAAAAAAAGAGGTCAGCCCCTGGGGGATGGTCTTGCGGGAGAGCGGCCGGCTTATCGGCGCCATCGGTTTTATCGACTGGCTTCCTCCGCATGCCCGGGCTGAGATCGGTTATGCTTTGGGGCGCCAGTGGTGGGGGCGCGGCCTGATGAGCGAAGCGGCGCGGGCAGCGCTGCGCTTCGGCTTCGAGCGGATGCAATTAAATCGCATTCAGGCTCGCTGTTACCTGGCTAATACCGCCTCGGCGCGCGTGATGGAGAAAGTGGGAATGACTTTCGAAGGCATCATTCGCGAACAGCTCTATGAGAAAGGCGCTTTCCGCGATTTAAAGCTGTACTCGATCCTGCGGCGGGAGTTTTTTTCCAGCCATGAGTCAGCGATCCTATCAGTACAGGGCGCTTCCAGCCATGGGTGAGACACTTAGCGCCGGTGCGCTAAAAGTTCAGGAAGCCCTGCGCACATTTGGTTTGACGACCCAAGTGATTCACATGCCCCAGACCACTCGCACCGCCCAGGAAGCTGCGCAGACCATCGGCTGCAGCGTCAGCCAGATCGTCAAGAGCATCCTCTTCAAGGGGACAGCCAGTGGAAAGCCTATCCTGGTCCTGGCCAGCGGCGTCAACCGGGTCAGCGAGCGCATCATCGTCGAGTTGGTGGGAGAACCGATCGCCAAGGCCGACGCCGAGTTCGTGCGCGAACAAAGCGGTTTCGCGATCGGCGGCGTTCCCCCGCTGGCGCACAGGGTGACCCCTCGCACCTTCATTGATCGTGATCTCTTCCAGTACGAGGAGGCCTGGGCCGCGGCAGGCAGCCCTTTCGAGGTCTTCCGGGTGACAGCCCCTGAGCTGGCACAGATGACTGGGGGAGAAGTGATCAAAGTTCATGACTGAACACGCTGCCGCGGGCTGTCAAGCCGCGGGCTGTCTGGTCGCGGGCTGTCTGGTCGCGGGCTGTCAAGCAGAGAGAGGTTGACAATGGAAGAGCATGCTGCGCAGGAATTGACTCGATCCGCTCGTCTTCTGGCGGAATTTGTGGCCATCCAGGATGGGGCAGTGGTGAGCCGGACCTTGCTGAATCGTCCTACCGGGACCATCACTCTGTTCGCTTTTGACCAAGGGCAGGGCCTGAGCGAACATACTGCCCCCTTTGATGCCTTTATCTATGTTGTCATGGGAAGCGCAGAGATCGCCATCTCCGGGGGGAGCCAAGTCGTTGAGGAGGGGGAAGCGTTAATTCTTCCAGCCGGAGAGCCACATGCCCTGCTTGCCCGGGCGCCCTTCAAGATGCTGCTGGCGATGATTCGCTCCTGATAGAGGAGGGAGACTCGCAGAGGTGAATGGAGTAGGGGAAAGATGAACGGGTATGCGCTGCTCTCCTTGCTGGCGGCGGTGTTGGGCTTCGGCCTTGGCGTTTTCATCCTCGCCTTGGACAGCCGCAGCCTCTTGCACAGGCTCTTCTTCCTGCTGTCTTTGGTGCTCTCCGCCCTCTCTTTCCTGGAATTCGCCTACCGCCAATCCCAGAGTTGGGAGATAGCCCAATTCTGGATGCGGGTTGCCATCTTCTGGCCGCTGGAGATCCCGCTCTTGATCCATTGCGTCTTGGTCTTCTGCCAGTCCAAGCTGTTGCGCGCCAAAGTCTGGTTTCTCATCCTGCTCTATGGGCCAGCCTTGGCGATCATCGCCGTCGACCTGATCACCTCTCGATACAACGGCGGAGTGATCTGGTCTCCTTGGGGGTGGACCTATGGGATCCCCCAGGATCGCTTGATGTGGTACCTGGTGGGGATCTGGAGTAATCTTCTGGCCCTTTCCGCCCCCTTTTTCTGTCTTGGCGCCTACTTGCGTTTGCGCCGGCAGCCCGGCCCGCGCAAGGATCAGGCATTAACCCTCTTCCTCGGTCTGCTGATTCCCATCTTGGCCAGCGTCGTCTGCAACGGATTCCTGCCGGAGATCGGGGTGCGCATCCCGGAAGTGGCCTTCTCGACGATGACCCTGGGCTTGCTGGTCATGGGCTACGGAATCTGGCGCTACGGCCTCTTCCGACTTACCCCTGCGCGGGCGGCTGAAGAGATCCTCTCGACAATGTCCAACTTCCTCTTCCTGGTCGATCGGGAAAAACAGATCGTAGCCGCCAATCAGGCTGCCCTGCGGATCCTGGGGTATAGCGAAACTGAGCTCGTGGGCCGCCTTGCCGGCCAGATCCTGCCGGAATACACGCCCCAGGAGGAAGAAGGCCCGGGGCGGGAGACGGTGATCCGGCGCAAGGATGGACTGGAGATCCCGGTGCTCCTGGCTACCTCGCCGATCCTTCAGCAGCAGAGCGGTCAAATCGGCTGGGTCTGCGTCGGCAGCGATATCCGCGAACGCAAGCAGGCCGAGGCTCGTCAGGGCGAGTTGCTGGTCCAGTTGGAACGATCCAATCGCGAGCTGCAGCGGTTCGCCTATGTCGTCTCGCATGATCTGAAAGCGCCCCTTCGCGGTCTCGACTCCCTCTCCCGTTGGTTGATTGAGGATTGTGGACCCACCCTCTCCGAGAAAGGACAACAGTTGCTGACCCTGCTGCGCGGGCGGGTTGAGCGCATGGATCAATTGATCGAGGGGATCCTCCAGTATTCCCGCGCCGGGAAGCTGGCCGAGCGCAGCGAGGTGGAGCTGAACCTCTTATTGAGAGAGGTGCTCGATGGTTTGGCCATCTCTCCCCGCATCCAGGTGGAAGTCTCTCCTTTGCCGATCCTGCAAGGGGACCGGACCGCTCTCTTCCAGGTCTTCCAGAATCTCTTGAGCAACGCCGCCGGGTGCCTGGGGAAGGAGGAGGGAAGCATCCGGGTCCGTGCCGACTCATCCGGCGAAGGGTGGACTTTCGACATCTCCGACAGCGGCCCGGGGATCGCTGAGGCAGACCAGGAGCGCATCTTCCAGCTCTTTCAGACGGCCGGCAAAGGGGGGTCGGGGATCGGCCTGGCCATCGTCAAGCGGATCGTCGAGAGCCAAGGGGGACGGATTTGGCTGGAATCGAAACTGGGCGAGGGGACCACCTTCTTCTTCACTTGGCCGGCGTCGGAGAAACGGCTATGATTTTCTGACCGAATGGAACTGAACAAAGCGACCCCTATCTCTGTGAAAAAACTGCAAGCCAAGGTGTTGGTGGTGGAAGACGACCCCATCGACCAAATGGCTATTCGCCGCGCGTTGGAGGAAAAGAGTTTTCCACACGAGGTGACTTTTGCCTCATCCACGGCAGAAGCCAAGGCCCGCCTGCTGGCGCATGATTACGACGTGGTAGTGGCGGATTACTTGCTTGGGGATGGCACGGCTTTCGACCTTTTCCGTTTCGCCATGCGCGCCCCGGTGATCGTCATCACCGGCGTGGGCGATGAAGAGACGGCCATTCGGGTGATGAAAGCGGGCGCGCAAGACTACCTGGTTAAGGACAAGGCCGGCGAGTATCTGAAGCTGCTGCCCGAGCGCCTGGAGGCAACCCTTCACGCCGGGGGCGTCGAAGCGCAGGCTCAACTCCTGGCTCGCGCCCTGCTGCGCACCCAGAACGCCGTCTTTCTCACCGACCTGGTTGGGACGATCCTCTTTGCCAACACAGCTTTCCGCCGTCAATATAGCTACAGCTCGGAGGAGCTCCTGGGCAAACCGGCCAGTCAGTTAGGGGAGGAAGGCGCCGATGGCCTGGTAGTCTACCGCCGCAAGGACGGCTCACCGTTGCCGGCTTTCCTGCACAGCGTGACCTTGCGCGACGAAGAGGGATCTGACGTGGTGATCCTTCATTTCCTCTACCCGGAACGGCCGGCCGAAACTGCAGAGAGGTCGGAAGATGGAACCCAGGCCGAGCACTTGGCCCTGGAGGAGCGGATGATCGAGGCGCTCCAGAACGAAGAATTCCTGCTGCACTATCAACCTATCTTTCGTCTGGCCGATGGCCGGATGACCAGCCTGGAAGCCCTTTTACGCTGGAAGAACCCACGCTTCGGGCTGGTTATGCCGATTCAATTCATTCCAGCGCTGGAACGGAGCGGCTTCATCCTGCGGGTGGGGGAATGGGTTCTGCGCAAAGTCCTCCAACAGATACGGGACTGGCAGCGGCTGCGCTACCCGCAATTGCCTATCGGAGTGAATCTAGCCCCCCTGCAATTTTTCGACCCGGGCTTGGTCGGGATAATCGAGCGGTTGCTGCGTGAGTTCACCCTCCCCCGTGAGTTGCTCATATTGGAGATCAAAGAAACTACCCTGACGGCAAACCCGGCTCGCGGGCGCAGCATTCTCGCCGAGCTTCAACAGCACGGCATCCGCACTTGTCTGGACAACGCTGCCGGCCAATTGGGAGAAGCGATAGGGGAGATGCCGATGGATATGATCAAATTGGATGTCGGCCTGGTGCAGAGCATGGACCGGAAGAAGGCTGCGCTGGAGCAGGTCAAGCAGATCTTGGCCACCGCCAGTCAGCACCAGCTATGTGTGATCGCGAAAGGCCTGGAAACCAAGGAACAGCTTGAGACGCTGCACTTGCTGGGATGCGAGATGGGCCAGGGCTTCTACTATCAGTTGCCGTTGCCGGTGCGCGACCTGGAGCGGCTTCTGATGGAGAGCCGGGGAAAATGATGGAAAAGGGGACAGATTTATTTATTGAGAACAGGCAAGCCGTTTTCGTCGTGGCTCCCGCTAGCTGCCGATGGTCCAGTTACGGTGTGAAGTTCAGCAACCGAAAGAAGAATAACTGGATGATGATCCTGCACCCTTGACCTTGCCGATAACGAGAATAAAACGAGCGGAGAGTTATACAGGCTGGGTAAAAGAAACCATTGCAGCGGGAGAATGGGAGCTGATCCAACCATCGCTCCAACGGGGACAGGACTACTAAAAGGCGGATGGAGACTTGGAGCGCGTGGTCAAAAAGAAAATTGCTGACATCTGAAGATGTGACCCCTTTTTCTCACTCGGTACGGAAAAAGAGCATCCCCAAGAAGAGAGAGACCGCCGCGATGGCCAATAGGATAGCCAAGTTGGGGAGCAGGGCGGGGATTCCCTCGCCGAAGCTGATCAGTTTGTTGTAGCCGTTCACTGCCCAGTAAATGGGGGTGAATTTGGCGATGGTCTGCAAGGTTGGCGAGAGGATCTCTACCGGCCACCAGGCCCCGCCCAGCATTCCCAGGACGATTGAGAGCAGGATGGAAAAGGCGTTGGCTTGCTGGGGCGTGCGCGCCAAGGCTGCCAGGAGAGTGCCCAATCCCACCGCTGCCAGCAGATAAGCCACGCTGACCAGGGCGATCCCCAAGGGGTTGGTCCCCCAATTGGCTCCCAAGACGAACTGGCCGTAGAGGATCAGCAGGATCAATTGCACTGCCCCCAGCAGGAAGAACCCCAGGAACTTGCCGAACAGCAGGGAGAAGCGGAGAGTGGGCGTGCTCAATAACCGCTGTAGGGTCCAATCCCGGCGCTCATTCACCAACGAGCCGGCGCCAAAGAAGAGACCCATCAAGACGAACATGGCGGTGAAGCCGGGGGAGGCCTGGTTGGCTCCCTGCGGCATCTGCACTTCCTTCTCGCTGGTCAGGATCTGGTAGCTCACTTCGATCCTTGGGTTGCGCCAGCCCTCCTCCGACTTGGCGAAGATCTCACTCCAGGCAGCCGCGGCCTGGCTGGGGGTAAGCGCTGTTCGCTCGGCGATCTTGCTGACGGCGAAGCCGGCGGTGGCAGCGTCGGCGGCCAGGCGTCGGGTCACTTTGTTGATCAGTTCGTCCAAGTAGTAGGAGGAGGGACGGTTGGTCTTCCACACCATGATGGTTGCGGTCTCCCCGCGCCGGAGGAGGCTGCCGAAGTCGGCTGGGATGACCAGTGCAAGGGGCAGGTTGTTGCCTTGCACTTGGCTCTGAGCCTCTGCCTCATTCGCAAGGAGCTGGACCCGAAAGTCTTTCTCGCAGGAGAGACCATCCTGGAAAGCTTGGGCATAGGATGAAGAATCCAGCCGCACCAATCCGATCGTGGTGGGTCCATCGCCGCCGCTGGAGAATGCCCCAATCAGGGTGGTCCAAATGATCGGGAAGAGCAGCAACCAGATCAGGGAGATCCGATCCCGTGCCGTGGCCTGTAGGAATTGCCTGGCGATAATCCAGGCTTTACGCCACATCGTAGTTTTTCCGGATGCGCAGGAAGCCGATCCCGAAGAAGACCGCCCCAAGCCCGAGGAGGACGCCGATTGGCAGAAGGATCTGGGCGAGACCGCCTCCCGACATCAAGGTGAGAAACCCGTCTATCGACCAGCGAACCGGGCTGGCGTGACTAAGGATGTCCAACCACTGCGGGCCGCCAGTGAAAACCCACATTCCCCCAGCCAGGAAGGTGAGGAGCAGGGCGACTGCCGGGCCGATGGCCGCTGCCTGGCTCTCGCTGCGGTAGAGGGAAGCGAGCAAGGCGCCTAGGCCGGCCAGGCAGAAGACGGTAGCCAGGATCATCAAGGCCAATCCGGGAATGGAGGAACCCCAGGAGACGCGGTAGGCCAATGCCGTGAAAGCGACCACCAGAAGAAACTGGATCAGGGCCAGCAGAAAGACCCCCAGCAGCTTCCCGACCAAGACGGTTCTGCGTTCCAGCGGAGCGGAAAAGAGTCGCAGCAGCGTGCGGGTGCGCCGTTCGGTAAGGATGCTGCCCCCCGCCGTGTTGGCGGCGAAGAGCACATACATGACCCCCATCGAGATCGAGTAGTAGGCCATCGCCCCGGGAAGTTGGGCGCCGGGTGCGACTTCTTGCTCTCGTTGGATCCGGATCTGCGATTGGAGGGACTGCAGCTCGGGAACCCAACGCGCTGCCGCAGCGGCAGCTTCCTGCGGTTGGATCAGATTTCGAGAGAGCAGTTCGGCCAAAGTGAGCCTGACCATCGCCCCCCGTGCCATCACTTCCGTGGTGAAGGCCTCGGCGATGCTGCGGATGACCCCTGCTTTGATGGTCGAGTCGGGACTGGCCAAGACTTCCAGCTTGGACTCGTTCTCTCCCAGGACCGCCTGGGAGAACCCGGACGGGACGATCAAGGCCGCTGCTGCGCTTCCCGCTCGCACGGCTTGGCGGGCCTCATCCGGGGAGGCGAAGGTGCGCAGGCGGATCATCTCCTTCAGATCCGGTCCTTGTAACACTTCATCGCGCAGCAAGCGAGCCATTTCGCCGTTGTCTTGATCAACGAAGGCGAGGGTGATTTGGAAGGGCGCCGCGTTGCTGACAAACATCCCACCGAAAGCTGTCCCCAAGACCAGGATCAGAAGCAGGGGCATGGCCAGCAGGAGGATAAAGGAAATGAAATCCCGGCTCAAGACGAGCAGATCTTTCCAAGCGATGGCCAACGCTTTGCGCATCAGTCGCGCAGCTCTTTGCCGGTGAGGTGCAGGAAGACGCTCTCCAGGTTGGGTTCTCGCACCGCCACCGAACGCACCTTGACCCCGGCGTCGAAGAGTTGGTCCAGTACGGCGGGCAACACTCTCCGGCCGCTGTTGGAGAGGACCGTCAAGTCTCCCTCGCTGTGGTGTGCGGCGCTGACCCCCTCTATTGCATGCACCTTATCAAGGATGTCATCAGGAGGGACTGAACCGAGTTGGATAGTGATGGCGTCTTGCTCGCCCACCAAGAGCCGCAGTTCCTCCTGCGTCCCGTGGGCGATCACCCGTCCTTGATCCATGATGGCCACGCGCGGGCAGAGGAACTCCACTTCTTCCATGTAATGGCTGGTGTAGAGGAGGGTCAGGCCTTGGCTGTTCAATTCCTTCAGCGTTTCCAGGATGCTGTTGCGAGACTGGGGGTCCACCCCAACCGTGGGCTCGTCCAGGATCAGCAGTTTGGGCCGCCCCAGGAGGCCGACGGCGATGTTCACGCGCCGTTTCATCCCGCCGGAATAGCGATCGATGCGCTCGTTCTGACGATCGGCCAAGCCGACGACGACCAACAATTCCTGGATGCGTTTTTTTCGTTCCCGGCTGGGGACGTCATACATTACGGACCAAAACTCCAAGTTCTCCCGGGCCGTAAGCGTGGGATAGAGGGCGATCTCCTGCGGAACCACGCCAATCGCTCTTCTCACCCGGAGCGAGTCTTGGATGACACTGGCGCCGTCCACCCAGGCGTCTCCCGTTGTCGGGCGCAGCAGGCAGGCCAGCATCAATACCATCGTGGTCTTGCCGGCGCCGTTCGGTCCCAAGAGGCCGAAAGCTTCCCCCTCCTCGATAGAGAGGCTAACCTCGTCTACTGCCTTGCGACCTCCTTCGAAGGTCTTGCTGAGCTTTTCCGTCCGAACCAGGCTCATCCGATCCTCCTCGTCTCTCTTTTCACCAGGAAAAGGGGACAGATTTATTTATTGCCAAGAGCTCTGCGGCTTCCTCCAGCGTATCGCCTGGTCACTGCCCTGGTCAAACAGATCACCGGCGGCGATCCCCTGCAGGTTCGCTTCCTCTACGCTGAAGAGTTCCACTTCCAGTCCCAGTGCAAGCTCTTCTTCGCCGCCAACGCCAAGCCGGAGGTGCGCGGGAAGCTCGGTTTCCTGGAAGGATGACGATTCGTGACGGCTTGTGACACCTTTGAATAACCAGTAAAGCGGCTCCTGGAATGGGTTTGTGACGGGTCAAGCAATTAGTGACGGCTATTTCCTATAGTTGTGTATCTACAGAGGAGAAAGAGCGTATAGCGTATGAATAACTATAGGGAAAAGGCGTCACACCCGTCACACCCGTCACCCTGATCGACTCCTCGTCATCCCCCGACCGCCTTTTTGTGGCCCTTTCTCAAAATGAGTGGGTAAGGGGCAGCATGAGGGTAAACAAGGTCTCCCGGATCATCAAGGCTGACGGCAACAAGTCAACTTGCTTCAGTTTGATAGTCCCCGTCAGGGCGACGCATGCGTGGCCCCACCCAGCCCCCGGCAGGGTGTCCTGGAGAATGAGGCAACATTATACTGAGACTGCCCGTGCCTGGGCGGGTTTGAAACCCGCCCCTACGAGAACCAATGCGGCGGAAACCATATCCCTGGGACCGTGGCGCCCCAGTGCGGCAAACAGCCTGCGGCAGCATCTCTTCTCCTGCCGCAGGCTGGCCGGTTACCCACTTGAAATGAGAAAGAACCCTTTTTGTCATCCTGAGCGAAG
The DNA here is from genome assembly GCA_026389455.1 of Coprothermobacterota bacterium. Taxonomy (GTDB): domain Bacteria; phylum Caldisericota; class JANLFM01; order JANLFM01; family JANLFM01; genus JAPLHV01. The sequence continues at coordinate 9,289 of JAPLHV010000076.1, forward strand.
CGAAGGATCTCGCTTTTCGTCTCGCTTTTCATCTTGATTCTAGACTCAAGGCCAGATCCTTCAGCGAAGGGCGCTTCAGGGAGAAATAGGAAAGGCCATTCTGCGCAGAGTGTCAACCAAACTATGGGATCCGTTAGAATGAGGAGATGAGAGGTTCGTCGCGGGCATTATTGGAGGAGTGTTTCCGGGAGATGGTGAAAGCGGTTGACCCAGCGCGCCTGGTTCGCCAAAATGTCGCCCAAGAGAATGGGTGGCTGCTGGTCAAAGGGTTGCCTCCCTGCCGTTTGGAGGGTCGCCGCTTGTGGTTGGCTGCCTTGGGGAAGGCGGCCGCGCCGATGGCCCAGGCTGCAACGGAGTTGTTGGGGGATCTGATCTGCGGGGGCTTGGTCGTCTCACCGCACCCCGAATCCTTTCCACCACCTCTTGGCAGCATGTCGGGCTCTCACCCGGAGCCGGGCGAGGACAGCTTGAAAGCAGGCGAAGCCTTGTTCCGCCTCTGTGCCGGTTTAACTGAGGAAGACCTCTTGCTGGTCCTCCTCTCCGGAGGTGGGTCAGCGTTGGCCGTTCTGCCGGAGCCCGAACTATCGCTGGAGGTGATTCGCCAGGTGAACCGGGCGATGCTTCGCGCTGCCTTGCCGATCGGGATGGTAAATACCGTTCGCAAGAAATTGGACCGGTTGAAAGGGGGAGGCCTTGCTCGAGCTGCCCATCAAGCCTCGGTGATCCAGTTGGTTCTCTCTGATGTCGTGGGAAACGACTTGGGGATGGTCGCTTCGGGCCCCTTCTTCCCGGATCGGACCACTGCTGCAGAGACAATGAACCTCCTGCGGAAAAATGGGTTGGAAAAAGAGTTCCCCATGGCTGCCTGGCATCTCCTCCAGGCGAAGACTTCGCTGGAATCGGCAGGGACGCCTCAACAGGAGCGGGTTCTGAAAGTCACGACTATCCTCGTCGGTGACAACCTGAAAGCGCTTCTGGCCGGTCAAGCTTTCCTCAAAGACCGGGGTTTCACCACGATGATTCTCTCATCGCGACTGGAAGGGGAAGTGGAGGCACTGGCCCGCTTCCATGCGCAATTGCTGGCAGAGGTCCTGGACAGCGCTCACCCTCTGGGGCCGCCTTGCGCCATCCTCTCCGGTGGGGAATCCTACCTTACGGTTCTTGGGGAGGGGAGAGGGGGGCGCAACCAGGAACTTGCCCTCCGTTTCCTGCGCAACGCACCGTCAGGGGAAGCGGCGTGGGCGTTGTTATCGGCTGGGACGGACGGAATAGACGGTAACTCGCCGGCAGCCGGGGCGATTGTCTGTCAGGACACCCTGGCGCAGGCGCTAACGCTCGGCCTCTCGCTGGAGGAGGCCCTGCAGCGCAGCGACTCCTACACATTCCTACAACGACTGGGGTGTGCTTTGATGACCGGGCCGACCGGGACTAATGTGGCCGATGTGCGCGTACTCCTGGTCTCTGCCCGTAGCTAATGGGGAAAGAGTTCACCATCTAATAATGGGGACAGATTTCACCACTCGCTAATGGGGACAGATTTCAAATCTGTCCCCATTAGCTCTGGGCAAAGGGGAGCTTTTTCTGGTCGTCGGGCGGGGTGATCGAAGGCGCCGCAATAGCCGCCTCAACGACGACCGGAATTGCCGCCTCAATGACAGCAGGACTTGCGGACTCAACGGCAGCGATGGTTGCCGCCTCGACGACGACCGGAATTGCCGCCTCAATGACAGCAGGACTTGCGGACTCAACGACAGCGATGGTTGCCGCCTCGACGACGACCGGAATTGCCGCCTCAATGACAGCAGGACTTGCGGACTCAACGGCAGCGATGGTTGCAGCCTCAACGGCAGCGATGGTTGCAGCCTCAACGGCAGCGATGGTTGCAGCCTCAACGGCAGCGATGGTTGCAGCCTCGACGACAGCAAGACTTGTAGTCTCAACGACAACGATAGGCGCCGCCTCAACGATGACAGCAGGAATTGCGGGGGGAGTTTCACCCGTTTCCACTGCCGCTTGGTCTGTTGGGCCGGCATCCTGCTTCACCTCTAGGGGGATCGCTGCCGGGAGGAGCGCTGCCGGCGACTGAGCAGATCCCGCGGGCATTGCCATTTCCCCAGCCCCTGCAGCGCTCACCGTGGCAGCTACTGCCTGCGGCTTCAAGCGGTTGCTGTAGAGCAGGATCAAGACGCCGACCAAGATGGTGGCCAAGGCGCCGATCTGCCCCCAACTGAGCGATCCCACCGAGGCCGGTTCGATGCGCACGAACTCTTCCAGGAAGCGGTAGACGCTATAGATGATCAAATAGAGGGAGACGATGACCCCGCGCCGAAGATCTTTGCGACGGGCTACCCAGATCAGGAGGCTGAAGAGGAGTATGTTGGCGATCGACTCGTAGAGGAAGGTCGGGTGGAAGTACTGGGAACCCAGGATCCACTGCCGGGTCTCCGGCGGGAAGCTGTGTACCTGGTTCTGCAGGGCTTGTACGGCGTCCGGATTGACCCACATTTTCCAGGGCAGGTCGGTGGGGTAGCCGAAGAGTTCTTGGTTGAAGAAGTTCCCCCAGCGGCCGATGGCTTGTCCTAGAACAAGGGCGGGCGCCCCCAGGTCGAGGATGCGCAGGAAGGGGATCTTGGAGACGGCTGCATAGATCAGGCAAGCCAGCACCCCGCCGAAGATGACCCCGTAGAGGGAGAGTCCCCCCAGCCAGATGTAGAGGATCTCCACCGGGTGAAGTGAGTAATAACCCCAGTTCAGGGCACAGTAGAAGAGGCGGGCGAAGATTACCGCCAGAGGGGCGGCCAGGATGGCGAGGTTGTAGATGTGGTCCGGGTTAATCTCCCAATTTTTGGCCATCCAGACAGCCGTGTAAATACCTGGGATAAAACTGAGCGCGATCAGCAGGCCGTACCAATGCACGGCGATGCTGCCGATGGCAAAGACCACCGGGTTTATCGGGTTTGCGGGCGACGGACGAATCAGGAAATACAAGACAACCAGAAAAACCACAGCCAGCAGAGTAACCAAAATCTGTAGGAATAGCGCCTTTTTCGTTCTCATCAACTCCTCCTGTTCGCCGTTAGTGTAACCGCTTCATCGTGTAATGGGAAACGAGATGGGAAACGAGCCAAAGGAAGCGAGTCGCCCACCCTCAATCAGGCGGGTGAGCTAGCAGAATGCGCCCACAACTGCCACAAGGGAGATGCCCCTCTTTGCGCAAGCGGGTCAGCTCGGCGGAGGCCAATTGCACCCCGCAACCCTGGCAGCTTCCGTTGGCAACCGTGGAGAGGAATTGCCCTTGCAGGAACTTGCGTTGATTCTCGTAGCGAGAGAGGAGCTCTGGCGGGATCCCCGGCACGGCCTCCTGGCGCTGCCGGCGAATTTGGCTGGTTTCCTCCTCAAGAGCAGCGCTAGCCACGGCCTTGGCTTTCAGATCCTTCTCTCGTTCTGCCTCTCGAGCCGTCAGCTCCCGGCGCGCTTCCGCCAACTGCCCGTCCAACTCCTCCAAGCGCTCCATCATCTCCAGGATTTGATCTTCCAAGGCATTCTTGCGCGTTCTTTGGTGCTGTTGGTCGGTTTGCTTGTCCAGCAACTCTTTTGCACCACCCTTCCCAGAGAACAGCTCACGCTCCAGCCGCTGGATTTTCGCTTGGATGGTGTCGACCTGCAGTTCACGGTCTTTTATCTCACTTTTCAAGCGTTGGCGCTCTTGCTCGATTTTCACCAGCAAGACCCGCGACTCTTCGGCTTGCCGGATGCTGGCCGGAGGGGTGCGCAGACGACGCAGCTCCTCTTCTTTTACGCGCAACGTTAGATCTAAGCGCTGCAAGCGGTACAGCCCGTCCAGTTCCTCCATCGGTGACCGTCCTAGTGGGCCCACCTGGATTCGAACCAGGGACCAGCCGGTTATGAGCCGGCCGCTCTCACCTCTGAGCTATGGGCCCGATTTTCCGTATTCTAGCAGATGCCGCGCGCAGCCATGCAAAAGGCGGGGAATTGCCCCGCCTTGGCATCTCTTAGGCAAGGAGGCGCACTAGCTGAGGCGCTTCTCCACCTCTGTCCAATCGATGTGACGGAAAAAAGCTTCGATATAATCGGGGCGTTTCAATCCGTAGTCGGTCAGGAAGGCGTGCTCGAAGACGTCAAGGACCAATAACGGCTTGCAACCAGCGGGGTGGCCCACGTCGTGCTCGTTGATCCATACGTTCAACAATTGGCCGGTGATCGCGTCTAAGTACAGGACAGTCCAACCGATGCCGCGCATCGTCGCGGTGGCCCGGAAATCTGCCTCCCACATTTCCACGGATCCCCACTGCTCCGCCAAGGCGATGGCCAACTTGCCGGACGGATCCAGCTTGCCATCCCCGCCGAGGTTCTCGAAGTAGTACTCGTGCAGCCGCATTCCATTGAATTCCCAGCCCAGACGGCGCTTCATCTCAGCGAACTGGGGAGTGGCTGCCTTTCCCTCTTTGGCAAGAGCGGTCAACCCGTCCGTCACCTTGTTGGCGTTGGTCACATAGCCGCTGTAGAGCGTGAAGTGATTCTTCAGGAGAGTCTCGGAGAATCCCTCCATGCCGATCAGGTGGGAGTAATCTTTCGTTTGATAGGCCAACTTGTCTGTCTCCTTTATGGGATGTTGATTTGCTGATGGAACAGATGGTTGAGGCGGCTTATTCCGCGTCCAGCTCCTCGGAACCTAACAACCAGACTTGGTCGGGGTCTCGGCCACAATAGGGGCAACTATTCCACAAAAGACCGACCTCCGCCCCGCAGTAGGGGCAATCACGCCAAACCTCGGGGGACCGGTAGGAGAGATTCGCAGAGCAGACGGTACACTTTCGCCAACCCGGGTGAACGGGCTCACCGCATACCGGGCAATAATGAGGCCGCCACCACTCAAACTCCGCCCGCCGCTGATGCAGCGTGCAGTTATCCGGATCCAGCTCCAGAGCCTGCTCGATGGCGAACTGCGCCTCGCGGTAGATTTTCATGTTTAAGTAGCCTTGATGCTGCAGACTCAGCAGGAATGCTTCCAGGCAGCGCGACGGGTCCGGCTTGAAGAGATACCCCTTCTCTTTCCATCGTTTTCGCAGAGCCACTCGCTCCAGAATACCGCCTAGCCCATAGTCAGGCGACTCTTGCACCACTTCCTGGAAAACCGTTTCAGCTTCGGCGAACTTCTCTCGCTGGTAGAGGATGGAGGCATAAAACCAGCGGCTCTCGCTGTCGTTCGCCTCGCGAGCCAAACGCCGCGCAATCCTTTCGGCCATGGCCAACTTGCCCTCGGCCAAGAGGATACGGGCCAGAAAGAAAAGCCGATCCAAGCTGTCGTGACCGCTGGGGCGCTCTTTCAGGGAGAGACGCAGCATTTGCTCCGCCTCCTGGAAGTGGCCGCGGTCAAAATAAACAATCCCTTGGTGAAGGTGTTCGTCTTCCGTCTTGTACATCTTGATCCCCATTCTTACCCTCTTACGGTCTTCCCCGCAAGTGGGCGCTTCTTATTGCAGGGTGGCAAACGCAAGAGAGCGGTTAGCTGATCGAGGCCTCTCGTCGCCGGACAGTCCCCTCGGGGGGCGCCTGCAAAGCGAACCAGACGCGCGCACTATGCACATTTGGGGGTGTCATCTTCCAAGGGTCGCCAAAGCAAGCCAATTCCTCCCAGCCGGCTTCTCGGATCACCTGGCGCAACTCTTCCAAGGTGTACCCACGTTCCTGCACTATCTCCTCGGCGCGTTGCCACAGTTCTCCCTTGCACTGAAACCGGGTCACCCGCAAGGTGGCGATGTTGCGCTCGTAATCGTAGGTCGGGCGATGCAACTCGAAGTGCTCTGCGCTTTCCTGGTGTACATAGCATTGGTTCCATTGCCAGTGTACAGCCAAGCCATAGATCGTATTCATCTCGAAGAGGAAGAGCCCGCCAGGTTGAACGACATCCTGTACATTGCAGAAGACCTTGTATAGCTCTTCCCCGTCCAGCAAGGCATTCAGGTTGTCGAACCAACAAGTGGCCAAGTCGAAGCGAAACTCGGAGGAAAGGCTGCGTAAGTCCTGCAGCAAGAAGCCGATGCTCAAGCCTTCTTCGCGAGCCCGGGAGCGGGCATACTCGAGAGACCAGGGAGAGGTGTCCACGCCCGTCACCTTGAACCCTTGGCGAGCCAGCAAGATGGCGAAGGTTCCGTCGCCGCAGGAGAGATCAAGGATGGTTCGCGGATTAGCCTTGAACCGTTCCAACAACACCGGCAGACGTTCTACCATGCGCTCGTAGAAGCGGCTTCCGGCGTCTTGTCCTGTCCAGAATAGAGATTTCTCGGAGATGCTCACAGATGATCCCATCTGTGCCTATTCTACCACCAAAGAGTCCGCACCTTCCAGTGGAAAGGCAGAAAAGGGGACAGATTTATTTATTGAGACAGGCAAGCCTTTTTCCTCGCAGATGGCGATTATCGGCATTGCCTTACGAACCTGCGGGAATGGAAGGATGGCTAGGGTTGCAGCATCTGTGCCTATTGCCTGATGACGAACCACCTGCACCTGATCATTGATCCGGGTGAAGATATGGATGGAACCCGGCCTGCCTCATGAAATGGGTGGCTGGACGGCATACCAGGCACGTGAACAGGCTGGAAAGACGAACATAACAAAATAAAACGAGCGGAGAGTTATGCAGCTTAAGTAAGAGAAGCCATTGCGGCGGGAGAATGAGAGCTGATCCGACCATCGCTGCTGCTTCGAGGACAGTTGACCGGCAGCCCGTCCTGACCGCAGTGAAGGGATCCGTGGAGAAAATCGAGAAGAAGATGAAAGGAAGGGTGTGGAAAAATAAATCCGTCCCGTTTTTCATCCTTTTTCTCCCAGGGCTGACAAGACTCTTTAGATCATCATCGTCTTGATGACAGGGACGCTGGGCTAGAAATGCTGCCGCAGGCTGATAGATTACCCACTTGAAATAAGAAGGAACCCTTTTTCTCAACCCATGAATAAATAAATCTGTCCCCTTATTCTGCTAGCACCGCCAGTTGGACTCAATTGTCCACATCTCCTACCCCGATCGCGCGCTGGGGCCACGCCATGGCTTCCACCCCCTCGGGTGTGCTTCTCTTCGGAGGAGATGACGGCGAAAAGGACAGCATCCTCGGCGATACTTGGCTTTATGGCCCGGCGACGCCTCCTTCCCCAGCAGGGATGCCCGGCCTGAGTCCATGGGCGCTGGCCCTTCTTTCCATTGCTCTCCTTGGTGCGGGCGGCTGGTGGTTTCTGCGCAGGAGGAGAATTGGGGACGGCTGATTGCTCTGCTCTTCAATAGATTGCGAAGATAGTGAAAACACCAAGAGGAGCCCTGAAGGGCTCCTCTTGGTGCAGTCCGGGAAGCAGAAGACTAGAAGGCGTTGAACTCGACGTTGATGCTGCCGCTGGTGATGCCGAGCTGCATATCCAGCTTGGTGGCCGCGCCGGCGTAATTGGGCGATTCAAATCGCTCGCCGTTGGAAAAGGATCGGCCGTCGACGATGACGCTGCCACTGGTGCGATCTACCTGTACGCTGTAAGCAACTCCCTTTGGCGCTTGGATGCGGATGTCGCCGCTGGTGATGCCGACCCGCAAACTATGCACGCCGGGGGTCAGGCCGGCCAGGTTGAAGAGCCCGTTGCCGGAGGTGAACTCCACGTTCATCTCGCGGAAGTTGGTGAACCCGAGGTTGCGCCCCTCGGCCCGGCCGGAGGTGAAGTGGAAGGTGATGCGCGGGTTGGCGCTGGAGACTTGGATTCCGGCATCCCAGGTAAGCTCCCCAGTGGTGAAAGTGAAGCCGGCATCTTGGATGGAAAGGCCGTTGGTGTCGGCGAGGATCTTGCCGGAGGCCATTTGAGCGTCGAAGGCGACAGGCAAGGCTGTTTTCAGGGAGATGTCCCGCTCCAACCGCACGTTTCCCCAATTGAACGGAGAGAGGAA
>JAPLHV010000118.1 GCA_026389455.1 Coprothermobacterota bacterium
CACCGAGCAGGCTCGGGGGACGGCCGACATGCAGACCAAGCTGGCCGAGTCCCGCGTCAACGTGGAGATCAAGAGCAACAACGCCACCGCCCGCAAGGCCGAGGCTGACGGCGAAGCCACCTACATCCGGGAGACCGGCGCTGCCAAGGGGGCCGAAGTAGAGGCGATCGGGATGGCGCGAGCCAAAGCCTACGAGGCCCAGGTTCGCGCGCTTGGGCAGGAACCGACGGCAATGGTCAATGCCATCACTGCTTTGGCCGACCGTGGGGTGAAGTTCGTCCCCGAAGTGCTGGTCTCCGGCAGCAATGGTTCCGGCTCGTTGGACGGCTTGGCTGGGACGCTGATGCGCTGGCTTGGGAATGCCGGAAGCGCCCAGCAGAGGTCGAACCCACCTGCTGTAGCCTCACCACCCCCCGGCTCTTCACTCGTGGCCGAGCCGACCATCTACCCGATGCCCCCCTCCGGAAAGTAGAGCGATCCTGAGCTGCCTCCGAGATGACATCGGTCGACCGGGTTACCCAGCAGGCCCGCAGCAACCCTCGAGCGGAAGCGAAGAGTCGAGGGTTGCTGCCTTCCGGGGAAGAGACGGGTATGCCTAAGCTCTCCCCTGGCAAGCTCTCCCCCCAGGAATTGACCCGCTTGGTCTTCCCCTACCTGGGATCGCCACGGCCGGAGGCGCTGGTTGGCGCAGCGCTTGGGGAAGACGCTGCCGTCCTCGACATGGGGGGCGACTCCTTGTTGGTTCTCTCCACCGATCCCATTACCGGCGCCGGCCAGGAGATTGGCTGGTTGGCCGTCCACATCGCCTGCAATGACCTGGCAGCCGCAGGCGCCGAGCCGGTCGGTCTGCTCTTGACCTGGCTGATTCCTCCCCACGTGGCTGCCGAAGAGCTGGCGATGATGATGTCCGATGCCGATCGCGCCGCTCGTTCTTTGGGAGTGGCTATCCTCGGCGGTCACAGCGAAGTCACGCCTTATTTGCCGCAACTGGTAGTGGTGGCCACGGCAGTGGGCAAAACGCCTCGCGGTCGCCTGATCCGAACCGGCGGCGCCCAGTTGGGGGACGCCCTCTACCTCAGCAAAGCGCTTGCTTTGGAGGGGACGGCGATCCTCGCCCGCGAGCTGGCGGAAGAGCTGCGCCCTGTCCTGGGAGAGGAGCTGTTAGCCCATGCCGCGACTTTCCTGGAGGAGATCTCGGTAGTCCCCGAGGGACTGCTGGCCGCTTCCCTCGGCGCTCATGCCATGCACGACGTGACTGAGGGGGGGCTGCTGGGCGGAGCCTGGGAGATGATGGAAGCCTCCGCTTGCGGGCTGTGCGTGGAAGAAGAATCGCTTCCCATTCGCCTGGAGACAGCCCTTCTCTGCCGCGCTTTGGAGTTGGATCCGCTGGCCTTGGTCTCTTCCGGGGCGATGCTGATCGCCGCGCCGCCCGGCCTGTTGGAGGAGCCCTTCGCTCAATGCGGCCTGCCCCTCACCCGGATCGGTTCTTTCCACACCGAGCGCACTCTGATCTTTGTCAAAGGCGGCGTGGAGCAGAAGCAGGTCTTCGATGGCCGGGAGGAATTGTGGCGAGCGCTGGCGCGTCGCCATGATACCCCGCGTCGCCATGATACCTCCAGGTAGCATGAGCAGTTAAGTAATCAAGTAATCAAGTAATCAAGTAATTAAGTAGTTAGATAGTTAAGCAACTGAGTAAATAGGTGATTCAAAGCTGAGCAATAAAGCAGTTGAGTATGAGTAAGAGCAAGATTTGCTTTTTTACTTGACCACTTGACCACTTGACCACTTGGCTACTAAACCACTAAACAATGATAGCCCCCGGCAACATAATAGCCCCCGGCAGGGCGTTCTGAGTATAATGGGAGAGATCCCGCTGGGAAAGGAGCGAAAATGAGAAGAATAACCCGCGACCGCTGGAGGCGCTTGGCAACCTTATCGCTCCTCCTGGCAGTGATGTTCTCGTGCCTCCAGTTGATCCTGCCCACCGGCGTCCAGGCCAAAGACTATGTCTGGACCGTGGTTTCCCTTGAGGTTCAAGTGCAAGCGGACGGGAACCTCTTGGTGGAAGAGACGCGGAGCTTGCGCTTCGAAGATAATTACCACTTTGCCTACATCTACATCGACAAGGTGCAGATCGAAGGGGTAGATCAGGTCAGCGTGCGGAAAGCGGGCGGGAGTGTCTACCGTCGTGACGCCAGCAATGCTCCAGGCACTTACAGCGTCACCGACGAGGGTTCCCGCGTGACCATCCGCTGGAATTTCGATTACACCAACTCCACCCACAGTTGGGTGATTGGCTATCGTTTGGTGGGAGCGGCTCTACGCGGCGCGATCAGTTTCTGGCAAGATTATGACCAGCTCTATTTCAAGTTCATCGGCGCCGAACACGAGAAGGCCATGGAACAGGCGCGGGTTACTATCCATCTGCCTGCCGGCGCTACGAAGGAGCAATTGCTGGTGTGGGCGTACGGTCCGGCCCCGGGAAGCGGCGAGGTGACCATCGTTGACGGCGCGACCGTTCGACTGGAATCCCCTCTCGATGTGGGGGTAGGGCTGGAAGCACGCCTCCTTTTCCCACAGGGTCTAGTCCCTCTTCCCTCCGGCATGAGCCGCTACAGCCAATCCATTCTCCCCCAAGTGCAGCAAGAACAGCAAGCCCAGGACAACGCCGCATGGTGGCGTCGCTTCTGGTTGGATGCGCAGTACATTCTAGCGATCGCCATTGCCTCGCTGGTTCCCATCTGGATGATCTTCCAATGGTGGACCAAGGGGCGCGAGTTGCGCATACCGCCCTCCACAGCGATGATCTCCGGCCCCCCCACTGGGTTGCTCCCGGCCGGGGTGGATGCGCTCTGGCGTCAGACTTCCACCCAGAAAGGGATCCAGGCGACGATCTTCGACCTGGCTCACAAAGGATACCTGAAGATGGAGCAAGAGGGAGCGGACTTCCGCTTGACCAAGCTGAAAGAGGACCAGGATCTGCAGTCCTACGAGAGTTTCCTCTTCAACCTGCTCTTCGGCGCCCAGGGGCAGATCACCACTCTCTCCGCCATGGCGCACGCCCTCTCCGCCTACGTGAGCAGTTTCCAGAAGGAGATCTGGGCCTACCTGGCCCCCTACCGCTTCTTCGATGCCGATCCCGGTAAAGTCCGCGCCACCTACAGCGCGGTCGGCATGCTGATGCTTTTCGGCGGGATTGCTCTCTTCGTTCTGCAGGTCTTCATCCTGGGCATCGGGTTGGTCTTCGCTTCCTTCTTTGTCCTAGGTTTCGGCTCGGCGATGCCGCGCCGCAGCTATACCGGCGCGCGCGAGCTGTCCGCCTGGAAGGCCTTCATGCAGTACATGCTGGAGCTGGAGAAGCGGCCGGCCTTGCGCGATTCCAGCACGATCTTCTCGGAATACCTGCCTTACGCCATTGTCTTCGGCATCGAGAAGGGCTGGGTGGCCTCCTTCGCCGCGCGGCCAGACTTCTACGCACCCTCCTGGTGGGTGTGGGCTTACGCCGGCGCCTACGGCAGCTCCGCGATGGGCGGAAGCAGCCAATTCGGACAAGCGCTGCAGAACTCCTTCAACGATTTCGGCGCCCGCGTCAGCACGGCCTTCACCCCGGAGAGATCCAGCTCCTCGGGCGGAGGAGGGGGCGGTTTCTCCGGAGGAGGCGGCGGCGGGGGAGGAGGAGGGGGCAGCGGTGCGGGTTAGCCGATGGGCTTCCCTAACTGTTCTTCTCTCCGCCCTGTTGTTCCTATTGATAGCCCTCGGCTATCTCCTCGCCTGGCCGGGCGCCTGGTGGCCGCTGGCTATCCCGGCCGGCACGCTGCTGGCAGCTGGTATTCTTCTTCGACGAGAGGCGCGCTGTGAGGAGGAGGAACTGCGCCAAGCGGAAGGGTGGCAGCAAGGACAAACAATGCAAAATAGCCCCCGGCAACATAATAGCCCCCGGCAACATAATAGCCCCCGGCAACATGATAGCCCCCGGCAGGGTGTTCCTGGCGATTTTCCCCCCGCACGCGCGGAGGAAAAGAGGGGAGGAGACCTCGAGACGAAGCCCTAAGCCAACAGACAGTATGACAGATTTCCGGATAGACCGGAGGTCAAGTCTGTCCCCCCCATGAGAAAGGAGCATCATTTGCGCGAGTTCACTGAATTGTGCTTGAGCACAGCCAAGAGGCTAGGCTGTGCCTATGCCGACATCCGCATCATCCGACGCGAGCAGCAGAGTCTGGCCTTGAAGTCGGGGAATGTGGAGTCGATCGCCAACGGCTTGGATGCAGGTTTTGGGGTGCGCGTCCTGAAGAACGGCGCCTGGGGTTTCGCCAGCTCCCGCACGCTTACCGGCCGGAAGGTGGAAGAGATCACCGCTTTGGCTGTGCGCATCGCTGAAGCATCAGCCCGCGTCAAAGAGCGCGATGTGGTTTTGGAACCATTGCCAAAAGTGGAGGCCTATCTCCCGGCCGACTGCCGGATCGACCCCTTCCATGTCCCACTGGAGGAGAAGATCCAGTTTCTGACCCAAGTCGACGACAAGGTGCGGGCTGTGCCGGGGGTGACCATCTCCCGCGCCACCCTGGACTTCTGGAAGGAGCGGAAGATCTTCGCCTCCTCGGAAGGGTCGTTCATCGAACAGCATAAAGTTGAGTCAGGGGGTGGATTGGAAGCATACGCAGTGGGCGAGAACGACATGCAGATCCGTTCTTTCCCCAACTCGATGGGAGGGAACGTACGGGCCTTGGGCTACGAGTTCATCGCCACCCTGGGCTTGCTGGAGAACGCCGAGCGCATCGGGCAGGAAGCCGTCTCGCTCTTGACCGCCAAGCCTTGCCCCTCCGGCGAGATCGATATCATCCTCGATTCTAGTCAGTTGGGTCTGCAGATCCACGAGTCCTGCGGCCACCCTACCGAGCTGGACCGGGTCTTGGGAACCGAGGCCTCATACGCAGGCACCAGTTTCATGATGCCAGACCTTCTAGGCAAGCTGCAGTACGGCTCCAAGCATGTCACCATCTATGCCGACGCCACCATCCCCGGAGGCTTGGGGACTTTCGCCTACGACGATGAGGGGTTTCCCGCCCAGTCCGCCGATTTGGTCAAAGAGGGACTTAAAGAGGGACTTTTCGTCAGCTACCTGACCAGCCGCGAGACAGCCGCCGCGCTGGGGTTGAAGAACTCGGCGGCGATGCGAGCCGACGGCTGGGGGCGGATGCCGATCATTCGCATGACCAACATCAGCATCCGGCCCGGGACGATACCCTTCGAGGAACTGATCGCCGACACCGAGCACGGCCTCTACCTGATCACCAACAAGAGTTGGTCGATCGACGACAAACGACTGAACTTCCAGTTCGGCACTGAGATCGCCTATGAGATCGAGGGAGGCAAGCTGGGGGCGCCGGTCAAGAACGCCACCTACACCGGGATGACGCCCCAGTTCTGGAACTCCTGCGATGCCGTCGCCGACGAGAATTCTTGGTTTCTGTGGGGTTTGACCAACTGCGGCAAAGGGCAGCCACCCCAGTCTATGCACGTGGGGCACGGGGCGTCCCCGGCCCGTTTCCGCAATGTGCAGGTAGGAGTGAAGAAATGAAGCGCGACGAGATCCTCTCCATCCTTAAGCAGGCCCTGGCCGCCAGCCAGGCCGACCAGGCGGAAGCCGTGCTGACTGTCCAGGACGAACAGTTGACGCGCTTCGCCAACTCCATCATCCACCAGAACACCAGCCAGGAGGATGCCACCCTGACCGTTCGCCTGGTAGTAGATCAACGCATCGGCATCGCCACTACCAACCGCTTGGACCCGGAAGAGGTGGTCAAGACGGTGCGGTTGGCGGCTGAGATTGCCCGCCTCTCCCCGAAGAACAGTGAGTTCAAGAGCTTGCCCGGCCCGCAAGCGATCCTTCCCGCCCCGGCTGGCGCATACGTAGGGCGCACCGCCCGCTATTCTCCGGAGGAGCGAGCCGAGGGAGTGGCCAAATTGGTAGGGAAGCTGAAAGGGCATCCGGTGAAAGCCTCGGGCGCTTTCTCTACCAGCGTCTACAAGCTGGGCGTGGTCAACTCCTTGGGGGTGGAAGCCTACACCGAAGCGACCCGCGCCTCCCTCTCTACCGTCCTCCTCTCCCCGACCTCGGCCGGCTACGCCGACCGCCACGGCACATCAGCAGCGGCGATCGATGTGGAAGCGGTAGCCGAGGAAGCGCTGGAGCGCACCCTTCGCGCCCAGGATCCCCAGCTTACCGAAGTGAAAGAGATGGAAGCGGTCTTCTTGCCCTACGCTGTGGCTGAGATGCTGGATTACCTCGGCTACATGGGGCTGGGCGCCTTGTCCTATCAGGAGAAGCGCTCCTTCATGAGTGACGCCATGGGCCAACCGGTGGCGGCCGAGGGCATCTCCATCTGGGATGACGGGTTGCACCCGGAAGGCTGGATCGTTCCTTTCGACTTCGAGGGGCAGCCCAAGGAGAAAGTCGCCCTCATCGAGAACGGCGTGGCTATGGGCGTCGTCTATGATTCCTTCACCGCCAATCTGGAGGGGAAGCGCTCCACCGGGCATGCCTTGCCCCAGCCGAACGGATTCGGACCCTTGCCCTTGAACATGGTGATGGCTCCTGGGAACGCTACGATCGAGGAGATGATCGCCGACACCGAGGACGGCGTGCTGGTGACGCGCTTATGGTATGTCCGGCCGGTTCACCCCAAACTGACTCTGATCACCGGGATGACCCGCGACGGCACCTTCAAGATCGATCACGGACGGATCACCGCGCCCCTCTGCAATTTGCGCTTCACCTCATCCATCCTGGGCGCGCTGAAGGAAGCCCAACTGATCGGCTTCGAGCGGAAGCTGCAGGCCGGTTTCTTCGGCGGGAACCTGGTCCCTGCCCTCAAGGTGAGGGCTTTCACCTTCAACGGACAGACGACATACTGAGGCCGGGATGGGCAACTGGCTCTGGTGGGCGCTGGTCGGGTTCGGGGTGACGGTCTTCTGTCATTTCCTCTTTCCCATCCGCCGCGGCTTGCAGTTCATGGAGACGCTGATCCTCAGCGTCACCGGGGCGCTGATCGCCGCCTACCTGGCAACCACCCTGGGCCACTGGAGAGCCACGCATTGGGCTGTCCTGCTGGCCGCCGGAGTGGGCGCCCTCCTTTTCTTCTGGATGGTGCGCCTCTTCAGCTTTCGCCGCTTACTCTAAGAAAACTAATGGGGACAGATTTCAAATCTGTCCCCATTGGTTTAGCTCAAATCTGTCCCCATTGGTTTAGCCGTCCCCATCGGTTTTGGCTGTCCCCATTAGCCGAAGAGGCCCTTTTTCTTCTTACCGCTGGGTTTCTTGCTCTCCGCGACGGGGGGGCTGCCGTTGTTTTGAATAATAGCCAATTGCTCCAGCAATTGGCGTTCTTGCGCGCTGAGCTTTTTGGGCACCTGCACCTTGACGGTGACGTAGAGATCGCCCTTATCGCGCCGGCCCAAGTAGGGGAGGCCGGCCCCGCGCAGGTTGAATTGCTTGTCCGCCTCGGTGCCGGGGGGAATGGTTAAGTTGTGCATTTCCAACACCGATTGCACCGCCACCGTGCTGCCTAGGACGAGTGTGGGGTAGGGGACGTAGAGGGTGGTAAAGAGGTTGGCTTCATCTCGCTCGAAACGCTGATCCTTGGTCACTGAGAGGCTGATGAAGAGGTCTCCCGTCGGCCCGCCGCGAAAGCCTGCTTCCCCTTCGTTGCTGAGGCGGAGTTTGGTGCCGTCGTCCGCTCCGGCCGGGATGCGGATGCTCAGCTTGCGGGAGACGCGGCTGACCCCGTTTCCTCGACAGGCAGGGCAGGGGTTGCGGATGATCTGTCCTTCGCCGTGGCAGTCCGGGCAGGCCACTTCCTGGATGAACTGGCCAAAGAGCGACTGGTTGACTTGGCGCATGACCCCCCGGCCATTGCAGCGTGGGCACATCGCCGGGAAACTGCCCGCTTCCGCGCCGGTCCCGTTGCAGGTGGCGCAGCGTTCCAGACGATTGACGGAGATCTCCCGGTCGGCGCCGGTGGCCACTTCCTCCAGCGTCATGCGCGCGTTGGCGCGCAGGTCGGAACCGCGGTGAGGTCCGCGCTCCACCTCGACGCCGGCACGCATTCCTCCGCCGAAGAAGGCGCTGAAGATCTCCCCCAAGTCGCCGAACCCGCCGCTGGCGCCGCCTCCGAAGGGGCTCCCCTGCGGACCGTCGGCAGTCCCAAACTGGTCGTAACGGGCGCGCTTTTCGCTATCGGAGAGGACCTCGTAGGCTTCGTTGATCTCACGCATCTTCTCGCCCGCGTCAGGTTCAGGGTTCAAATCGGGGTGGAACTGGCGAGCCAACTGGCGGTAGGCGTACTTGATCTCCTCACCGCTGGCGCTCTGCGTCACGCCGAGCACCTGGTAGAAGTCCTTCTGCGGGCTCATCCTCTCTTCATGCCTTTCCTTAAGCGGGCTTGAAACCCGCCCCTAGATCCAATTGCACGGGCATAACAAAAGTCCCCAGGGGGAGGAAGAACCCCCCTGGGGAACGGATTCACCGTAGCAATGCCTATTTCTTAACCTCGTAGTCGCCCTCGATGGTCTTGCCGTCACTGCCTGCATCCGGCGCGGGAGAACCTCCGCTTGGCCCGGCTTGCGGCCCAGGACTGCCACCAGGCGGGGGAGGCGGGGGTTGCTGTTTCTGGGCTTGCTTGTAGATTTCCTCGCCGATCTTGGAGAGAAGATCCGAGGCCTCGCGCATCTTGGCCTCTACTTGGTCCATCTTGTTCTCTTTCAGCAACTGCTCCAGCTCAGCGAGAGCTTTCTCCGCCGCTTCCACCTTGGCCGCGTCGACCTTGCCCTTGAAGTCGGCGAGGGTCTTGCGCCCAGTGTAGACCAGCGAATCGCCCTGGTTGCGCAACTCCACTTCCTTGGCATGCTGGCGGTCCTCCTCGGCGAAGCGCTCGGCGTCTATGGTCATCTTGTCGATATCCTCTTTGGAGAGGCGGGTGCCGCCGGTGATGGTGATGCTGTTCTCTTTGTCGGTGGCTTTGTCCTTGGCCGAGACTTGGATGATGCCGTTGGCGTCGATCTCGTAGGTGACTTCCACTTGGGGAACGCCGCGAGGAGCCAGGGGGAGCCCTTCCAGGATGAAGCGGCCCAGAGAGATATTGTCCTTGGCCATGGTGCGCTCACCTTGGTGGACATGTACTTCCACGGCTGGCTGGTTGTCGGTGGCAGTGGTGAAAATCTGGGTTTTGCGCGTAGGGATAGGCGTGTTGCGGTCGATCATCTTGGTAAAAACGCCCCCCAGGGTTTCGATGCCCAGGGAGAGCGGAGTCACATCCACCAGCACCACATCCTTGATCTCGCCGCCGATCACACCGGCTTGGATGGCCGCGCCCATGGCTACGCACTCCATCGGGTCGATGCCGCGCTCGGCCGGTTTGCTCATGAAATCTTCCACGAATTTCTGCACGATCGGCATCCGCGTCGGACCGCCCACCAGGATGATCTTGTCGATCTCGCTGGGGGTCAGCTTGGCGTCGGAGAGGGAGCGCTCGACGGAAGGGCGGCAGCGTTGCACGATGGGAGTGACCAGCGAC
>JAPLHV010000079.1:0-6852 GCA_026389455.1 Coprothermobacterota bacterium
TACCATTGATTTGGTCGTACATCCGGAACCGGATTCGCCGCAGTTCCGTCCCAAGGAGCCGCCGGCGGACTCCGCCGCTTCGCCGGAATCCACTTCCGCTTTGGCAGCTCCCACTTCTTCATCTAAAGAGAAATGATATGCGGTATCCCCTTTGCAGCGAATAAATGCGAGAAATCAGGAAATACGGCGCCGGAAAGGTCTGATGCCTAACCCCCGCGGGCTTCCTCCAGGTTCGTCCGCGCCGCCGGCGCCATTTCCAGGAAGCTTTGGATTGTCCGGCAGTCCGCGTATTCCTGGCAAACGCCGCAATGATCCACAGCTTTCTGCAAACCGCAAAGCCGGACTTCGCATTCCAGGCAATGGGCGATCCAGGGACCGGTCGGCGAGAGGCAGCTATTGCAATGAATGTCCGCGGCCGTCATCCCCGGAACCTGATATTCCTCGCGCCACTTCTTCGCAACTTGATCCCGCAGCACATCATCATTGGCTTTCGTGGCCTGATAAGCGTCACACTCCAGGCAATTGAGTCCACACATCCCTAGCATTCTTTCCATCGTTCTACACCCCTTTCCTTATTTCGTCCTATTCTACATGTCTTCAGGGACGTTGTTCAATTGTTGACTAGAACCATCATGGCGGTTCCATAATCTCATCCTCCGAATCGATTCCCCTCGATGCTCCATTCCTCTCCAGGCAAGGATCGGGGGCGACAACGAGAGAAGGCAAGTTGTCCCCGACGGGCATGATGCGGGAGACATCTTGCCCTCTAATGGGCGCGTCGAGGGATCAATCTTCTCAACTCACCTCTTGATAGAGAGTGTGGCTGAAAGTTACTTGACAATTGAACAACGTCCCTGTACTAACCTTAGAAGGTGTACGTTACGCTCACGCTGACTCGAACTTCAATCGCTCCCGGTTCCACCGGAGCGGGAACACTATCGGCAGAGGAGCTCATGGCCGCTTCCTTGTAAAAGTTATTCACCGCCATCGGATAAGAGCCATCAGATACTACAATTTCCTGCACGCCCGTGATTTGCTTCCCCTCGACGCTGAGTGCGGCTTCAGCTTTCGCCTTGGCGGCTGCCATGGCCAGCTTGATTGCTTCCAACTTCGTGCTTTCCGGATTCCGCAGTGTGAACTGGATCCCCACAACCGTATTAGCGCCGGCCTTCACCGCGAAGTCGACGATCTCACCAGCCCGGGTGGGATCCGTCAAAGTGATGAGCACCTGGTTCTCCGCACGGAAACCAGTCAGCTTGCCTATTCCGGCTTCCGAATAATCGTATTGCGGGTAGAGAGAGAGCGTGGAGGTCTCCCATTTGTCATTGGAGGACAGCTCCCGCTTTAAGGCGCCAACCACCGCATTCATCAAAGTGGCGTTCTTGGCCTGCGCCTCTTCAGCGGTACTGCCGTCGGTCTGGGCTCCGAGAATGATCAAGGCGGTGTCCGCCTTCATCTTGATCACGCCATCGCCGGTTACGCTGATCCGGTTGATAGGGGTGTCAACATTGGAATTATCCAATGCTTTTACCGAGGGCCCTCCAGCCTGGAAGGAGGAAAAGCTCCAGAAAAAGAAGCCGAGAGCCAAGAGCAGTACCACCGATCCCTTCCATACTTTGCTCATATTCATCGAATGCCTCCATTTGCGGGTTTTGCCCGAATTTTCTAATCTATTTTAGACGTTAGCAATAAACGAAAAGTTGCCGCTAGAAAATGGGGTCAGGTCTTTAGATTTAGCGTTTTCTCATGGATCGTCTGGGGTATGGAACTTCAGTTGATGATTTTCGGGGACGCTGCTCCATGACTGATCGAAGTCCCTAATTATCTCGTCGAGTCGAGATCGCTGATAACAGACATTGAGCAAGATTGCCTGAAGATATGTACAATATGACTTCAGCAGGGCGATATTGCAGGTTGACCAATGGTTGGGCCGGGTAATTGCGAGACCAGGATAGATGCCATCCCAACGCGCGCTTGGCGACGGTCGGGAAGTTCGAGGGATCAGGCAATGAAAACACTCAATGATGAATACGCAACGCCAAGTGCTCTTTGACCGCTGGGCTGCTAAATACGATTCATCCGTCGCCAACGCAGCAGGCAGTTTCCCATTCGACGGCTATGAGCGTGTCTTGGCAACCGTCGTCGAAGCGGCTGATGCCAAATCGAGTATGACCGTTCTAGATATTGGGACCGGTACCGGGCAACTGGCTGAGCTCTTTCTCGCCCACGCCTGCGTCGTCTGGGGGGTGGACTTTTCGGCAGAGATGCTGGCACAGTCCCGTACCAGACTGCCGCAGATCCAGTTTGTCCAAGCTGATTTATTGGCTGAGGCTTGGCCGATGTTGCCGGCGCAGTTCGACTGCATCGTGTCAACGTATGTGTTCCACGAATTCAATTTGCGGACCAAAGTCGCCATACTGCAACGCTTGGTCAAGCAGCATCTCGCCCCTGGGGGCCGGCTCGTGATTGGCGATATTGCGTTTCCCACGGTGGCCGGCCGTTCTGCGGCAGCAAGTCGTTGGGTGGCCGAGTGGGACGAAGACGAATTCTACTGGGCCGCCGATGAGTCGGTGTCTGCTTTCCAAAGCGCGGGGTTGGCATTTGAATACCGCCAACTATCCAGTTGCGCTGGTGTGTTCTCACTATCGCCGGCGGCTTCAGCCCTATTTAGCAAGCGATAATGCCTAGGGTCATGGGCCGGAGGGCCTAACCAGGGGCGCCGACTGACGCCCTCGGGCGGCTGCGAATAGGTGGGCTCGAAGACACAGATGAATTGCCCAACCTTTTACTCGAGAGGCTTCTTCCTCCCCACCGATTCAGTTAGCTTGATGGCGAAGCGGCATCGCTGGGAACCGTCGAGGACCGATTGCTTCACTTCAACCTCCAGCGATTCTCCGAAGACGTTATCGAAGAGGGTTTTCTCATACCCCGCCGAGCAGTAACACCAGGTGGGGGGGACCACCGCCCCTTCCTTCAGAATAGTTGATGCAGCCAGGGGACAATGGCAGGCAAGATAGCGTTTCATGCGCGGATCGGTCTCGGTTAGATACTTGTCGGGGTTGTATGGGATTTTCGTGACATAGAGCGTGTCGCCCTCGCGGATCGCGGACAGCAGTTCCTGGTTTGATTTGACGAAATCAACCACCCGTTGTGTAATCTTCTGTTCATACCAGAGCTTGTTCTCATCGCAATGCTGCTGGAGTTCATCAACCATCCGAGCGTGGCGACCTATGAGGTACTCATCCACTGAAGAGGCCTTCTCATAGCGCTCCCTCTCTTCATCGAAGGCTGACTCCGGGATCCTGTGATGGTTGCCGGCCAGGATTCGGCGACAGAGCTCGGAAGGCAGCCGCGACTCCATCCTCGCCATCATCTCCTGAACAATAGGGGGATAGGCTTCCGGCAGCGAACCAAGGGGCGGAACCTCGATCCCCTTGAACAATTCCTCCCCGATCCCCTCGCCGGCCAATTGCCGCGCTCTTAAGGAGATGCTCGGAAGGACTCCATACGAGCCAAAGATCTGCGTGAAGAGGAGATAGACGGGCTCGTTCTTCAGGAGATAGCTATACCTCGCCAGGGCCAAGATTCGCCCTTCCTCATTTTTCCCCTGCCTCAGGAGATCCCCAACGTATTCCTTCATCTCCTCCGGGGTGATGTTCTCCATATCCAGCCCCACTGAGGCGTAGGCTTTCTCAAATTCCCCGATGAAAGCCACGGCTTGTTCCGTCTGCGCCTCGTCAAGGCCCCTCGCCTTGCATCGCTCCTTAAAAGTTTCTTCTTGTTTGATCATTTCCCCTCCATCTTTCGAGTCGGATCAGCGCGGTCGCCTCAGCGAATTGCCCTCCGAGCGCACCGGATCACTTACTATAAATCGGCCTTTCCCGTCGATCAAGGCCGGGGGTGCGTCGGGGACGTTGTTAAGTTGTTGACCAAATCGGGGAGCGACGAGTTCTTCTCTCGGCGCCCTGATCCACACCCGTGCGGTCAAGTCTTGGATTTTACATGTCACAACGCAAGAACCAGTCGAATCCCCGTCTCGATCTCTCGGATTTTGTCGGGAGCAAGCCTCCCCACCTTCTCTGTTAGGAAAGTTCTGTCAACGGTGATCAACTGAGAAATGTTGGCTACGGACTTTTTGGGAAGACCGGAGTCTTTGGCGGAAAAGACGACGTTTCCAGGAGCGTCAGCCAACCGAAGATTCGACGTGATGACGACGGCTACAACCGTTTGAATGCGGCTTTGGTTGAAATCATCGGACTGAATTACCAGGAGAGGACGGCGGCGCCCGGGTTCGGATCCTTGGGGAACGGGCAAGCCCGCCCACCAAATCTCCCCGCGCAGCATTACCACTCGTCCTTGCCCAAGCTGACGCTTTGAAGGGCTTGAGAGAGGGCATCTAGACTTGCAGGTTGGCTTTCATATAACTGGTTGAGCTTCTCAGTGACATTGTCGCCGCCATGTTCGCGCAGATATTCGGACACGGCGCTGGTATACAATTTGCTACGTGATACGCCAAGCCGTCGCGCTAGTTTCTCAGCCGCCTCGAATAACTCGTTGGGTATAGATATCGCTGTTTTCATGTTTCCAAGGTATAACCAAAGTCATACCGCGTCAAGGATTCATTCTGTCGAACAGCGAGGTGTGCCAGGGAAGATAGTTAACCATTCAACAATGTCCCTGACTTATTCGTTTCAAGCGAACAGCGAACCTCCGCATGCAATCATGGTTTCGGTGGAATCACGGCCGATGACTTGTTTCCCGGTGGCTTTCTCGATCAAGTCCAGCAGGGCGATCGCACGTTGGCGGAAGAAGTTGTGATTAATCAGGAAGGTTCCTTCTCATTCAAGTGGGCAATCCTACTTTAATGCAGTCCAGCTTTCGTGCAATCATGGCGATGATAATCTTAAAGAGTCTTGTCGGCCTTGGAGCGGTCTCAGTCCCAGGGACGGTTGCGATCTCAGGTTTGCCGCACTGGGGCGCCGCGGTCCCAGGGAGAATCAAGCCTAGCTATCTTCCGTCTTGCCACTGCAGATGCCGCACTGGGGCGCCGCGGTCCCAGGAAAACCGATGGTCTCAGGGACGGACCCGATCTCAGGTTTGCCGCACTGGGGCGCCGCGGTCCCAGAGATATGATTTACGCCGAAGTGGTTCTCGTAGGGGCGGGTTTCAAACCCGCCCAAGCACGGGCTGTCTCGGCATAGTGACGCATCATTCTCCAGGACACCCTGCCGGGGGCTATCGAGCTGCCGGGGGCTATCGAGCTGCCGGGGGCTATCGAGCTGCCGGGGGCTATCGAGCTGCCGCAAGTTGACTTGTTGCCGTCAGCCTTGATGATCCCAGAGAACTTGTTTGCCCTCAGATTGCCTTGCTCACTCAGTTCGAGAAAGGATTCATCTTATCGAACAGCGAAGTGCATTAGAGACTTGTGAACTGATAACTAAACAGTGACTCCGCTAACAGAAACAACCTTGAACCAGCGAGAAAGGTCTATAATGCGACGCATGGAAGAACAGAAACTGAAGGATAAGGTCGTCGTCATCACCGGCTCCAGCCGGGGGATCGGGCGGGCTATTGCTGAGGCCTGCGCTGCCAGTGGGGCTCATGTCGTGATCAGCTCGCGCAGTGAAGAGGCGGTGCGCAGGGCGGTGAGCGAGTTGCTGGCGAAAGGCTACTCGGCCAGCGGGATCCCCTGCGATGCAGCCAAACCAGACGAGGTGGAGGGCCTCCTCCGGCACGCCCTGGAGACCTGGGGGCGGATCGACGTCTGGGTGAACAACGCTGGACTCTCCGGCGGGATGAGGCCGCTGGAGGAGATCCCCAGCGAGGAGATCGGCGTCATCATCGATACCAACATCAAAGGGGTACTGGAAGGGTGCCGCCAGGTAATGCCCATCTTCCGCCGGCAGGGAAAGGGAGTCCTGATCAATATCAGCGGGTTGGGCGGAAAAGGCGAGCCGGCCGAGTTCTCCACCGTCTACGCCGCTAGCAAGGCAGCGGTAACGAGTCTGACCAAGAGCATCGCCCGGGAGCACAAGATGCCCGGCATCTCCGTCTTCGCCGTTATCCCCGGCATGGTCAAGACCGACTTCTTTCGCGACATGAAGGTCAGCCCCCGCTGCGTCAAGCGAAACGAGGGGATGCCCTACGTGCTGGACGCCCTGGCGCTGCCGGCTCCCTTCGTCGGTCGGTCAATCGCTGAGCTGGCCGCCCTTCCCCCCATAGAGACCAATGGCAAGCTTTTCAACCTATTGCGCGGGATGCGCCTTACAAAAGGGATCCTCAAGCTGATCCGTTACCGCCGCCAGGGCAAGATCAAGGATTGAGGATCGAGGGCAGCAAAATGAAGATCGCGGGAAAGGAATCATAATGGAGAAAGTAGACTTCAAGAAGCTCTATTCCGAGCTGTACAACCCGCCGCGCCAACCCGTACTGGTGGATGTGCCGGAGATGGGTTTCCTGATGGTGGACGGTGTGGGGGATCCGAACACCGCGCCGGCCTATCGGGAAGCGCTTGACGCTCTCTACGCTATGGCCTTCACCATCAAGTTCGCCCTGAAGAAAATTGGCGGGAGTCCGGAGTATGTCGTCCCTCCCCTGGAAGGGCTGTGGCGGTCGGACGATCCCACTGATTTCCTGCTCCAACGCAAGGACAAGTGGAGCTGGAGCATGATGATCATGCAGCCGGAGGCGGTGATCGAGGCCGTATTCCAGCAAGCCCTGGCTGAGGCGAGAAAGAAGAAAGCACTGCCGGCCTTGGACAAGGTCCGCCTGGAGCGATTCCGGGAGGGGCTTTCAGCCCAGGTGTTGCATCTTGGATCCTACGCTGCGGAGGCTCCCACCATTGAACAATTG
>JAPLHV010000079.1:6865-15873 GCA_026389455.1 Coprothermobacterota bacterium
CCGGAAAAACTGCGGACGGTGATCCGCCAGCCGATCTCGCCTGTCTGATTGCTCTACGGTGAAAGAGCCGCGAGGAAAGCGTTCGCCGCCCGCAGGAATTCGGCCGGTTTCTCCTCCTGCGGCAGGTGGCCGCAATCGGGGATCACTACGAGGGACGCGCCTGGAATCTGGGAGGCCAGGCGGATGCTTTGCTCGGTGGGGACAATCTGATCATCGTCGCCGGTGATCACCAATGTGGGAACAGCCAATTGGGTCACCCGTGCGGCCAAGTCGCCCGAACCATTGGCAAGGGTGAACTCCCACAGCGCGGCATCCCAATCCACAACCTTCAGCGGTTTGCGGTACCCCTCCAGGATCTCCGGCGTGATCTTGGACGGATCATGCCAGGCCGATTTCAGGAAGTCGATTCCACTTTCTCCGATCGAGCGAACCAATAGCGGTCCCAACCGTCGGAAAGGCGGGAATTGGGCCAGGAAGCGGACGAACCCGGGAAGACCTCCGCTGACGTAGACGGCCGGGTCCACCAACACCAAGGCCTGCACCCGCTCCGGGTAGCGTAGGGCCGCTTCTACTGCCAATGTCCCACCGGCCGAGTGCCCGACCAGGATCGCTTTTTGAACTCCGAGGCGATCGAGCCAAGCGATCAACTGACTGACCTGGGCAGCCGACGAATAGGGGTTCTCTCCCGTCCAGGCCAGTGGGCGAGCCGTAAGACCGAAAGCGGGGCGGTCATAGGCCAGTGCCGTGCCCAAGCGGGAAAGCGGCTCCAGAGTATCTCGCCAGGAATAGAGGCTGGCGCCGAAGCCGTGCAGCAGGACAATCAGCGGTTCTCCCGCGCCTTGCAGCTTGTAGTGGAAACGAAGTCCGGCTACATCAGCAAATTGACTGTCCGCATCGGCGAGCTGCTCAGCAGCCACCAGGCCGGCCAGAGGGGGAACCGGGATCAAATAGGGAACCACCACGAACAAGAGCAGCAAGATCGCGACCGCGATCAGCAAACCGCGGACCCATCGTTTCCTCTTCTTCTTGGGCTGATCTGTTCCTGCCTGGTTGTCTGTCATTGGTTCCTTCATTGGTTAGACTGAAACGACTCGTGTCATTCTCCGACAAGAGTACCAGGATCCAACTGATTCCCTCAAGCCGTTCACTGGAGGAGAATGCCTTATCATCTGGTCTTAAGATCAATTGGAACCAACCCATGATCAAGGATATGATCGGCTGTCCCCAATTATTCTGAGGCTTCACTGTCCCAGGGCCAACAATGCGCCCTTTGTCGACACTCGACATCTTTACTGCCTGATAGAGCGCGCCCGCCGCACCTGGAACCAGGCGCAGATCGAGTTTCTGTCCAACATCGATCGGCTCTACCGCAAAAGCAACCGGAAAACCTGCAGGATGGCGCTGACCTAATGAATTATCAGGTTTCTTCTCATTTGGTTCCTTTTCATTTCAAGTGGGTAACCAACCAGCCTGCGGCTCGATAGCTCCCGGCGGCTAGACAGCTCCTGGCGGCTAGACTGCTCCCGGCGGCTAGACAGCTCCTGGCGGCTAGACAGCTCCCGGCAGGGTGTCCTGTGAAATGTTGCCGCAGGCTGTTCAGTCCAGCTTCCCTGTAATTAGCTCCCGGCAGGGTGTTCATGGCGATGAGGATCTTAAAGAGTCTTGTCGGCCCTGGGACCGCGGCGCCCCAGTGCGGCATTGCTGGGTGTTGTGCTCCTCCTGGGACCGCCGCACCCCAGTGCGGCTCCTGTTCTCATGGATCCACCGCGTCATATCGTTCTTCCACGAGGATACGATCTTCCCTAAAGAAAACCTTCAAGCGGTTCAACTAGACAGCCCCCGGCAGCTAGACAGCCCCCGGCAGCTAGACAGCCCCCGGCAGCTAGACAGCCCCCGGCAGCTAGACAGCCCCCGGCAGCTAGACAGCCCCCGGCAGCTAGACAGCCCCCGGCAGCTAGACCGGCAGCTAGACAGCCCCCGGCAGGGTGTTCTGTGTCAAAGTAGGGTAGATAGCCGCGAGAGTGCCGCCTCCGGGTTGGTTGCTCCCTAGAGCGGTTGGCTTCCGTCACTTCACTGCTGTTGCCGCACTGGGGCGCCGCGGTCCCAGGAAAACCGATGGTCTCAGGGATGGTCTCAGTCTCAGGGATAGACCCGATCCCAGATTTGCCGCACTGGGGCGCCGCGGTCCCAGAGATATGGTTCGCGTCGGAGTGGTTCTCGTAGGGGCGGGTTTCAAACCCGCCCACTCACTGGCTGGGCTGTCTCGGCATAGTGGCGCATCTTTCTCCAGGACACCCTGCTGGGAGCAATCGAGCTGCCGCAAGTTGATTTGTTGTCGTCAGCCTTGATAATCCCAGAGACATTGTTTACCCTCAGACTGCCTTACCCACTCAATTTGAGAAAGCCCCAATTATCATGCCCCTTTGGGTCGCCCTCAGGGATGAAAACTGCCCACTGGTCTGCGATGGAGCGATCATCGGAACCAAGGTCCGTTCTCATTAGGTCCGACGAGCCCGATGAGGAGTATTTCATTCAAGTTGGATCGTTTATACGGCGATACAAGTCATGACCAGGTAATCCATGTACACTGTGAAACCATTTCTGCTTCTATGATACACCTCGGAGAGATGACCGCCGCATTGTTTCTCCAACTCCTTGCCGATCTCTAACATCGTTTCATGGTCTATGCCGTATCGTTTCTCCAGCTCGGCGCTTGTCAGGGGAATTGGGGCTGCCGGCCGGATGTCCGCCAGTCTGAACCTCTCTTCCTTCAGGGCGCCAATTAGAAAACTCACTGTTGGATACCACTTGCCGGTGTCCATCCTGTCATATAGCAGGTTCGCAACTGCCTGCTCTCTCTCCGACCGGAAACAGATCGTCTGGTGAACAAGGCACTCACCCTGCTCGAGTATTGATCGGAAATGACCGAGGTCGGGCTTCAGCATCTCTTCTCCCAGGTAATGCAGCACAGACCTCATGCATATCATCAGCGTACCGCCAGGTTCGATGAGCATGCCTCGCTTGATGCCCTCAACCGCGCATTCCAGGGCTACTATCGGCTCAGGGCAGCAGTCCAGTTGCTCCCTCGCTGTGTCGACACATACAAGCGCCGGCGCAGGGCTCCATTCCATCTTCTGGCCCACTTCATTGAGCACGAAACCGGTTCCGCCACCCAGATCCCCCAGAACGGTGGGCTTGGCGACATGTGCCGCATCAAGGATCGCTTCGACCAGCGGAGAAGCAATCTCAGGGTTGGCGAAGTACCCTCCGTGAACGGTATCCCACTTCTTCCCGTAAAGTTTCTGCTCATTCGCGGTGTGTCCAATCACTTGTGAACCTCCATTCGCGGTAATTGTATCATGCATTATTAGTTAGGAACCTTGATAAGCTGTTGACTAACCGGTAGGGCTGGCTCCCCTACCCTCACATCGGGAAGAGGAGGAACCCCAAACATATCTATTGAAACAGCATCAGGCTTGCCGACGACAGGTCAGCGGAAAAAGGAGACGCTTAGCGTGAAGAAGCGAACCAGAATGCTCCGGAACCTTCCCCGCATGTTCTATAATGCCGGCATGGAGCAATTGAGATGGAAACAAGCATGCCTGGAATGCATCGAAGCGGCTGAAGCTGCCTTTTTAACCACGATCGGCGAGGATGGGTTTCCCCGCACCCGCGCCATGCTAAACCTGCGAAATGGCGGCCAATATCCTCAGCAGGTCTCTTTCTTCGCCAACCACCGCGAGGATCTGCTGCTTTACTTCTCCACCAACACTTCCTCCCTGAAGCTGGCGCAGATCCGCCTAAACCCACGCGCCTGCGCCTACTACTGCCTCCCCGCCCTCTTCCAGGGTGTGATGCTGGCCGGCGCCCTGGATATCGTTGACGATTCCGCCTTGCGGCATGCCCTGTGGAGCGAGGGGTGGCAGCGATACTATCCCCAGGGACCGGATGATCCCGATCACAGCATATTGCGCTTGAGGCCGAGCCTGGTCGAGGGTTGGATCGAGGGCACTCGCTTCACCTTCCGCTTGCCGGCATCTCCGTGAGAGCCCGAGGTAAGATCTTTACTTGCAGCAATCCCGTCAAGGTCGGCGCCGCCAAGGTCAATCGCATTACTGAACGACCCTGATAGGATTGATCACCCTCCGCGGCGCCGAATGGAACTGAAGGATCTCCCGCGATCGGCAAGAGGAGGCAAGGTGAAATGGCGAGAAGAAGGGAAAACAGAGAGATGAACGATGATGGATCATCCGGCGCACTAAATCCTGAACCCAGGAGACAAGCTGTGGGCGTCCTTTCCGCTTTGGGTTACCGCGATTATCGGCACTTCTGGACGGGCGCCTTGGTATCGGATATCGGCACTCTCATTCAGACCACCGCGCTGATGTGGTTCGTCAAGACGAACACGGCTTCCAATGCCTGGGTAGGGGCGGTGAGCCTGGCCAGCGTTATCCCAGTCCTCCTCTTCGTCGAGCTGGCGGGGTACCTGGCTGACAAGGTAGACCTGAAGCGTTTGCTGCTTGGAACCCAGTTTTTCATGATGGCCACCGCGTTGATCCTTGCCATCGGCGCATCGCTGGGCTGGACCTCGATGGGGTTTTTCCTGACGATAGTGATTCTCCAGAATATCGCCTTCACTTTCGGGTTTCCCGCCTGGGAACTGCTCCTTCCCGATCTTGTACCGAAAGATCACATGTTGAACGCCCTAGCCCTCGGTTCTGCCGAATGGAACCTTGGCAAAGTGGTGGGGCCGGCGCTCGGCGCGCTGATTCTGACGACTTGGTCAGCGGCGGGCGCTTTCTACGTGAATGCCGCCAGTTTTCTCTTCGTGATCGGCGTCATCATGGCAACAACTGTGAAGACATCAACCATGCCCATCCCACCTGCCAGGAAGGTTTACCAAAGCTTGGTCAAACGGGGGCGGTATGTCCTCCATACCCGGTGGATGGTATACCTCCTGGCCACGCTGGGCATCGCGTCATTCTTCGGTTTCTCCTACACGGTGCTTTTTCCAGCCTTTGCGCAGGAAGTCCTCGGCGGAGGCGCCGGCGCATACAGCTTTCTGCTGGTCTTCACCGGATTAGGAGCAATCCTCGGCGCTCCCCTGGTGACAGTCCTGAAGAGGAAATTCAAGGGCAGGGACATCATCAAAGGTTCCCTCCTTTGCTTCGGGGCGATACTTCTCTGCTTTTCCTTCTCTGGAACCTACTGGCTTTCCGCAGTCCTGGCAGCCGGAATGGGTTGCGCTTTGCTGATCTTCGGCTCGATCGTCAATACCGTCCTGCAAGTCAGGGTGGAGGAAGAGATGAGGGGAAGTATCGTCAGCTATTACATCATGATGAGCATCACGTTCTCGGGCTTCGGCGCGCTGTTCTTGGGGTCGTTGGCCGACACCTTTCAATCGCCGCGCATCCCTTTGCAGCTAGGCAGCCTGGTCTGTCTAGTCCTCGCTGCGGTGGTGATCCTGATCCCCTCGATCCTAAAAGAGGCCGTGACCAGCCAAGGATAAAGGCCGGGGAACGAGAGTTAGTTGACAACTTAACAACGTCCCTGAGCTAAGCGGGCAGGGAGAAGGTGAAGGCGCTCCCTTCCCCCAAGACGCTTTGCACTCGTAAATGCCCTCCGTGACCTTCGACGATCCGGCGAGCGATGGCCAATCCCAATCCCGTGCTCTTCTCCCCGGCGGTGCCTATTTTGCGCGGGCCGCCAAATGGCTGGAAGATCTTCTTTTGATTCTCGAGGGAAATGCCAAGCCCGTGATCGGAGACAGCTACTTCCACTTCCCCCTCGCCAACGGTCAACCGCACTTCGATGACCTGGCCAGCGTGGGAGAACTTGACGGCATTGCTGATGAGATTGTTCAGCACCTGCTCGATTTTATCCGGATCGATCAGTAGAACCGGACACGCAGGAACAGGCAGAAGGATGATCTCAATGCCTTTCCTTCGCGCCAGGGTACACTGATGGGTCACGACCTCCTTCAGGAGGGCCGCCGGATCCGTCTCCTGGCGCTCCAAGCGCAAATATCCCGCCTCGATGGCAGAGAAGTCCAGCAGATCGTCAACCATCCCGCGCATGAATCGCAGCGAGCGCTGCTGGATGGCCAAGAACTCAGTCACCTGTGGGCTGGCGGAAGAGGCCGTTTCCTCTTGCAGGTACTCACCATACATCTCCATGATGGCTAACGGGTTTCGCAGATCGTGCGCCACCATTCCCGAGACCCGGTTTTTCTCCTCCAACACCCGCTCCAATTGAATGTTCTTCTTGGCCAACTGCCGTTGCAGGTCGAGGAGCTCGTTATTCAGTTGCATCAAGGCGTCCCAGTAGACCATCTGCGTGCCGCACTGTGTCCGGTGCGCTTGCACGAGTTGAAGAAGCGATGCTTGCAGCTCTTCGTCCAGGGTTTCAGCGAAGGCGGTTACAAGCATCAAGTCGGAGACGCCGCCCACAGCCATCACCAGTAAACCATTCGAGACAGAACAGGCCGAGAATTGGAGAACCTGGGGGATGCCGGCGCCGGGCACTGTCATTTCCCAACACAATGCTGATCCTGAACTGGAAATAGCGCTCAGGAAAGATGCGGCTTTGATCCGGTCCGCAGGGTCAATCAACTGCAATATGGTGTTTTGGCTTGGCGTCATCAAGCCAAGGGTGTCGTTCAGCGTAGACAAAACCCTTCCTGTGGCGTCTGCCAGGAAGACCAGGGAGATGAGGGAGTAAGGAGATCCCTGTAATTCCACTATTCCGCCAGCAGTTGCTCTCCCACCCGCACGGCCTCCTGGGCATCGCGCGCACTGCCATCGGCGCCCACCTTGCTCCAGAGGTCGGGGTCCAGGGTGAAGGGGTAGCCGCCCACCATGATTTTCACCCGACGACCCACTTCGCTCTGCCGCACATCGCGGATCAGGGCTTCCACTTTGCTCAAATGGAAAGGCATGGTGGCGGAGATGCCCAGCAGGTCAGCCTTCTGTTCCTTCAGGGATGAGATAATGGCGGTCGTGGGGACATTGGCGCCCAAGTAGTAGGTGTCCCACCCATCCATCTCGAAGAAGTCCGCCACAAACCGCAGGCCGATCTCGTGCAGCTCTCCGCTGATGCAAGAGGCGACAAAGGTACGACCGTTTCTCTCTTGGCGGAAGATCAAGGGGTAAAGCTGAGACATGACCATCTGGGTAGCCGCCGTGCAGAAGTGCTCCTGCGCCACGGTAATCTTGCCCAATTGCCAAAGGCGGCCGATCTCAAGCTGCACCGGTTGAAAGACGCCCAGGTATAGATCTCGCACCGAAGCGCCCTTTTCTACATCTTCCAGGATCAAGCGGCTTGCCGTGCGGCGGTCCGCCCGCAGCAGGCTGTTCAGGTATTGCGTGGCAAGCAGGGCCATCGGCGCAGATTCGCCCAACACCGTCGGCAGATCTCCCGGCAGCGTCGTCATCCTGATCATTCCTTCAGCAAGATATCTGGTGGGAAGGACTGCCAGCTCCACAGGCATCATTTCGCTGAGGGTCTCTTTGACAGCGGCCAGGCTGTTCACCACATCGCCCTCGCCTACTCCCACCCTGGGCAGGAAGACCTTAAGCCACCGCAGGTAATCCTCGAAAAGAAGCGGGCTTTCTCGGGTCACCGCTTCGGCCAAGTACTGCAGGTGATAGTTCATGTCCTCCAAGGCGTGAATCTTTTGACGCTCGCTATAGCCGCTTTCCAGCTCCGGCTGCTGACTATACTGACGGTGCATGGCAAATTGCGCGAGCTCGGCGCGGCGCGCATTCAGATAATCGCCAGCCAGCTTATTTGGGTTTTCGGTTATGCCATCGTTCTCTACCAGCATTCTATCTCCTTTGTTGGTGTTCTCTCTGCCCGAACGGAATCTTACTTCCTGATGCGAGGATAGCGCAAGGGGGGGAAGTCACGCCTCCTGTAAAAGGTCAGGCGCGGCAGCGAGAAGTGGGAAGGGAAGTGCAGTTTGCTACTATAATGCAAGCGATGGCACAGACGATGAAACAAACAATGAGACACCTCCCCCTTGCGAGAGCTTTGGTCCCGAGTTCGCTGGGATTGGTCGCTCGCTCTTCTCCAGGAAAGGTTCCCGATCCGACGGCTCCTTCCGGGACAACTGGTCTGCCTTCCGCTTGCGCGAGAGGGGGAAACATTTCCCCTATTCGGTATTATTGGGGCGCCATCCGTGAAGAAGTGGATCAATCGGCGGTGAAGGTTCCAGGCTGTAGTGGAGCGGCGCCGGCGGCATGCCCGGCTTTGGACGTATTCGGGATTCCTTGGAGGTCCGGTGATGCGCTGGAAGCGGTATGATCGGGATTGCCCCCATTCCTATACGATTGGAGTCTTCCCCACTTTGGAACTGCTGACCCAGCAATCTGACCAAGTGGAGGAGGTGATCCTCTCCTCACTCGGGCAGCGAAACCAGGGAGCCTACGCGATCGACGAACTCTGCCGCCGGCGAGGGATCCCTTGCAAAGTAGATGATCGCATGGTGGAACGGTTGTCCTCCGCTGAGAACGCCTATGCAATCGGCGTCTTCCGGAAATATGCCACGCACTGGGATCCCGCCGCCGGCCAGGTGGTGTTGGTTCACCCCAGCGATATGGGCAATCTGGGAACCATCATCCGCACGATGGTCGGCCTCGGCTTGCCACGACTGGCGATCGTCCGCCCAGCCGCTGACATCTTCCACCCCAAGGTCATCCGGGCCTCAATGGGCGCCTTGTTCCGCCTCTCCTCCCGCCATTTCGATTCCTACGCCGACTGGCGAGAAACCTTCTCCGGCACTGTCTACGCTTTCCTTACGGACGGAGAGAGCGACCTGAAGGAGGTCATCATGCAGTCACCCCACGCCTTGGTCTTCGGCAACGAGGGGGCCGGCCTGCCGGTAGAAGTCTCGCGCAGCGCCAAAACGGTGAGGATCGCCACCTCGCCTGCGGTCGACTCGCTGAGCCTCCCCGTCGCCGTGGGCATCGTTCTCTATCGTCTCATGGGGTCAGGTCTTTAGTTTTAGC
>JAPLHV010000256.1 GCA_026389455.1 Coprothermobacterota bacterium
ACCTGTCAGGGGGGAAATTGCCTTGCTCTATTTGTGTCCAAGTAATGCTTAGGCCGGTCCAGCCGGCCGTTGGGCTGGAGGTGGGAACCGAAGAAGTGGTGGTGGGCGATGGGGAGGAAGGCGTGGTGGAGGTTGTAGGGGTCTCTGATGTCTGAATCAGGCCACAGCCCGAAAGCACCAAGGAGAAGAGCAGGAGAAAAATCAACCCCTTTCTCATGGTCATGGCCGATAAAAGGTCAGGGTAACTGAATTCGCGGGCTTTATCCAATAACCGTATCCCGGCCAGATATAGAGATTAAGATTGGGTACTTCATAGGTTTGATTATTTCCATTCCAGTAAAAGATCGACTGGATCCATCCTTCGTCTTTGGCAGCCGGCATGTTGAGGGAATACCCGTAAGCAGAGTTGTAAACCAAGACATTGGTCCAGGCGGTGATACGCTCGAAAGGAGAGCCGATCATGTTCCATTCAGAGAGAATATTTATCTGGAAGCCAGATATATAAAAATAACCGCTCAAATATGCGGTAGTTGGAGCGGAAACTCTTAACCAGTATCCCTGTCCCGCACTCAACGGGGAATATTTCTTATCTACGTAGATTTGGTTGGTGACATCCCATCCAAAACAGGCTACGAGGTTGGGGCCAAAAATCTGGTTGGCGGGTAAGGCAGAGTAGACGCCCGGTGTCACCATGTGCCACCCAGCGCTGTTTAACTCGAATGGCGTCGTCTCATAGGGATAGCTAACTCTGTAGAGAAAAAGTTGGCTGGCAGGATACCCATAGCTAAAATATGATAGGGATACACGATGGGCGGCAGTGGAATGGGCACTAATTAATGGGGAGTAATTACCTGTATATGGATCGATATCATAGCCAACACAGATTCCCACATGATGGCCATAATAAGATCCCTCCCACCCTTTTTCAAGGCAGACAACATCTCCGATTTCCAGCTGGGCTACGGCTAAAGAATCCGCTGCTGTTCCGAGGAAAGTCCCTCGGGGAGTATTGTCCGGCCAGCCATTGGCTAAGAGGTACCAGCATAGACCATCATATTGCCCATCATGATGATCACCAGCCAATCTCCAAGTTGCGAAACTGTCTGCTTGAGTGCTCCACCAAAGCGCTCCCTCATAATCCATGAGCCAGCCCCCTTCATGGAGACACTGAGAAACAAAGTTGGCGCAGTCACCAGGCTCATAGTTTGGATAGTCCGTAGTATTATGGCCATTCCACCATATTTCAGCATACCGTACCGCAGCTCCTCGATCAGGAGAGGGATCCAGAAGGGAAGATGCTTTGGTTTTCTCCATCATCTTTAGATACCATTGGGGCTTAGAGGGAAGAGAACTCAGAGTTTCCTCGAAGCTGGGGAAACCGGAGACCAAGAGGAAAGTGCTGGGGTAAGAACCTTTTACTGTCACCAGCGGGGCCTCTGGGGGAAGAGTCGTATAGGCCGAGCCGAAAAGATCATACCGAATGACCCAGGAATCCATCTTCTTCTCCAAAAGAATCGAGTGGGAACGTCCTTCAGCTGTATCCAAGCTCCCGTCCGATGGGTGGTCGAGAGAGCGAATCCAGATTGTTTCCCGCAGGTAGCAGAGGGCCTCCTTGTCTTTAATGACGATGATGGGATCATCGATCTCCTGGTCCAGACGGAGTTTACCCTTGTCCCCTTTTTGAGAGCCACCCCCCCAAAAAAGCCATTCCGATCTCATTGCTCCAAAAGAATCTCCTATTCTTTTTTGCTCCGAGACCGTGGAGAATAAATCCACCAGGCAGGATCCATCGCGACCCATTACGATTGTTTTTTCCGCGGCGCAGAACTTGAGGATCCGGGCTCCGATTTCGAGTTCCAATTCCCTCGACTGTCCTAAAAGGTGGGATATCGTAGGGAGTTGAGGTTCCGGTGGAAAGGCCGGCGGTGGATTCGGCTTTACTGGGCCGGGGGGAGAAGGAGGAAGAGTTGCTTCATCGGCTAAAGTGAGAGGAACAGTCACGTCATCGGCTAAGGCAAGAGGAACAGAAGGTATTCCTGAGGACCCGACCACTGGGACTTGAGGACTAAGCAAGGACAGTAAACAAACACAAACAAAAACCAGCCAAAACTTTTTCATTGTCTTTACCTCCAAAGCGAGTGTCTCCCTCTTTCTATCTCCTGTCAAGGTTTTTTAAGAATTATTTTCAAAATCACATCATTTTCTGTCGAAAGAAAAATCACTGTTTTACTCCTGCGGCATCTCCAAGCCGACAGACTGCTGCAGAAGTTGGAAGTTCTCTGCAAATAGGAGCGGTAAGTATAGGTTGTCACCAGCGAACCCTACGGCGATCCGGTTCACGCCTTGCTCCCTGCGGATTCGCCCTCCACCGCCGAGATTCCCCGCATGAAGGTCTGGACAGTAGACTGGTCGCGGATCCAAGGGACGACGGAATCAATGCTGATTCCTTCCACGGAGAAAGGCTATGCCTTCGAATCCTGACGAAGTCGCAAATTTTACTGGAAAAAATGGGACAAAGAACTTTTTTGCCATTCCCAGGAAAATAGTATTTTGTCCCGGATTAGAGCCCTTCTCCTGCAAGTTTGCTATCATGGCCGGAAGGGCTTTCGCTCACATCTGTCGGAAGGATCAGGATTTGAGCTAGCCCAATCGTTCGGCAAATTCAGATCACGGAGGGAATGGATGCTCTTTCTAAGAGAAGAAGAGAAGGTGCAGTGGAGGGAATGGGGAGAATTGGCATTAGGTGGGGGGATAACCCAAGATACCGTCAAAGGGACGGTTCGCTCCAATCTCTGGCCGGCTTTCTGTTTCTTTGCCGGGACTCTGTTGGCTGCCAAAGGCCAAGGGGAGGAGGCCTTGCAGTGGCTGAAGGCGGGCGTCTTGCAAGAGGAGGACGGCCTCTTTTCCAATGCTTTCCTGCTCAGCTTCCTGGAGCGCCACTTGGGAAAATTGGAGATGCCCACCGTCGTCTTCGCCGACCCTCGACCCTTCATGCACTGGGCTTCCGTGCCGACTATGGCCAAAGCCCGCCAGCGATTTGTTCTCCATCTGGGGCATACTCTACCGGCTATCAACCATCCATTGCGGGTCATGGACATCGGCTGCGGCGACGGCGCCTTAACCGTCCGGTTAGTACAACACTTAGTGGAGACGGGCAAAGTAGGAGAGATCGGGGAGATCCTCCTCATTGACGCGTCCCCGGCGATGATCAAACTGGCCCGCCAGACAGCGGAAGCGGTCTTCCCAGCCGAGCGCATCCGGACCATCGAAGCCCGCATCGAGAACTGCTCCGAC
>JAPLHV010000176.1 GCA_026389455.1 Coprothermobacterota bacterium
ACTATAAGCTAAACGATCACGAGACAGGGAGGTAACGCCATGGGGCAGGCTGACTAGCCCTCTTCGCCCTTTTCTACTTCTGGAGCGGGGCCGTGCAGCGCTTCCAGGAGTGGACCGCCGCAGCCTCGGCCTGGATCCTGGGCTTCCTCAGCTTCTCGGTGCATGGGAACTATGGGGTCAGGTCTTTAGATTTAGCATTCCCTCATGATCCTACTGATGGTGGTGTAGTGCAGGACGGTATGCTTGGCCACTTCCTGTTGGCTGTAGTGGAATTGCTCCACCGCTTCGCGGATTCTACGATTCCTCTCCGCCTTGTTTTCGTCCTGGTTGATGGGTAGTAGCTATTCCAGGTTGGTCGGTGAAGACTCTTCATTCGTTGTCCCGCGAGGTGATGTGATAAACCGCGCCTTCATATTCAATCCGCAGAGGTCTGGCCATGATTCCATAGCGGTACGGCAGAAAATGCTAAATCTAAAGACCTGACCCCAAGGTGGCAAATGTACGTCTACTTAAGTACAATTGCAGTACGCAAAGGAGACGAAGCCATGCCTAAAAATGCAACCATAACCCTACGGATTGAGGGGGAATTGAAAGCAGATGCGGAACAGATCTTCAGGAGACTGGGACTTAGCACAACTGAGGCGATCAAGATATTTTTAAGCGCCGTGCGCAATCGTCGGGGGATTCCGTTTCCTGTCCAGTTGGACGAGCAGCGAATGGCCGGGGCGCCTCTCTCATTAGACAGAAAAGCCGCTCTTGATGCCATCATGGGGAAGTATGCCAATATTACCCCCAGTGAGGAGTTTGCACGCATCAAATGAGAAAAGGGGACAGATCTATTTATTCGTAGATCGCTCCGACGGGGATAGTTGACTGGCGACCCGTCCAAAGCGTAGCGAAAGATCGGGTCTGGCTGATGGGGACAGGTTTAAACCTGTCCCCATCAGCCCCATTGTCCACAGTAGGAGAAAAGGAAAGGCATGTAGAAACTCGAGGGTCGGGAAGGCTGA
Source organism: Coprothermobacterota bacterium (assembly GCA_026389455.1). Classification (GTDB taxonomy): domain Bacteria; phylum Caldisericota; class JANLFM01; order JANLFM01; family JANLFM01; genus JAPLHV01. Next base: position 1,011 of record JAPLHV010000176.1, read on the forward strand.
GAAAAGTGGGAAAATAAATCTGTCCCCTTTTTCCAGAAGGAAAATGGCCGGGCATTCTCCGTTGCCACCCGTGGAGATCGGTGGAACTGAACCAACGGTGGCGGCCCGATCAGTGAACCTTACCCGATCGGGAGCAGCCTCAAGTCAGCAGCGATGGGCAGCTCAAAGGTGGAGTCACGAAGGAGCCTCGTCGAGAAGAATAGAACTTCCAAACTCTCCACTTCGCCCGTAGTCGGGTTCAGGCGAGCGATGACCTCATCATCCAGCTCCTCGGATTCCTGTTCCGCGTAGGGCGATCGCTTTTGGATCGTCAGGATGTCGGACTCCCGGTTGTACTGGAAGCTCAATCTCGGTTCCATTCGACTTCTCCTTCTGCCAGCCTTCTGGCTAAATAGGCTGTGATGATCCATGACCTTCCGGCATCTACGTCACTGACCACAACAATCACTGCGTGTTTTCCCCCGCGCACATCAGCAAACCACCGCGAAAATAGTCTCGCGTTTCCCATCCGGCGACTCCGGCGCACTTGGTCAGGATCATTCAGCGCCGACTTGATGATCTGATCGAAGTCCGTACCCATTTCAGGATGCTGGCGCGCAATGTGATTTCGCCTCTCTGATGTCAGTTCAACATCCTCACCGAAGTAAGGGCAAAAGAAACGCTGAATACCTTCCTTTTCCAATTTGATCATCCTGCCTGCACGATTTGTTTCGCTTCATCGTAAGCGATTCGGCGGTGGACGCGCAACTTTGCGGATTGCCTCAGCTACTATGGCCCAATTACATACAACCATTGATCAAGCGGCGGTAGGCAGTCTCCCTCTTCTGGGCGGAAATAGAGCAGGAGGGAGTTTCCTCCTGCTCAACGGCACAGATTGCCAGAGGAGCTTCTTTTCCCTAGAAAGGCTTCCCAAATACCAGAGAAAAGGGGGAAAATAAATCTGTCCCCTTTTTCCG
>JAPLHV010000208.1 GCA_026389455.1 Coprothermobacterota bacterium
ACCTGTCAGGGGGGAAATTGCCTTGCTCTATTTGTGTCCAAGTAATGCTTAGGCCGGTCCAGCCGGCCGTTGGGCTGGAGGTGGGAACCGAAGAAGTGGTGGTGGGCGATGGGGAGGAAGGCGTGGTGGAGGTTGTAGGGGACTCTGATGTCTGAATCAGGCCACAGCCCGAAAGCACCAAGGAGAAGAGCAGGAGAAAAATCCACCCCTTTCTCATGGTCATGGCCGATAAAAGGTCAGGGTAACTGAATTCGCGGGCTTTATCCAATAACCGTATCCCGGCCAGATCCAGCCACCAAGATCGGGCAAAAAATATTCAGACCCTATTTTTCCTCCACGATATCATTTTCTCATTCCCATCTTCCGGTTCAATTTTTAAGGTCAAAATATAATGCTTGAGATCGTCTAAGTCCGAAGCTAAAATCAACTCACACTGATTAAGACGATCGTAAGCTATTCTGAAATCAGCAATGGCTCTGGCAAAAAGATTACGGCTTTCAATTTTCTCCCAGGAGTTGAGGTGGAAATTGTAAACCTGTATAAAATAGTCGAAAAAGATGAGAACATCAAGGTGGTCATCGTAAGCTAAAGCAAATCTGCCGCGGCTGCTCTTTGGGGGATTGATGACCCTGCGCTCTTCCCAGGTATCTCCCTCATAGTTGTAAGCCCAAAGCCTTAGGTTGACTTCTTCAAGCCCGGAAGGCTCGCCCACAAGTAGAACCTCACCCCTTTTAGAATCGTAGCAGAGAGAACTCGAATGCCAGAGCCAGTTGAAGCCAGGAGAGCCTAAAGCTTCTCTCTTTTCCCAGGCATTTTTCTGACAATCAAAGGCCCAAGTTTCAGAAGGGACATTGGTGCCGGACTCTGGCGTCCAATGTCCCACCAGAAGGATTACTCTACCGTGCTTGGCATCATAAACTGCCAGGAGGCCAGCATTTCCTGAGGGAGGCATCTGCGGGACTGGTAGGTATTGCCAACTATGTTTTTCAAAATCAAAGCTCCAGGTCTGAACATGAGCTATGTGTCTTTTGTCTGTATCACTAGAAATGGGGGGACTTCCCGTTACCTCCGGGGGCGGGGGTGGTTCTAAATAGACCTTGGGGGGCGGTTGCGGGGGTTCGCCTATGATGAATAGAAGGAGACGATCACCTGTGGGATCATAAACAATTTCACCTGGGGTTGGGAAGCTAGAATAGGATAATTGTGGGGAATTTGATGGAGAAAGGTCAGTCCATCCTTTCCCCAGCTCATAAGCCCAGAGGGCGGTCGATTCTCTGGATTCTTCCGATTTTCCCCAAAAACTGAATATGATAAGCCGATTTCTTTTTGTATCGAATGTCATCCAATAACCTACATGATCTTCCAGTGCCTTTGGAAGCCGCCCATCTTTTGGAATTGCCAACTCGGCCACCAGGCCTCCCGAAGGGGGCCTGGTGGTAGGGGTGGGGGACTGAGGATTGTTTGGGACACAAGCTCCTAGGCCGATGAGAATAGCCAAGAGCATCAAAATCCCTTTGATAGGGATCATTATTGGCCGAACGCGATCCAGCATGGCACATTCACCTTCAGCCAGAAACCGCAACCTGGGTTGATGAAGTCCGTGGTGAAATCCTCAGCAGGAAAGTATATTTGCTGAAATCCATTCCAAGCGTACGCAACTCCCACCCAGCCCGAGGCTTGAGCAGCCGCGATATATTTCCAGGTTCCTTGATAATAGATAGAGACATTGGACCAGGGAATGGTGATATCGAAGGGGCTTCCCATCTGCTCCCAGCCGGGGTTGAGTGGTTTATAAAATGGATTCGCTGTATCGCTGCCCTTTGTATAGCGCGTGGCAGCAGCGTCCATTGAAACCCAATAGCTTAAACCGGCCTGCAAAGGTTGATCATCCGCTAGGACATACGTCTGATTCAAATTATCCCAATGAAAGGCATGTTCGAAGTAGGCTCCGAATATTTGCCGCGCTGTTTGGGAAGAGTTCAGGCCAGGTGTAATCAGATTCCAGCTTCCATTGAGGTAGTAGGCCACCGCATTATTGGAATAGTAGAGGCGGTATAGATTGACCTTGTTAAAAGGCATCCAGAGGTGGAAAGGAGCATGATATAGGTTATCAGAGTGAGCATCAACTAAGGGATAAGGGAAATAACTTGGATCAGAATCCCAGTCATAGCCGACGCAGATGGCCACATGGTGAATATAGCTGTCATTGCCCGTTTTGTAGCCAAGAACATCCCCGAGTAAAAGATTTCTCCAATAATTACCATCTCCCATGAAATAGCCACGAGGGGAAGAAGGCTGATCGTAATTGTGGGTAATGTAGTAACAGAGACCGGCATCCGGCTCTTCGTAATCACCAGCAAGGCGCCATGTTGATGATGCATCACGGTAATCCCAGAGATAATAGAGCCACCACTGGAGATTAAGGGGGCCGCTTTGATCCATCGACCACCCTCCCTCGAATAAGCACTGGGAGACGAAATTGGAACAGTCAACGTACACCCATTTTTGATTCTCTGGATCCCAATATTTAAAGTAGGGATATTTTGGAGTATTAGGTGTTAGGGCAAACTGATCCGCATACTGGGCGGCAATTACCCTATCTGGTGAATTAGATCTTGGCGAAACCGTTTCTTCCTTTGATCTCAGGAGCATCTCCTCATACCAGGAAAGTTTCTGGGAGAGAATGTTGACTACCTCTTCGAAGGAGGGGAAACCGGAGACCGAGGGAAATATGCTTTCACTTTGAACAAGAGGGGCATCCCGAGGGAGGGGGGTGAAGTCGGAGAAGAACAGATCATACTTGATCACCCAGGCATTAGTTATCTTTTCCAAGAGGATGGTGTGGTAATAGGCTCCGGCTGATTCCACGATCATCCCCGTTCTTAATCCAATGGCTCGAACCCAGATTGTTTCCCGCAGGTAGCAGAGGGCCTCGTTATCTCTGATGACGATGATGGGGTCATCGATTTCCTGGTCCAGGCGGGGCTCTCCTTTGTAACCCTGATGATAATCATCCTGATAGTAGAGCCAAACCCCTCTCATCCCTCCTGAGCCCAGTAAATGGTCGGCCACTCTTTCTTTCTCCTTCAGGGTGGTGAAGAAAGAGCTCAGAGAAGAGGAATCCTTGCTTTTAATGGCTTCTTTTTCAGCGGCGCAGAAGCTGAGGATTCTCTTCCCGATTTCAAGTTCCGATTCCCTAGACTGTCCCGAAAGGTGGGTTATCGCAGGGGGTTGAGGTTCCGGGGGAAAAGCCGGCGGTGGATTAGGCTTTACTGGGCCGGGGGGAGACGGAGGAAGAGTCGCTTCATTAGCTAAAGCAGATGGGGTTGTCACATCATCGGCCAAAGCGAGAGGAACAAAAGATATTCCTGAGGCCCCGACCATTGGGACTTGGGGACTAAGCAAGGACAGTAAACAAACACAAACGAATACCAGCCAAAACTTTTTCATTGTCTTTTCCTCCAAAGCGAGTGTCTCCCTCTTTCTATCTCTTGTCAAGATATTTCAATAATTATTTTCATAATTTCATCGTTTTTATCGAAAAAAGAATCACTGTCTTACTATTGCGGCAGTTCCAGTTTGTTGAACTGTCGCAGAAGTTGGAAGCTCTCTGCAAACGGGAGCGGAAAGTAAGGGTGGCCGAGGAAACGCCCTGCTTTCTATCGGTAGGACAGGCGCGAGTGGGATGGATTTAACATGGGGAAGTAGGACAAATAGGCCGGGGAATATGAGCCAGGGAGTCTTCTTTCACCCAGTCCCGCCCGGACGGGGGGGTAGGTAGACAAATTCACTAAAAACCTATCATGATAGTAAAGAAGAATTACGTGGGTGCCGTCGATAGGCGCCTGAGAAAAGCGAGGATAATTGAACAAGAACTAAAGGTTCATGTAATGAAGGAGGAGGACAGTGAGAAAATTCATTTTGCCATTACTCGCAGTAATCGTAACCTTGGCCATCGTCATTCCGATTCAAGCTTCGAAAACTAAAGTCAATGGCGAAACGCAAGAATCGATACGTCGGGTCCTTTTAGAGGCGCAGTGGATGCCGATCCGCTTGCAAGAAGAAGCCGCTACTCATCGGAAGGATGGAACCTATGTCTCGCAACACGAATCCCTGATCACTGAAGCCAGGACTCAAATCAAAGAGGCATTCACACAGGAGAAAGCCACCAGCCTTGATAAAACCTGGGTGGAAATGGGATTTTCGTTGGATTTCGTCAACGTGCCGGCGATTGCCGCTACAACAACCATTGAGGATGTCCGGATTCGGGACATTTCGGTGGAAGGAATATATGCAGATGTAGTCGCGATTGGAAAGCGAAACATCCAGGAGAAGGTCTATCAAGATGGGGAAATCCGCATCGATTGCTTCAGAGGTGAGGTGATCATCCACGCCACTCTCATTGAAGAAGCAAATCGATGGCTCATCCAAGAATACACCAGCGAACCCTACGGCGATCCAGTTCACACCCTGCTCCCTACGGATTCACCCTCCACCGCCGAGATTCCCCGCCTGAAGGCATGGGCCGTCGATTGGTCGCGGATTCAAGGGACGACGGAATCAACGCCGATTCCTTCCACGGAGAAAGGCTATGCCTTCGACTCCAGGCGCAATCGCATCCTTTGCTGGGAAGAAAATGGGAACGATGCCGCTGCTAGTGGATTATGGGAATACCGTTTCGAGGAT
>JAPLHV010000011.1 GCA_026389455.1 Coprothermobacterota bacterium
GGCCTTCCCCCTCTGCTTCACTCTGGAAGGTCAGCCGTCCGCCGTGCTCCTCGACGATGCGTTGGCAGAAGACCAGCCCCAATCCGGAGCCCGACTCCTTGGTGGTGGAGAAGGGAACGAAGATATTCTCCTGAACGTTTTTGGGGATGCCGCAACCGCTGTCCTGAATGCGCACCAGCAGTTCCTTGCGCTCCACATCAAAGCTTGTCTCCACGGTTAGAAGGCCCCCTTCCGGCATCGCTTCCAAGGCGTTAGTGAACAGGTTGGCGAAGACCTCATCCATCGCCTCTACGTCCATCCAGGCCTGCGGCAGATGGGGATAATAACGCCGCACAACCTTCACCCGCTGGGCATTGGCCGGGGCTCGAACCAGGATCAAGGCCAGCTCCAGGCGCTTGTGCAGGCTGGCGTTGGTGATGTTCAACCGGTGGTATTTGCCCAAGTGGACCAGGCTGGCAGTGACTACGTCCAGCTTGCGCACCTTGTCCAGGATGGCCTGGGTCAGCCTGCGCTGGGGGTCTTTGGCGGGAAGATTCTTCTCGATCGACTGCACCGACAGAGAGATGATGAAGAGAGGGTTGCGGATCTGGTGGGCGATGCCGGCCGTCAACTGGCCGGTGATCTTTTTGGCTGTTTCTCGTTTTAACTGCTCGCGCGCTCCGATGTCGATCAGAAAAATGAGCGCGGCTGGTTGTCCGCCCCACTGAATCAGGACGGTGTTCAGTTCCACCCACTTGATGTCGCCGGGGAGGCTGATCAGCCGAAAGAGATAGCGGCTGGCTGATTCGTCGCTGCCCAATCTTTTCGTGTCACGTTCCAGGAACAGGGCTCGGTCCTCCGGATGGATCAACTCCACAAACGACCGGGAGAACAGTTCCTCCGAGGTATAACCAATCATCTTCGTCACTACCGGGTTGGCAAATACCAGTCTGCCGTCTTGGACGACAACGATAGCATCCATGGCATTCTCCACCAGCGCCCGGTACTTCTCCACGCTCTCCTTTAACGCATCCTCGGCCAGCTTGCGCTCGGTAATGTCGTGGGTGATGGCCAGCAGGGATTGTATCTTCCCCTGCTCGTCGCGTTCCGGTACGATGCGGGTCAGAAAGCGCTTGGCGCCTGAGGGCAACGGGTAACTCTGTTCGACTTCCTGTTCCTCGCCCGTTTCCAGGGCTTTCCTCAACAAGAGCTCCATAAACTCTGCCTGCGCGCGCGGCTCGCCGGTCTCCAGAGGCGTTTTCCCGATCAACGCATGCGCCGGCATTCCGAGTTGATCTTCGACTGCCGGATTGCAGTAGATATAGCGCAGGTTGGCGTCGAAGCGTGCGATCATGTCGGTGGCGTGTTCAACCAGGGTTGAAAAGTCTCTACCTTCCGCTCTTAGCTTCTCCTCCGCTCGCTTGCCCTCGCCAGGCTGCTCAGATGGTCCGTGTTCCTCGTTCATCGCTGCCCCGCTTTCTTCGTTCGGCATTTCAGAATAATTCGAGACATCTGACTACACAGGTAGTGCCTCAATAAGATTACCGGATAAACAGGATTCCCTCAAGGAAACGATCCTCGGTTCGGTTACTTGGTTAAATGAGGTTCCTTTTCATTTCAAGCGGGCATCCTACCAGCCTTCGGCAGCGTGTCACAGAACTCCCTGCCGGGGGCTGTTCAGTGACGCATTTCGATACCGAGGCAGTCTGTCAGAAGGAAGAGGACTACTCTCTCCCTGGGACAGCGCTTCCCTGGGACCGCGGCGCCCCTGGGACCGCGGCGCCCCAGTGCGGCAAATCTGGGGTCTGGACCGTCCCTGTGACTGAGACCGTCCCTGTGACTGTCGGCTTTTCTGGGATGGGACCGTGGCGCCCCAGTGCGGCATCAGCAGTGAAGTAACGGAAGCCAACTGGAGATGACTCCCCCAGGGATAGTTTTGCACTTTTTGTTTTTGAGGTCTCATCGTTCCCTATCTGTGTTTCGCCAGAATAGTCCTCCAACTGACGTGCCGCCTCGGTGCAGTGATGCGTTATTCACAGATTTGCCGCAAAGGGGACAGCAGAAAAGGCGCCCTCGGGGAAAGTCGATGAATAAGGTTCTTTCTCATAATGAGTGGGTAAGGCAGTCTGAGGGCAACAAGGTTCCTGGGATCATTGGCTTTCCTGGGATGGGATCGTGGCGCCCCAGTGCGCAAACCTGAGATCGTGACCGCTCCTATGCCTGAGACCGTCCCTGAGATTGTTGGCTTTCCTGGGATGGGACCGTGGCGCCCCAGTGCGGCATCAGCAGTGATGTGACGGAAGCCAACCGCTCCGTGGAGCAACCAGCCTGCGGGTGGCGCTCTCGCGGCAATCTGCCCCACTTCGACACAGAACACCCTGCCGGGGGCTATTCAGCTCAGAACAAACACCCTGCCGGGGGCTATTCAGCTCAGAACACCCTGCCGGGGGCTATTCAGCTCAGGACACCCTGCCGGGGACTGTCTAGTCGAACCGCTTGAGGGGGTTCTCTTTGGGGAAGATTGCATTGTCGTGAAAGAACCATGCTGCCGGGGGCTGTTCAGATACGGCGCGGTGGATCAATGAGAACAGGAGCCGCACTGGGGCGCCGCTGTCCCAGGAAGAGCGCAACATCCAAGGATGCCGCACTGGGGCGCCGCTGTCCCAGGGATAGTCCCAGGGATAGTTATGCACTTTTTGTTTTTGAGGTCTCATCGATCCCTATCTGTGTTTCGCCAGAATAGTCCTCCAACTAACGTGCCACCTCGGTGCAGTGATGCGTTATTCACAGATTTGCCGCAAAGGGGACAGCAGAAAAGGCGCCCTCGGGGAAAGTCGATGAATGCCTTAATGATCCCTTTGCCTTCAAGGAACTCTATCCGTGTGATTCTCCAAGGCCGGTCAAGTCGCAATGTTCCCTCGAATAAAGCTTCCAGCCCTTGCACGTGGCACTCTTCTTTTTCCCCTCAGGCGATCTTACCCACTTGTGATGAGAGAGAGCCTTAGATGATTTAGCACGATTGCTTCAGGTAAACTATCCGCAGGCAAGATAGAAACGGTCTACAATGAGTTACACTGTGAGTAGCGAAGCAAGCCGTCTACCGTTGAAATGAACCGGCATTGCAACAAAGGCCGCCCAAGATAGCGATCCAGCCGACTCGCTTCGCTGCGCTTGGCTTTGCAAGCGGATGAGGGGCGAACATTCTGCCAAGAGAATGGAGGAATATAATCATGACGAAGAGATTTATCTATTGCCAAGAAGATGATGTGTTCATCGGTTGGCTTGAGGAATTTCCTGATTATAGAACTCAGGGAGAATCCTTACTCGAACTTAAGGATAATCTAAAAGATATTTACAATGAATTGACAAGCGGCAGTATGCCAAATGTTCATAAGGTTGGTGAGCTTCAAATCGCATGAAGAGGATTGAACTAATAAAAACTCTCGAAAAAATGAGTTGTGTTTTGTTTGAGCTAAGAGAATGGAAGAAATACAGAATGATGCGGATTGAACCGCGAGCCGATAGATGACCCAATCCATGGATCCCACTGACAAGATGAACGCCAAGCCTCGGGGGTCGCTGCGTCCAAACCAGGATGCTGCCAAGCTCCTGCGCCTGATGCCCTTCAAGGTGCGCAAGCTGCTGCTGGTGGCGAGCCTCTACGACGCCTATCTGCTGGAGGAGGATGGGCGCCTGACCGACCTCTTGATGCAGGCGTATCGCCTGCGCGACTTGGGCTACTACCCGATGGTCAGCCGAGCGACGGACGCCGAAGAAGCGTTGGAGATGCTGGCAGCCGAGCCCTTCGACCTGGTAGTAGCGATGATGCGCTTGGGGGACATCGATCCATTTACCTTCGGGCGGCGCGCCAAGAGCCTCTGCCCGGGGACGCCAGCGGTCCTGCTGGCCTACGATACCCCGGAGCTGGAGCGCCTGATCGCCTTGCAGGACCGGCAGGCGATCGACCGCATCTGCCTCTGGCGAGGAGACGGGAAGATCCTGGTGGGTATCATCCAACTGATGGAGGATGAGCGGAACGCCGCAGCGGATACGGAACTGCTGGGCGTCCCCAACCTTTTGATCGTAGAGGACGACTTGCGTTTTACCTCCGCCTACTTGCCCGCGGTCTTCGAGGTACTTTGGGACCAGACCAACCGCCTCCTGACCGATGAAGTCTCATTGGCCCAACGCGCCCTTCGCCAGCGCGGGAGGCCGCGAGTCCACTTAGCCGGAACCTATGAAGAAGGGCTGGCCATTTACCGCCGCTTCGCCGGGAATCTGCTGGGAGTGATCAGTGACATTCACTACCCGAGGGGTGGAAAAACGGACCCTCGCGC
>JAPLHV010000002.1 GCA_026389455.1 Coprothermobacterota bacterium
CTTCCAGGGCTTCTTGCTCTTGCTGGCGCCAGCGGTGGAGGTGGGAGGAGTAGAGGCCTTCCCGGCGCAGCAGAGCGGTCAACGCTCCGGTGGTGTTGCAGCTCTCCGCTTGGCGCAGGAGGTCTGCCTTGTAGCGGGCGGTGAAGCGGCGCAGCGGGCGAGGTTGAGGTTCTCTCACCTCCGGGTCGGGGAAGTGGGCGTCCTTTTCTTTAGTGGGGGCGGCGGCCAATATTCTCATCCCTGTCATCTCGTCTCCTCTTCCTGGTTCAATGGTCTCATTCTTCATCATACTCCAGTGGTTCATCTCACTCTCTCATTCTCCGCCCTGTCATTTCCTTCTTCTATTTCGGGAGGGGAACTGTCTCAGGTCTATCTTGGCACAGAGGGTAATAGCATGGGCCGCCCTTCGAAAAGGGGGAGGCATTTACGGAGCGCTGTCTTGAGGCGGAGGCGGCGTCCGGTGCAAGTAGTCGGCGGTGATCACGACGGGCGTTTCAACCGGGGTCCATTTGTAGACCTGTTCGGCCTGGTCGGGGATTAGTCCGACGCAACCATGGCTGCCTGTGTAGGTGGGGTCGTCGCCGAAGTACTCCTCAGGTTTCCAATAATTCCCGTGAATGGCATAAGTGCGGCCGATGAAGAAGAGGCACCAGGGCACATTCGGCACGTAGTACTCCTCCGGGCCTCCCAGGCCGCCGCTCATATCGGTTGCCTCACTCTTGGAGCCCACCTCGTAGGATCCGGGCGGAGTCGGCCAATTCCACTTGCCGGTGAGGACGGGATAGTCGTAGACGATGCGCGCCCCCTCCAGAGCGTAGAGGTGTTGCTCGGCCAGGGAGATGAAGATCCTTTTTTGCGCGGGCTGGTCGATGGCCCGGTAAAGATAGACCGCCGCCTGCCAGCGATAGAGCGGTTCCTCCGGGAAGACCTGGTCGTTGAAGATCAAGCCATGGCTGCGTGCGGTTAACAGCTCTGGGTAAGCCCAGTAAGTAGGCGTCACGTCGAGGAAGGGGGAGGAGGGGCTGGCGGTGGCATCCTCCAGTTCCCACCCTTTGGCCCGCACCAGCAAAGTCAAGCCTTCCGCTGCGGTGATGGCGCTGCGGGGGCGGAAAGTGCCATCTGAGAAGCCTTGGAAGAGGAAGAAGGGTTGAAGGTTGAGGTTGCGGGCTCCCTCGATGTAGGGGAAAGACCAGTCGTCAGGCGGTACATCGGCGAAGCTGGGGATCACATTGTAGACTGGGGGAACGCCTAGGCTAAGCGTCAAGAGCTTGGCGAACTCGGCTCGCGTCAGGGAGCGGTCCGGGTAGAAGTTGCCATCAGGGAAACCGTCGACCAGACCGCGCACATGGAGCAGACGGACTTCCTGCTCGCCGAGGTGGCCGCACAGGTCGGGGAAGGGAAGGTCAACGGGAGGGAAAGGTGAGGGCGTGGTTGGGGTGCTTGGGGTCGCGGTGGGGGAGGGGGTCGCGGTCGTGGTCGGAGTCTGGGGAGACGATGGCGTCGCACTCGGGGAGGGCGTGGCAGTGGCGCTGGGAGTCGCGCTGGGGGTGGGCGTGGCAGTGTTTGAGGGCGTGGCAGTGTTAGAGGGCGTGGCGCCGGCGGTAGGCGTGGCCGGAGGGATCGGATCCGCCCTTGCCTCTCCGGTGAGGACGAAGGGGCTCAAGACGAGGAGGAGGAAAAGGAGTGCGAGCAGGCCGAACATCCGCTGCCTGCTGCAGGTTGGTGGGGATTTACTAGGCAGCGGAGATGACCTCCATCGTATGGAAGACCAACTCTTCAGCCCGCGGCAGCGAGCCCTCATTCTCAAGGTCGACGATCACCAGATCGCCGAAGGTGAACTGTCCCTGCAGGATCTTCTCCGAGAGAGGGTTCTCCACCAGTTTCTGGATGGTCCGGCGCAAGGGGCGCGCCCCGTTGGCCGGGTCATAGCCGCGCTCGGCCAACAGTTGCCGGGCCCGTTCGGTCAATTGCAGGCTGATCCCCTGGCTGCGCAGCTCGCGCCCCACCTGGCGGATCAGCAGATCAACGATTTGCTGAATATCCTCCGGCTCCAAGGGACGAAAGACAATGGTCTCGTCCACCCGATTGAGGAACTCGGGGCGGAAGAGGCGCTTCACTTCGCCCTGCAGGTGCGTTCTGACCTCCTCGAAGTCGGGTCGTTGGGAGGCGCCCGCGCGGAAGCCGAAGGGTTTGGCTGCAACTTGTGAGGCGCCCACGTTGGAGGTCATGATCAGGATGGTGTTGCGGAAGTCCACAGCGTGCCCCTGGCCGTCGGTCAAGCGGCCGTCGTCGAGGATCTGCAGGAGGATGTTGAAGATGTCCGGGTGGGCTTTCTCGATCTCGTCGAAGAGGATCACTGCGTAGGGACGGCGGCGAACCTGTTCTGTCAACTGCCCTCCCTCATCATAGCCGACGTAGCCGGGGGGTGAGCCGATCAAGCGGGAGACGGAGAACTTCTCCATGAACTCGGACATGTCGATCTTGATCAGAGCGGTCTCATTGCCGAAGAGGTATTCGGCCAGGGCACGGGCCAGCTCGGTCTTGCCTACGCCGGTGGGGCCGAGGAAGATGAAGGAACCGATCGGTTTACGCCGGTCCTTCAAGCCTGCCCGCGAACGGCGCAGCGCCTCGGCCACGACGCGCACCGCCTCATCCTGGGCAATGATCCGCTGGTGGATGGCCTCCTCGATGTGCATCAGCTTCTCGGCCTCGCTGGAGGCTAACTGCGTGACCGGAATACCGGTCCAAGCAGCGACCACCGAAGCGACATCGTCGCGTGTCACCTCCCGTTCGAGGCGACCTTCCTCCAGCCGGACCTTGGCCCCTGCTTCATCGATCAGATCGATCGCTTTATCAGGCAGGAAACGACCGGTGATGAACTTTTCAGCCAGTTCAGCGGAAGCATCAATGGCTTCCTCGCTGATCTGCACGTGGTGGTGCTCCTCGTACCGCCCGCAGAGGCCGCGCAGGATCAGCTTGGTCTCCTCCAGGGTGGGCTCTTTCACGTAGACTGTTTGGAAGCGGCGCTCCAGGGCAGCATCGCGTTCCACGTACTTGCGGTATTCGTCCAGGGTGGTGGCGCCGATGCACTGCAGCTCGCCCCTGGCCAGGGCTGGCTTGAAGATGGAGGCGGCGTCGATAGCCCCTTCGGCTGCACCGGCATGAACCAGGTTGTGAAGCTCATCGAGGAAGAGGATGATGCCCCCCTCGCCCTTCCGCAACTCGGTCAGGATGCGGCGCATGCGCTCCTCGAAGTCGCCGCGGTACTTGGTGCCGGCTACCACAGCGGCCATATCCAGGGCCATCAGACGTTTGTTGCGCAGAGGTTCCGGCACTTGGCCACAGACGATACGTTGGGCCAGGCCTTCGACGATGGCCGTCTTGCCAACCCCCGGCTCGCCGATTAAGGCCGGGTTGTTCTTGGTGCGACGGCAGAGGATGTGAATAACTCGCTGGATCTCGATGTCCCGGCCGATCACCGGGTCCAGCTTGTTGTCCCGGGCCATTGCCGTCAGATCGCGGCTGAACTGGTCCAACTGGGGCGTCGCGCTCTTGGTTTTTGTCTTCTGCTCGGGGGCCAAGAGGGCGCTGACGGTCTGGCGCGCGCGGGGCAGATCGACGCCCACTTCAACCAAAGCGCGGGCGGCGACCCCCTCTTCTTCGCGCAGCAAGCCCAACAGCAGGTGCTCGGTTCCCACGTAAGGGTGGCCCAGTTCCTTGGCTTCAGCATAAGCAAGCTCCAAGACGCGCTTGGCGCGGGGGGTGAGGGCGATCTGAGCCCCGACGTAGAAAGATTCCACCTGGTGAGAGGCGCCCAGCAACTCTTCGACACGCATCTTCAGCTCGGCCGGAACCACACCTAGTTTTTCCAAGGTTGCCACAGCCAGATTATTGTGATCACGGAGGATGCCCAAGAGGATGTGTTCCGTCCCTAAATAATTATGACCCAGGCGATGCGCTTCCTCCATCGCCCAGGTGATGACTTTCTGTCCGCCTTCAGTAAATCGATCCCACATCTATCTTGTCTGTGTCTTGAAGAGCCCGCGGCAGCTAAACAGCTCGCGGCAGCGAGTCATTATACCATGCCCGCCCCACTTCGCTTTTCTCCGCTTCCTGCCTATTTTTTCTTGAATGGCGACATCTCCCGCAATCGTTTCACCACCTGGGGGAGAACCACCAGGAAACGGTCCACGTCTTCCTCGCTGTTCTCCCGGCCGAGGGTGCTGCGCAGCGAACCTTGAGCCAGCCGAACCTCGATGCCCATCGCCTTCAGCACGTGCGAGGGCTCCAGGCTGCCGGAAGTACAGGCTGAGCCGGAGGAACAGGCGAAACCCTCCTGATCCATCAAAAGCAGCATTGATTCACCCTCAATAAAGTCCACACAGATAGAGGCGCTGCCCGGCAATCGTTGGCTGCGGTGTCCGGTGAGGATATAGTCCTCCAGACGATCTTTCAAGCCTTCAATCAAGCGTTCTCGCAGCTTGATGGCGTGGGCCATGCGGTTGGGCATCTCCGCTTGAGCCAACTCGGCAGCCATCCCCAGTCCGACGATGCCGGGGACGTTGGTTGTTCCAGCGCGCAGGCCGCGCTCCTGGCCGCCACCGCAGACCAGTGGCTCCAGCGCAACCCCTCGACGAATGTAGAGGGCGCCGACCCCCTTGGGACCGTAGAACTTGTGCGCCGAGAGGGAGAGCAAGTCCACCCCTAACGCTTTCACGTCGACGGGGATGGTCCCCACCGTCTGCACGGCATCGGTATGGAAGAGCGCGTCGCGCTCGTGGGCGACTTCAGCCAGGGCTTGGATCGGCTGGATAGTTCCCACCTCGTTGTTGGCGTGCATGATGGAAACCAGCGCCGTCTCCGGGGTGATTGCCCGGCGCAGGGATTCCGGGTCGACCATGCCATCGCAGTCGACCGGCAGGTAGGTGGCAGTAAACCCCTCCTTCTCCAGGGCTTGGGCGCTGTTCTCTACGGCATGGTGCTCGATCGAGCTGGTGATCAGGTGACGTTTCTTGGAGCCAAGCTTGTGGGCGATCCCCTTTAAGGCGAAGTTGTCGGCCTCGGTGCCCGAGCCGGTGAAGATGATCTCCCTGGGGTCGGCGTTGAGTAAGCTTGCCAACTGCTTGCGCGCTTCCTCGACGGCTTGGGCGGTTTCCTGGCCGTAGCTGTGCAGCGAGGAGGGATTGCCGAACTTCTCACTGAAATAGGGCAACATGGCCGCAAGCGCCTGGGGGTGTACCGGGGTGGTGGCGGCGTGGTCGAAATAGATGCGTTTCATCTTTGTCTAGCCCTCCAATAATTCCAAATAATTCGTGACATAATACTTCTGTGGGATAAATGCAAATTATGTCCCAACTATTTCCCCAATTGTTTCCGCGGTGACCGGCGCCCCGGGAGGCGCCAGGTCGGCCAGCGTGGTGCGTTCCATCATTTCGGTTAACGATTGCCGCGCGCGTTGCCAGAAGACCCGCGTCAGGCAAGAATCAAATAGGCTGCACTCGCCATTTATCAAACAATGGACTAGGGAAAGGTTCTCTTCCAGGGTTTCCACCACTTCACGCACGGTGATGTGAGAACCCGACCTCGTCAGCAGATACCCTCCGCGGTAGCCGCGTACGCTGGCCACCAAGCCGGCACGGCGCAACCCCCGCATGATTTGAGCTAGAAAAGGCCGGGGGATCCTGCCCTCCCGGCCGATCCGCTCCAGGGGAACCGGCTCCAGGGAGGACTGGGAAGCCAGGAAGACCATGGCTCGCAGTCCGTATTCACTCCGCGCTGAGATTCGCATATCGATATAGTACTATTTTAATCAGGAATGACAAGGGCGACGCTTTTCCAGACCTCGATTATAATTCTCCCTATGAAATCTTTTTTCACCTTACGTCTGCAATTGGTTCTGCTGGTCGCCGTTCTCTTCGCGGTGATGACCGTGGGCGCCGGAACCTTCCTCATCCAGCAAGCCCAGGATGCTTTGATTCAAGAGAAAAGCGACAAAGTAAGCAGCCTCACTCGCCAGATGGCCCTTCAATACGAGGCAGCGATGGACAAGTTGAAGCAGCGGCCGGATTTCGCATCCGCTGATGCCAAATCGCGCCGCACCACCCTGGAGGCGGAGCTCTCCAGCTATACTGCCATCCTTAGCCAAGCTTACCCCAACATCTTCTACGGCTACTGGCTGTACGAGTTCGGCTCTCCCATCGCCTATCGGCCGCAGACGGGGATCAGCATCCTCACTTCACTGGCGGCTCGCAGTGACCTGATGGATCGCGATGAAATGGTCGGATGGGCTTATGCCTTTGAGGATCAATCAGTGGTCAACCACCAACTGAACGTTATCCGCACTTTCTCCTGGCAGATCATCGCCATTGTTCTGGCCATCGGCATCCTGGGCGCCTTTTGGATCGGAACCAACCTTTCCCGCGGTGTGACGCGCATCAAGGGGGGGTTGCTGATCATGGAGAGCGACCTTTCCGCCCGTATCCCCCGTCTCTCCGGCGAGATGGGGCAGATCGGAGGGGCGGTCAACAAACTGGCCGCCGCATTGGAACAGGCCCGTGACTACACTCGCTACGTATTGGAGAACATCTCCACCGGCATCGTTTCGCTAGACCAGGCAGGCATCATCACCGTCTTCAACCCTGCCGCCGCAAAGCTGCTGCGCATCCCCGCCGAGGACGCCTTGGGGCATAACTACCAGGAAGCCTTAGGCCAAGCGAAAGTGCCCCAAGCCGCTAAGATGGTAGCTTTGCTGCGCGAGCACAAGAGTGGAGAACAAGCCTTGGTCCTGGTCTCCACTGCCGGCGAGCCGATCGAACTGGGACTTTCAGTGGTGAATCTGCGCACTGCCTCCCAACAAGAGGCAGGGAAGGCGCTGACCATCGAGGATCTCTCCACCAAGCGCAAGCTGGAGGAACTGCTGCGCCGCGCCGACCGCCTGGCCGCACTGGGCCTCTTTACCACTGGGATCGCTCATGAGGTGCGCAATCCCCTGGCTGCGGTGAAGGGCTATGCCCAACTTCTCCTCAGCCGCAAGCTGCTCCGGGAACAAGGGGAGAAGTACGCCGAGGTAATCGTCGCCGAGACCGAGCGCCTGGACCAATTGCTCTCTCAACTGCTGACCTTCGCTCGTCCCTCCCCTCCCCAGATGGTCCGGCTGGAGCTGCGCCGCACCCTGGAGAACACCCTCACTCTGGTGGAACCGAGAGCTCGCGAACAGGGGGTGGCGGTTGTGCGGCAGATCCAGCCCACGCCTGCCGTGCTGGTAGACGAGAACCAGGTGCAGCAGGTCTTCTGGAACCTGCTCTTGAACGCCATCCAAGCCATGCCCCAGGGGGGAACTCTGACAGTGGCGCTGCAGCGCGAGAACGACGAAGCGCTCGCCATCGTCATGGATACCGGCACGGGTATCCCGGTGGAGTTGCAGGATAAGGTTTTCGATCCCTTCTTCACCACCAAAGACCGGGGCTCCGGTTTGGGTTTGGCCATCAGCTACCGCATCGTCGAGACGTTGGGGGGGCGGATTGAGTTTGCCAGCGAGCCGGGACAAGGGACGGTCTTCACTGTCCGTTTGCCGTTGGCGCGCCGGTTGCAGGTGGAGGTTATGAACGACAGGAAAGGGGAACGATGAGCGGGAAACGGAAATTCCGCATCTTGATCGCGGACGATGAGGCGGCCTTGCGCAGCCTCTTGTGTGAGATCCTGGCCGAGGATCATGTCCAACTGGAGGAGGCGGTGGACGGTTTGGAAGCATTGGCCAAACTGCAGTCGGGCCCCTTCGACTTGATGTTTCTGGACATCAAGATGCCGCGACGCGACGGGCTGGGCGTGCTGGAGGAGATCCGCAGCCGGGGCGACTTAAGATCCCCGGGGATGCCGAGGGTAGTGGTGATCACCGCTTTCGGCGACTTCGACATCGCTCTCGAGGCGATGCGCCTGGGAGCCTACGAGTACGTCAACAAGCCTTTCGACATCGCCGAGATCAAAGCCTTGGCCGACAAGGTGGAGAGCTTGCGCGAGCTGGAGGAGGAGGCCGATGTGGTGCGCGCCACTCTCTCCGAGGAGAAACTGGGCGAACGCATCGTTGGCCGCTCGGAGAAGATGCTGGAGATCATCAAGACCATCGGACGCATCGCCGACTCGCCGGTCACTGTGCTGTTGACAGGAGAGTCCGGCACCGGCAAGGAGCTGGTTGCTCGTACCCTGCACCGGGCATCGCAGCGCGGCGGCAAACTATTCCTGCCGGTGAACTGTGCCGCCATTCCCGAGACTTTATTGGAGTCCGAGCTATTCGGCTATGAGAAGGGGGCTTTCACCGGCGCCCAAGCTCGCACACTCGGCAAGTTCGAGGCTGCCCAGGGAGGAACCCTTCTCTTGGACGAGATCGGCGACATGTCGTTGGCGTTGCAGGCGAAACTGCTGCGTGTGCTGCAAGACCATACCTTCATGCGCGTGGGTGGAAAAGAGAGCATCAAGGTGGACGTGCGGGTGATTGCCGCCACCAACCAGGACATCGAGGGGATGGTCAAGGAGGGGCGCTTCCGTGAGGATCTCTACTACCGCCTGAACGTACTCACCCTGGCTATCCCGCCCCTGCGCTCGCGGCGCGAGGACATCCACGACCTGACCCTCTACTTCTTGGCCAAATACGCGCGCGACTATGGCAAGCCGGTGCAGGGAATCTCTAAGGAGGCTTTGCAACGCCTTTGGAGCCACCCATGGCCCGGCAATGTGCGGGAGCTGGAGAACGCCGTAGCCCGCGCTGTTGCACAATCCACGGGAACCATCCTTCTTCCCGAGGAATTCGAACTAACCGTGCCGGAGAAAGAGGAGGAGGTAGAACCCAACCCGGTTATCGTTCCCTTGTCGGTGGCTACCGCCCAATTAGAACAACGCCTGATCCGCGACGCCCTGCATGCATCCGGAGGCAACCAGAGCCAGGCTGCCCGCCTCCTCCAGATCTCCCGCCAGACCCTGGCTACGAAGATGAAGGAGTATGGAATTCAGTAATTCAGTGGTTAAGTAATCAAGTAATCAAGTGGTTAAGTAATCAAGGAGTCAAGTGGATGAGTGGGTGCAAGTAATCGGTAGATGGCATTATCGATCGGAAATTCGAGAGGAAAAGCTCTGCAGGAGTCGGCTGACGTCTCCGAGCAGGGAGCAAAGGGTTGTCGTCTCCCCATACTCAAGGTCATGAGCTAAAATGAGGTAATACCGGCATTCCTCCAAGGAACCCTTGGAAAAACTCAAGAAACGAACCCGATCTGCACTGGTCTTTCGATTGAAGCCCTCTGCTATGTTAGCTGGAATTGAGAAAGCGGCCCGACGTAACTGTGACGAAAGACCAAACGTTTCACTCGATGGAAACGATCGTGTGAATTGATAGACCTGAAGTACAAATTGATGCGCCTTCTGCCATACAATCAGTTCCTCAAAGGTCTTGGCTTTCTCCATCCCTACCCCTTGTCAGTGTCTTGTTTCTAGCTTTTACTGACCACTGAATTACTTAACCACTAAACCACTGCTTCACTTATTCCGCTACCACTTTGTAGAGGAAACCGTAGTCCCCGCCTTGCACCATCGCTTGAATCATCTTCACCCCGGTATTAGCCTGCACAACCACCCGCAGCAGGTTCTTCTCCACGGCAACCTGCGGCTTCCCAAATAGGGTGAGGAAGGTCTCGCCACGGAAGACTGCCGAGTAAGAAGCCGCCATGGCCGGCTCGATCTTGGCAAGATCCGCCTGGGCCGAGGCCTCATCCTTGTAGCGTAGGAGAAAGGTTAGCTTGCCTTTTTGGCTCAAGTCCGGGAAAGCGGCGAAGTCGAGGAAGTCGGGCCCTAGCAAGAGCTTGGCCCGCGCTTGCAGCGAGGGCGTGCTGGGCATCTCCCCGCTGTTGGGGTCGAGCGCCGCCAAGGCCTCCACCCCAGGGGCAGCCGGCGCCGGGCCGATGAAGAAGGAGGGGAGATCCTTCAGGTTCGCTGCCAGTGCTTTCCAGGTTTCACTGTCGACGATGCGGCTCCCTTCGCCTTGCAGTCCCTCTACCACCTCTTCGCGATGCACCTTAGTGTCCGGTCCAGTGTAGAAATGCTCCATCACCAGGTAGGGCGGTTGAAGGACCACTTGACCCAGGCTGGCCAGCTCGTTTTCCGGCGAGAGAGCGCTGTCGTAGTAGGTGGTGGTTCCCACCAGGCGAGCCGTGTAGCCCGAGTTGAGCAGAGCGCGATCCAGGGTGGGGGCGTCAAACGAACCCTTGGCGATCTCCAGCGGAGCCATCGGCGACCAAGCCACCGCCTCCAGGGTGCTCCAATCCAGCTTCAGCTTTTCAGCCAGGTCGGGCAACCAGAAGAGTCGGAAGAGGGAGGAGCCCAGGTCATAAGGGCTGCTCTCCTGTCCGAACTGGACCAGCGCTTCACTCCCCGTGGCAGTAGGAGAGAAGGTCTGGCGCAGCAAGGAGTAATCGGTGTAGAAGACTCCGCCTCCTTCTGTGAGCAATCCGGCAGGGAGGGCGGAGACCATGTTATCGGGCAGGGGGGGAGGCGGGGTCTCCTTGGGGACCAGCGTGTAGATCAGGAAGGCCAGGGCGATCCCGACCGCGACGAAGGAGATTGCCAGGATCCAACGGCGGTTCAATGGCTGCAGCTCGAGCAAGAACCACCGGAGCAGCCACCGGAACAGGAATGGCCTGCGGAGGGGGCGCTCACCCCGGTGCAGGCGAAGCTAGACATCACCCGCCGAGCGTTCTGGCGATGGCAGGACGGACACTCCACTTCACCCTCCACGGGGGAGAGATGAAGCACTTCAAAGCGCTCTCGGCACTCTTGGCAGCGATACTCGTAAATGGGCATGGTATTTACCTCCTCGATGAATGTAAGGGAATCATCACAGACCGTCAAGGTGAATCATGGGGTCACATCTTCAGATGTCACCAATTCTCCTTTTTCAGAATAAGGGGACAGATTTATTTTCCACGATTTCCTCCGATAAGCGGGGGCTGCCAGTCAACCATGCTCGTTGGAACTATGGTCCGATCAGCTTTCATTCTCCCGCCGCGACGGATTCTTCTACCCAGGGTGCATAACCCTCCTCTCCGCCAGCTTCCTCTCACTGTCGGCAGGGCCAAGTTAGCAGGGATCATCGTCCAGCCATTCTTCTTGACGGTTGCCGATCCTTACACCGTAGCTGGACCATCGGCAGTCAGCGGGATCCGCGACGAAAATGGTCTACCCATTATCAATAAATAAATCTGTCCCCTTTAAAGGGGTGGATCGGGGAAGAGGACTTGGAGGCCGTCGGGGGGAGGGAGAGGAGGTAGACGTTTCCAGGGTAGGCGGTCGAAGAAGCTGAAATAGAGGCTGCCGGCCATGGACAGGATCAGGAAGGCCAGCCCCACGCCGAAGAAAGCGTTGGCTACGGCCTGGTCCTGAGCCAAGAGACCTGCTTGCGAGAGCAGCCAATTCCAATCGTGGCCGCCGCCCCCCAGCAACGGAAGGGCCATCGCCCGGGCATCGCGCGCGTAGACCGACACATTGAAGAAACTCTGACCCAACCAAAAGAGCATCACCGAGGCCGAGTAGAAAGAGCGACGCAGCAGAAAATAGCCGGCCAGGAGTGTCGGGATCAGCAGTTGCATCAGGGTGCCGCCAAGGACGGTGAGAGTTGGTCCGAAGGCGCGAAAGATCCAATGCCCAGCCTCGTGAAAGACCAGGTCTACCCGATCGAGGAAACGATACGTCTCTGGCGAGGCGGCCAGGAAGATCCCGTACACCACCAGAAACAAGGCGAATATCAGCTTGGCCACTCGCGCCCAGGGAATCCGCATGTCAAAGAGTGTAGCAGAACCTGGGGAGCAGAACCTGGGGTCACATCTTCAGATGTCACCAATTTTCCTATTTCAGAATAAGGGGACAGATTTATTTTCCCACTTTTCTCGGCCTTCCCAACCCTCGAAATTGCACCCGTCTATCCTACTGGAATTACTGGTAGGAATTCCTTCGCTACGTTCAGGACGGGCTGCGCGTCAACCGTCCCCGTTGGAGCGATGGTCGGATCAGCTCCCAATGTCCCGCTGCAATGGCTTCTGTAAGCTTCATGTCTGCCCTTCCAGCCTGTTCACATGCTTGGTTTGCCTTCCAGCCACCCGTTTCACGAGGCAGGCCAGGTTGCGTCCATCTTCGCCCGGATCAATGATCAGATGCATGTGGTTCGTCCTCAGGCCATAGGCATAGATTCTGCAACCGTAGGTGTCCTTCCATTCCAGCAGGTTTTTAAGGTAATGCCGATAATCCCCATCCGCGACGAAAACAGCTTGCCTGTACTCAATAAATAAATCTGTCCCCTTTTTGCGAAGGTGACCTACCGCGCGCCTTTGCGTCCCAGCATCAACTTGAAGGTGAGGAACAAGAGGCGCAGGTCGGTGCGCAAGGACTGGCTGCGGATGTAGGAGAGATCGTAGCGCAGCTTGTTCTCCGGCGTGGTCTCGTAGGTGCCATAGATTTGAGCCATTCCGGTCATCCCCGGCTTCACCAGAAAGCGCAATCCATAGCCAGGAACCTCCTTCAGAAACTGTTCTATGAAGACCGGCCGCTCTGGGCGGGGACCAACCAGGCTCATCTCCCCCTTGAAGACATTCCACAGTTGGGGCAGCTCGTCGATGCGCAGCTTGCGCAGCAGGCGGCCGACGGCGAAGGTGCGCGGGTCGTTCTCCTGGGCGAAGCAGGGGCCTGTCTCCTTCTCGGCATCCATTCTCATGCTGCGGAACTTGGTAGTGACGAAGACTTTCCCTCCCAAGCCCATGCGCTCCTGCCGGAAGAAGAGGGGGCCGGGCGACGAAATCTTGATCCCCAACACTGCGATCAACATGAATGGGGAGAAGAGCGCCAGCAGCAGGATCGAAGCGCAGAGGTCCAGGGTCCGCTTCAGAAAACGCTCCGCCATCCGAGTCTGGCCGCGCCAGACTTCCACTATGGGCACATCCCCGGTGCGGTCGAAGGTCACCGGGTTGGCCAGCATGTCGTAGAGCGAGGGCGCCAAGGAGACCGGAACCCCCTTCTCCTTGGCCGCCAGTAGGACTTCCATCATCCTCCCGGCCAAATCGGGGGAGGAGAGCAGCAGCAGCTCATCAGCCTTGGAGTCGCGCAGCACCGTCTCCAGCGGCCCCTCCTCGAAGTATGGGAGATCGGGCAGTGGCGGCTCCCCGGGCAAGCGCAAGGCCCCCACCACCACTGTTTTCTCCAGCGTCCGGGACTGCTGCAGGAAAGACTGCAGATCCTCCTCTTTCCCCAGCAACAGCAGGTTGCGCGTACGAGCCGTGCTGCGCAGGGCGGCGCTGTCCCAGGCGTGCCAGATGGCGGTGAACAGCCAGATCAGCAAATAGGATTCGATCAAGACTAGCCGGGGGAAACCGAACTCGCGGATGATGAAGATGAAGGTCAGTTGCAGGACGATGAAGCCGGCGATCACCGGAACCAAAACCAGCAGGTAATCGATCAGGGTGAACTTCCGCTCTTCCTCATAGAGGCCGAAGATGGCCATCAAGAGCAGGTAGCCGATGGTGTAGAGCCAGAA
>JAPLHV010000233.1 GCA_026389455.1 Coprothermobacterota bacterium
GATCTTGGGCGGCACCTGGAACTACATCCTCTTTGGGTTGTTACTGCTGGGGTTTGGCGTCTACCGGCTGGCTCTCTTCTTGCGCACCTGGCGAGGCAGACGCCCGGGGGAGCCCAAATGACCCCTATCCAACCTTTACCCATCCATATCACTCTGTTGGGGATCTTAATAGCCGTCGTTTTCGCTTCGGTGGTGGCCGGTACACTCTACTGGATGCTGAAGATCCAAAGCTCCATCCGGCGTGGCCTCACCACCACGGAGCGGGCCTTGATCGAACTGAAGGGGCCGGTTGTGCTAGGGATCACACCTGGCGTGGTGTTGCCAACCACTATCTTCTTGGCTTCTTCGCTGGCCAAACAACGCAAGGCGCCCTTGCTGCTTCTCTCGGTAATCGAGGTGCCTTACACCCTTCCTCCCGGAGCAGTCATGAGCAAGTTTCAGAAAGCCGGTGAAGATTCACTGCGGGAAGCCCGTCAGTTGGCCAAAGAGATGGGTGTTGAGAGTTTGGAGACCAAGCTTGTTTCCGCTCGTGCGGCCTCCCAAGCTTTAATTAGCGAGACGGAGGAGTTCGGCGCTTCCACACTTATCATCGGGGCACGGGAAAAGAGAAGGGAAGGAATTTGGTTCGGCTCTACCGCAACCCACATCTTACGCTATGCGAAAGTCGAAGTGATCGTCGATCGGGCGATCTAAGAAAGAAGGGAAGAGCACATGAAAATCCTTATTATCGGGTGTGGACGACTGGGCAGTTTGCTGGCTGAAAACTTAGAGGAAGACGGAAACGACGCGACGGTGGTAGACAAACGCAGTGCAGCCTTCCGACTTCTCCCCCTCGCCTTCCGGGGCAAGACGGTACTGGGCAATGGCATTGACCAAGACACACTGCGTGAAGCCGGAGCGGAAGGGGCCGACTTGATGATCGTGGCCTCGGATTCCGACAATACCAACATCATGGCGGCTTTGGTAGGCCAAAGGATTTTCCACATTCCCCGCATCATGGCACGGATCTACCATCAGAGCCGGATCTCCAGTTATCAGGAATACGGGATGGAGACGTACTGCCCTACCGCCTTGGTAGCGGGGATGATGCGCGAGAGCATCAAGAAGGGAGCCTGAGATGTACGTCATCGTGGTTGGCGCCGGCAAAGTAGGACTTTTCCTATCTCAGGCGCTAAAGGAGCATGGTCATGAAGTCCTTTTAATTGAGAAAGACCCCGATAAGTGCGAACGCCTCTTTGAGAAATGGGGTGAGCTGATCTCGTTAGGTGACGGCAGTAACACCCAGACCCTATTGCGCCTGGGGGGAGAACGGGCGAACGTCGTGGTGGCGGTCACCGGGGAGGATGAGGACAATCTGGCTGTCTCCTTAGCGGCCAAGCGGCTGTCGGTCCCACGGATAATCGCTCGTGTCAACAACCCGAAAAACGAGGAGATCTTCAAGCTGATGGGAGTGCAGCGTACCATCTCGGGAACGCGCATCCTCTTCAATATGGTTGAACAAGAGGTGGAGATGGCCGCTGTTCTCCCCTTCCTTGCGTTGCACCGCGGCGAAGTGGAGGCATTAAAGCTGGAGGTGGCCGCTGATTCAGCGTTGGTTGGTCAGAAGATCAGCGAATTGGGTTTGCCGGAGGGGGCTATCGTCTCTGGTCTGGTGAGAGCCGACCGTCTTCTGCCGGTCAAGCCGGAGTTGGCCATCGAAAGGGGTGACTGGTTGTTGGTGATGGCGCCCAGCGAGGTGATCCTCACCTTGGAGAGCTGCCTGCACCTTGACGAGTGCTTTGAAAAGAGCTGACCTCGGCGCTGCATCGCTGTTCCTGCATTAGAATCTGGAAAGACTTCGTCCGGCGTATATAATGAAGGGGTGATGGAACCTAGCCTTTGGTTGTGGGTAGCCCCTTTGATCCTCATCGAGCTCGGTCTGCTCTTTGTCGCCTTGCGCGATCTGCTGCGGCGCCGCCCTCCTCTTTGGGTGTTATGGCTGGTGGCGGTGATCTTCTTTCAGGTGATCGGTCCAGCGCTTTATCTACTCATCGGACGCAAGGAGGACGATGGAACTCGCTATCCAGACCCGTGAGCTGAGCAAGCGCTACGGCCGCCACCTGGCCCTTGATCGGCTCTCCCTGGAAGTGCCCTGCGGGTCTATCTTCGCTTTCCTGGGATCCAATGGCGCCGGGAAGACGACTACCCTGAAGATCTTGGCAGGCCTGCGTCACCCAAGTTCGGGAGATGCTTTCATCCAGGGTTGCAGCGTACGCCGGGAATCGTTTCAAACCCGCTCGTTGTGCGGTTACTTGCCCGAGGCTCCGACTTTCTACGGTTGGATGACGGGACGGGAATACCTGGTCTACTCCGCTCAACTGAGCAAAGTGGAGCGCGAACGGCGGAAGGAGCGGGTGGAGTTTCTGCTGGAATTGGTTGGCCTGCGCAAGGTGCGGGAGCCAATTCGCTCCTTCTCGCGGGGCATGCGCCAGCGTTTGGGAATTGCCCAGGCCTTGGTTCATGACCCTCCTGTGCTGCTGTTGGACGAGCCGACCTCTGCTCTCGACCCACTGGGGCGGAAAGAGCTGCTGGAGACGTTGGCTTCTCTGCGCGGCGGTCCGACCATCTTTTTCTCCACCCACATCCTTGGAGATGCCGAACGCATTGCCGACCGAGCGGCCATCCTCCAAGGCGGCCGTTTGTTGGTGCAGGAGCGAGTCGAGGATTTGCACCGGCGCTATGGCCGACGGACTATCCGATTGGAAGTAGAGGGGGAGCCGGCCGAGCTGATCGCAGCTTTGCGGCGGGAACCGTGGGCCTTGGAAGTGCAGCGCGAAGAGAGGTATTTGTCCCTCGCCACCAGCGATTTGGCGGCCGCCCAGATGAGGATCCCTCAACTGTTGGTAGAGACCAAGCTGCCTCTGCGGCGGATGGAAGTGAACGAGCCGACTTTGGAGGAGATCTTCGTGCAAGTCTTGGAGACTCAAAAGTGAGGGGGTTCACTGCTCTCTGGGGGAAGGAATGGCGGGAAACCTGGCGTTCCGGCCGTCTCTTCATCTTGGTTGCGCTATTCCTGCTACTGGGCATTTCCTCGCCCCTGGCCTTCAAGTTCCTCCCCCAATTGATCCCCGCGGAGTTAGCCGAAGCCTTCTCTTCTCTGCTGCAACCGACCACCTCGGAAGTGATCGTCAGCCTCTTCAAGAATCTCAGCCAGTTGGGCATCCTGGTGTTGATCCTGATGGCAATGAGCGGGGTAGCGGAGGAGAAATCCCGCGGTCAGTTAGAGCTGATCCTGGCTCGGCCTGTCTCGACGGAGGCAGTGATCTGGGCCAAGTTCGCCGTCTGGGCGCTGCAACTGGTCTTGGCGCTTATCGTGGCATTGGGATCTTTCACGCTTTACACGCATTCTCTCTTCCCGCCGGGGCCCTCTCTTCTCGCGCTCCTGCAGGGGGGTTTGCTCTACTGCCTCTTCTGCTTGTTGGTCTTGGCCTTCACTTTACTTGCCGGCACACTTCTGCCGACCAGCTTGTTGACCGCCCTGCTCTCGGGAGGGGTTTTCCTGGCCCTTTCTTTTCTTCCCAACCTGGGTTCAGCTTACGCTCGCTTCGCTCCACCTTCCTTATTGGAAGGAGCTAGCCGCGTTGCGGTCGGCGCATCCCCTTGGGGAGTCTGGTGGGAAAGCGCAGCGGTAACGGCCGCGCTCATTCTTCTCTCTAACCTTCTGGCCGTCTGGTCTCTGCGCCGACAGGATATCTAGTCTCGCCCCCTTGAAGCGGGGCATTCAGCCTCGTACAATTTGACTATGGAGACAGAGATCCCTCGTATCAAACGCAAGTATCCGGTCACCTGCTATGCCTGCGTCATCCGCGGCCAAGAGATCCTTCTGGTGCGTCAGGAACGGGGCTATTGGAAAGACCTCTGGGTAATCCCAGGGGGGAGCCTGGAGTTGGGGGAGACGCTGGAGGATTGCGCCCAACGCGAGGTCTTGGAGGAGACCAACGTGCAGGTTCAGGTATTACAGCAAACCGGCGCCTATCTCAGCTACGACCCGGACACCTCCTTCGAGAAGCAAGTGGTCTGCATTGCTTATCTCGCGCGTCCTGTGGGAGGTCGGCAATCCGCAGCCGGCGATGCGCGGGAGGTCCGATGGACCGAACTCAGCGAGGTGAATGCCTTGCGAGAGGTGGGCAAACTGCCGGACTTGGTAGCTCGCATCGTCGATGATGCGCGCATTCGCGCCAAAGAGTGGTGGGGTCGCTAATCGAAGAACAAAACTGAGAATTGCCGCAGACCTTCCCCTTAACCGCCGGCAACATCCCGCAAGGGGAAAAGAAGCGACTCATCGCCTTTTACAAGCTTTGTTCGGTGGGTAAAACTTGATCTCGGGAGTTAGGCGAATCGCCTCGATTCAAAGCTTTCTGTCATTGCTCCTTACCTTGTGGTTCGCAAAGAGAGTTGTTTCGATGATCTGCTATTTGCACAGTGTGAATGTTATTGGAGGACGAAATGATGCGATTGAAGTGAAACCGGAGCTGTTGCGTTGGGCCCGCGAACGCGCTGGCTTTGCTATCCAAGAACTAGCCAAAGACTATCCCCAACTGCCGGCCTGGGAACGGGGCGTGATCAAGCCGACGCTTAAACAGATTGAGCGATTTGCCCATAAGGTGAATGCTCCGCTCGGTTATCTGTTTCTGCAAGAGCCGCCGGTTGAACAACTCCCCATCCCGGATTTCCGCACCATTAGGAATAGGTACATAGGCCATCCAAGCCCCGACCTGCTGGAAACGATCTACATCTGTCAACAGCGGCAGGAATGGTACCGCGACTATGCTCAGTCTATGCGGGAAACGACCTGTTCGTTTGTCGGCGCTGCCGATCTGGCCAATGATGTCGAGACAGTTGCCACGCGTATCCGCCATGCACTCGACTTCGATCTTGATGCGCGCCGTCAATTGCGGACGTGGGTAGAAGCCCTGCGCCGGTTTATCGAACAAGCCGACAGTTCGGGCGTTCTTGTGATGGTGAACGGTGTGGTAGGGAGCAACACTCATCGAAAACTCGATCCGGACGAGTTTCGCGGTTTTGCCCTGTCCGATAAACTGGCTCCCCTCATTTTTATCAACGGTTCGGAGACGAAATCCACCCAGATGTTTACGCTGGCGCATGAATTGGCCCATATTTGGCTGGGTGAGACCGGTCTTTCCGACCTCGAACCAGTGTGTTCCCCATCGAACCGGGTCGAGAAATGGTGCAATCGAGTAGCTGCCGAGATTCTTGTGCCACTAATTGCCTTGCGAGAGGAGTACCGGGAGACTGGTGATTTGACCGGCGAGGTTTCCCGGTTAGCTCGAACCTTCAAGGTGAGCGCACTGGTCATCTTGCGCCGGATTCAGGATGCAGGGCACTTAGCGCAGGACGAACTCCGGACATTCTATCAAAAGGAACTCGAACGGCTGCAGGCCATCCCCAAGGGCAGCGGCGGCAATTTCTATTTGACCCAAGCAGCGCGGGTTAGCAAACGATTCGCTAGAGCGCTTATTGCCAGTACGCTGAAAGGTCAGACCTTGCATCGTGACGCTTTCCGCTTGCTCGGCTTCTCGAAGCTAACGACCTTCCGGGAGCTTGGGAACAGTCTGGGGGTCGTGTGATGGGGTTCCTTCTCATTTCAAGTGGGTAAAGAAGACATGCTGCCGCAGGCTGTTCTGAAACATGCTGCCGCAGGCTGTTTAGTCCAGCTATCCTGTAAATAGCCCCCGGCAGGGTGTTCATGGCGATGATGGTCTTAAAGAGTCTTGTCGACCCTGGGACCGTGGCGCCCCAGTGCGGCAAGACTCCCTGCCGGGGGCTGTTCTGTGATCCACCACGCCGTATCTGAACAGCCTGCGGCAGCATGGTTTTTTCACGACAATGCGATCTTCCCCAAAAAGAATCCTTCAAGGAGTTTAACAAGATAGCCCCCGGCAGCTCGATAGCCCCCGGCAGCTCGATAGCCCCCGGCAGCTCGATAGCCCCCGGCAGCTCGATAGCCCCCGGCAACTCGATAGCCCCCGGCAGGGCGTTCTGTGTCGAAGCGGGGCAGATAGCCGCGAGAGCGCTGCCCCCGGGTTGGTTGCTCCTTAGAGCGGTTGGCTTCCGTTTGATCACTGCTGATGCCGCACTGGGGCGCCACGGTCCCAGGAAAGCTGATGGTCTCAGGAGTTGTCTCAATCCCAAGGACGGTCCCAATCCCAGATTTGCCGCACTGGGGCGCCACGGTCCCAGGGGTATGGTTTGCGCCGGAGTGGTCCTCGTAGGGGCGGGTTTCAAACCGCTGTCTCGGCATAGTGATGCCTTATCCTCCAGAACGCCCTGCCGGGGGCTATCAAGCTGCCGGTGGCTAGTTACCCGGGCAGTAACCCGCCGCCATTAATACCTTTTTTCAGGTTGCTGACTACTGCCTTGTGGTGCATGCCTTGTCTCACGGACACACCGTCGTAACTCATGAGATAGCTTCGGAGTCGAAGAAGAAGATCAAGATCCCCAACGCCTGGCTTGGACTCGATATTAAATGGATGACGCCGTTCGAGATGCTTCAGCACGAACGTGCGCGATTCATTCTTGGCCCTCAAGCTTAGCCGTGACGAAGGGAAAGACGAACCGGGTGGCGCCAACCGCCATGAACGCAACGGCAGTCGCCGAGCAGCCAGCCTCGCCCCGCCATTCAGGAAGGGAGACCGGCGCACTGCAACAGCGCTTGGAACAGAGAGCAGCCGTTGAAGAGGCCAGTGGCTGCTAGCCCAAGACAGTGGAACCCGTCTTCGGCCAGATCAAGGAAGCGCGCCGCTTCGGTCGTTTGCTGCTGTGAGGAATGATCGCAGCCCGAAAACTGTCTCCATCTCCTCAAGCTGTCACAGTGGGCATATAAGAGGCAGCGGGGGTGATCGAAGCCTACCCGTAGGGGAGGGTTTCAAACCAGCCCTTAAGTCGAGTCTCAAGGACCAGGCAAAGGAAGGTACAGTGGGGAGAAGAAGGCTAAGATGCGGTGTGACACAGGAGGATGAGGAGAGTTGGGCAACAGGTTCCAAACTTCCTATAATGGGACGAAAATACCGAGGAGGTGTCGTTTGCGAATGAAGAAATGGATCGCCGCTCTCTTGATGACCGCGTTAGTTCTCGGCGCGATGAGCATGGGAGCTGCCGTGGGAGATGCTCGAGTATTGCAAGCCTGGCCTACGTTTCAATACAACAGCCAGCATACCGGCCTCAGTCCGCTCCGGGGCCCGAAGACCGAACCTGCATTGAAATGGATGTACGATTTCGGCAAGCCGGTCCTAGCCTCGCCAGTGATCGGGAACATCGGGAGCGCCGAGACTCTCTTCGTGGCAGCGGACAAGATTTACGCGATCCAGGCGGCGCCGGAGCCTTTGGTGAAATGGGCTTTCAGCGTCAGCGCGGACACCACGTTCGATTACGCTCCCACTATTGGCCCCGATGGAACGATCTACGCGCCGGCCAATACGCCCGAGCATCACGCGCTCTATGCGATCAACCCGGACGGCACGAAAAAATGGTCTTTCCCCACAGGAAGCCTGATCCATGCCTCACCGGTGATGGGCGTACAAAATGATCCATCTATTTACCTGGTTGCCGGCAAAAAATTGTGGGCGATCAACCCAGACGGCACGGTGAAATGGTCGGAGACCTTCGCGGAGAATATTTACTCTACTCCGGCCATCTCCGAGGATGGAAAGATTCTCTATCTGACGACACGAAGCGTGATCTACGCACTCGATCTATCATCCAACCGAGCCACCAAATGGAAACTGGACTTGGGCGCGCTGATAGACTATTGCTCCCCCGCTGTGGATAGCGATGGCTGGGTGTGGGTTGGCACGGAAGATGGAACTCTGTGGAACCTGCGATCCGATACGGCGTTCGACAAAACCCAATTGAACCCCGGCGTCTCCGTTTTCTCGGCCATCGCTTTCGGGCCGGACGGAGGGATCTATTGGGCTGATGACGAAGGTTGGCTTTACGGCGGCCCACGAACAGGGCGTAAATGGAGATCGCGTCTAGCCACCGGGTCGTACCCCACGGTGACCTCTCCTGCCGTTGGGGAGGATGGCACGATCTACGCAGGATCCAGCGACAAGAAGGTCTTCGCACTGACCCCAGCATCGGACATACTGTGGACCTACCCTCTGCAGGGATCGGTGAGTCGTGGTTCACCCGTGATCGGCATGAATGCCACGCTGTACATTGTCGACAAGACCGGGAAGCTGTACGCCTTGGCAACGCCCAGCCCGTCCCCTTCTCCCAGCCCGTCAGCCACGCTTGGGCCGCCACCCAGTCCTCCCAGACCCACAATCATTCCTTCCCTCTCCTTCCCGGACGTGCCCCCCGACTATTGGGCCTACGACGAGATCATGTCCCTGGTGGGCGCCGGCGCGGTCGTTGGCTATCCGGACGGCACATTCAAACCAGAATTCCCCGTTACCCGGGCTGAATTCTGCAAGATGTCCCTGCTGGCCCTCGGTTTGGCGCCAGAATTCCCAGTGTCCCCCAGCTTCCCCGACGTACCCCCCGGGGAATGGTACTACGGCTACGTGGAAGGAGCGGTGAAGCACAACCTGGTGAAAGGGTACCCCGATGGCAGCTTTCGCCCCCAGGGAAATATCACCCTGGCTGAAGCGCTGACCGTGATCGTACGAACCCAGCAATGGGAATTGGTCAGCCCTCCCGGTCCTCCGCCCTATATCCTGGTGCGTGAACCAGATGACACCGTGCGCAACCTCTCCTCTGCCGACTGGTTCTATTCCAGCGTAGGCGCCGCTGCTACCCATGGCCTGCTGTTGTTTCCCGACGATTCGCAGATCGCATCCCCCGGCGCCGGCTCCGGCGAGTACGAGCTTCGCTTCAATTCTCCCGCCAGTCGAGCCCAGACGGCGGTTTTCCTGCATAGGATCATGGCGTAGACCGATCATTGCCATAACCAATACTTGGGTAAGGTTGAAGCCTGTAGATATTATGCACCTTGCGGTTGAGCTGCAAAGCCCCGCAGGGTGCATTCTGCCGGCTGCCCAGGCAGGCTTGGCGGTATGCCAAGTGACGCGGAACGCGAGACATTCGGTGGGCACTCTGATAAACAGGCGCCTTCTCATTTCAAGTGGACTTCCTACCAGCCTGCCGCAGCATGTCACAGAACTCCCTGCCGGGGGCTGTTCAGTGACGCATTTCGATGACGATGCAACCTGTCAGAAGGAGGATCGCTTCTCTCTCCCTGGGACCGCCGCACCCCAGTGCGGCAAGACTCCCTGCCGGGGGCTGTTCTGTGTGCTCCTCCTGGGACCGCCGCACTCCAGTGCGGCATCAGCAGTGAAGTTACGGAGGCCAACTGGGGCTTGACCATAACTGAGACCTTCCCTGGGACCGCCGCACCCCAGTGCGGCATCAGCAGTGAACAGACGGAAGCCAACTGGGGCTTGACCATAACTGAGACCTTCCCTGGGACCGCCGCACCCCAGTGCGGCATCAGCAGTGAACAGACGGAGGCCAACCGCACTGGAGAGCAACCAACCCGAGGGTGGTTCTCTCGCGGTTATCTGTCCCACTTCAACACAGAACGCCCTGCCGGGGGCTATCGAGTTGCCGGGGGCTATCGAGTTGCCGGGGGCTATTCAGCTCGGAACACCCTGCGGCAGCATGATAGCCTGCGGCAGCATGATAGCCTGCGGCAGCATGATAGCCTGCGGCAGCATGTTCTCTGCAACAATCGGCATTGGAACAGATGCAGGCGGAGCTGAAGGAGAAAGTCCAGGACAGTGATGCAGGTCAGACGCAACTGCGCCGGAGGAATGAAGTCTACTTGGATGCAGGTTATGGCGCCTGCGTTTTATGAGAACCTGATGTTGCCGCCTGTTGGAGTGGATTATGATGCCCACAAAACAGCCTGCGGCAGCATGTCTTCTCATGTAATAATTTGACCGCTTGAAAAGTTCCCTTTGGGGAAGATCGCATTATCGTGTAAGAACCATGCTGCCGCAGGCTGTTCAGATGCGGCGCGGTGGATCACAGAACAGCCCCCGGCAGGGAGTCTTGCCGCACTGGGGCGCCGCGGTCCCAGGAGGAGCGCAAAACCAAAGGAATGTCATTGAGCGCCGCGGTCCCAGGAGGAGCGCAAAACCAAAGGAATGCCGCACTGGGGCGCCGCGGTTCTGGGGCCGACAAGACTCTTTAGATCATCATCGCCATGAACACCCTGCCGGGGGCTATTTACAGTGAAGCTGTACTGAAAAGCCTGCGGCAGCATATCATAGGACACCCTGCCGGGGGCTGTCGAGCTGCCGGGGGCTGTCGAGCTGCCGGGGGCTGTCGAGCTGCCGGGGGCTGTCGAGCTGCCGGGGGCTATCGAGCTGCCGGGGGCTGTCGAGCTGCAGGCTGGTAGGTTACCCACTTGAAATGAAAAGGAACCTTTTAATCGAGTATGCACCTGCTCGGTCGTTGTCATACCAGAATGATGGCAGACAAAAGGCAATAATGTCAAGGTTATTTTTGAACAGCTCCTTAGTTATCTTTGATATTTATTGGTGATGGCTATCCCATTCTTCAATGAATTGCTGTATCGACTCAATGATCTCTGAAGCCAACTCGTATGCAACCTGAGCATATGTAGGGGATATGGAATTAACATTGGCATCGTAATCACAGGTTTTTCGATGATCATGGAGAGTTTCTAGTTTGGACGCTGCTAACGTCGAAGATGCCTTGTTCTTTTGCCTCAGACTCTCCCTTAATGAACTGTGGTCCGTAGTCTTATATTCAGGGTGAAAAGCGCCGATATCGGCTAGACAATCTCGTGTATAGCAAAATGCGCCATAGTAATACCGACTTACTGCGCAGCGGATCTTGCTTTCTGGTTCCGATTCCTTCAAGCATTCGGAATGCAATTGCTGGGCAACAGCAATGAATCCTCTCCAATCAAACCCCATTTCGCGCCTTAAATTGGGACGAGATCGGTAGTAACGTGAATCCGGCCCTCTTTGCCTTTAAGGAGCTCCTCACATTTAAGAATAATAGGGTCTAACGCATGCGAAATGCCCTCGTAGCAATGTCTCCTAATGATCAAATCGAGGTGACGGTCGGAT
The DNA here is from genome assembly GCA_026389455.1 of Coprothermobacterota bacterium. Taxonomy (GTDB): domain Bacteria; phylum Caldisericota; class JANLFM01; order JANLFM01; family JANLFM01; genus JAPLHV01. The sequence goes on from JAPLHV010000233.1 coordinate 11,103, forward strand.
AGTTCTTCCTTGGCTTGTAGAATAATCTGAATCTGTCTTCCCAAGAGTTGCTGCGTAGAATGAACCAATTGAGGAAGTATCGGAGCCAATTTGGGATAGTCGCAAAGATAATTCTCGACGCGCTCTTGGTCAAGAAGAGCCACTTCATAATCACTCTTCAATTGTACGATAGCTTCGGCAATCATCATGCTTATCCTCTCATATTCTGCGCTAACTTCACTTGATTTAGCAATTATTGAAGCGTAATGCTGGTCGCCGGTTTCTCTTAGAGCTGAAGGCTTTCTGGTCCGTTGATTTGTCCGAGAGATAAGCATCAGGATGCCTTTTCCTGTTTTCTTAGGACATCCATAATTGTTACCCCAATGGCCTGAAAATGCTTCTGGCTAGTCCGTACGCGCACCAATGCTTTGGACATTTTGTTGGGATGAGTGAGTCCAAAGACTAATTCCACATCGTAAGGCCCTGTCCGGATTCCCAATATATTTGCGTAGTACTCGGGAATCTCTTCACTGTCTATGAAAGGATCTACCTCTTGTCCTGATGGTTTTTGGATCGAAGCGTCGTTCTCCGGGGCCAGTTCTTTCTCGATACACTCTGGTTGCGTTTCTTCCTCAGTCACTTGATTCTCCTCTTCTGTTCCTCTCACCATAGCCCTACTCTCCTTAACTGCCACTTCTCCTATTCTTTCGGCTTCTTCCCCCTGGGGCCATCTTCGGGGTGCTGTTTGAAACACTTCACAATCTCGTTGATCACCACCTCCCTTGGCTTACTCTTCTCTCCTGAACCACGTACATACACGCCGGTCAGTTCCTTTTCAAGGAATGTACGGAGCTCGGCGTCGGATTGGTTCACTTCCTCTTTTTTTTGGTAGGGGGCTCCTCATCACCATAAAGCTCCTCCATCGTGATCTTGAAATGCCGGGCAATCCTCAAACCGTATTCCGGTTTTAACGAGCTCCTCACATTGAGAATCATTGAAAGATTATTAGGGGCCATCCCCGCAATGGCTGACAATTCTTTGACACTAACCCACTCCGAGCCAGTAAAACCCTAAGCCTTTGGCTGATCACATTCTTCTGATCTGACAGATTTTCTACTCTCATACGTAGATTACCACTTTGCAAGTAAAAGGGATGAGAAATAGTTATTTTATGGTTCTTTCTCAAACTGAGTGGGTACAGAACAGCCTGCGGCAGCATGTCTACAGAACAGCCTGCGGCAGCATGTCTAGAAACAATGTCTCTGGGATTATCAAGGCTGACGACAACAAATCAACTTGCGGCTGCTCGATAGCTCCCGGCAGGTCGATAGCCCCCGGCAGGGTGTCCTGGAGAATGAGGCATCACTATGCCGAGACAGCCCGTGCGTGGGCGGGTTTGAAACCCGCCCCTACGAGAACCACTACGGCGTATGCCATATCCTTGGGGCGCCGCGGTCCCAGGGTCGACAAGACTTCTTGAAGACCATCATCGCCATTATTGCAGGATAGTTTGACTAATCAGCCTGCGGCAGCATGTTTCAGAACAGCCTGCGGCAGCATGTCTTCTTTGCCCACTTGAAATGAAAAGGAACCAAAATGTTCCAGGCACATCGTGACAGACGCGGGAGTCTGTAGGCCTACTGATAAGCCTACAGACTGTGTGGCGTTTTTTTGGGGTGAATTCCTCGGAAATGGCTCTGCGAGCCAATTGGCTGAGGAGGATGGATTCGAACCACCGTAAGCAGATCCAGAGTCTGCTGTCCTGCCGCTAGACGACTCCTCAAGCTCCTCGCTATTTAAGCCGGAATGACCCCCGCGGTCAAGCTTGGCCAAGACGACAGCAGCTCCGGCAAGATTCTAAGGGCCGGTCTCCGCCGCAGGAAGCGACGAGGTGTGGCGCATAGAGCCTCTCCTATTTCGGCTTAACTTGAACGTAGTCGAAGCTGGCTTTGGTACCGGACCAGGTGCGGAAACCAGCCATCCCGGCGCCGCGCCAGGTGTCGGTGAAGCTGAGCACGACCTTTCCGTCGATCTTGATGATGTGTTGATTTCCCACCACGCTGATGGTGATGAGATGAGGACTGTGCAAAGATGCGGCGATCTCCGGAGGCATGGCTACGCTTTGGAAGGGATTCGCTTCGTAGCCATTGGTCACCTTGCGCACGAGCAACTGGTTGCCTAAACCAGGGTCGAACTGGAAGCAGTAGCCGGTCACCCCCGGGTTTTGAGTTCCGGCTGCCCCGTCGCAACGGTAGTAGATGCCATAGCCGTTCCCCGCCGAGAGCGTCACTTGGGCAGAGATCTCGTAGTCTTTCCAAGCCAGATTGCCGAAGGCGATGCGATTCTCAGTATTGGGGTTTATCGGACTGAGGGCGCCGCCTGAAACTGACCAGGATCCGACGAGAGGATTCAACCTATCGCTGGTATCGAAGTTGTTGTCGTAGATGTATGGGGTGGACCCTACGCCGGCGGTTGTCTGTACCAGGGTGCTGCTGAAGGTGATGACGGTGGCGTTGCGGTCGCGGGCGGTCAGGCTGATGACGTAGGCGGCCGGCCAGACGGTGCCGGTGGGGGTTCCGGCGATGTTGCGAGTGACACTCTCCCAACTGTCCAGGAAGCCGTGACTGCCTCTTGAAGCGATCAGGGGGACGCCGCTTCCCCAGTTGTCGGCCAGCACAGTAGGGTAACCTCCGGTGTCGGCGCGGTATGCTTCCATGGAGGTGCGCAGGGTCTCAACTGAAGTATAGGCGGCTGCGACCAAGGCTTTGCCCTGGAAATCGACATAGCTGACGATAGCTACACCGGCTAAAATACCGATAATTGCAATAACAATAATCAGCTCGATCAAGGTAAACCCGTTTTCTCGCATCATCGCCCTCCTTTCTGTGTAGTATATCAGAGAGAGACAATATGCAAGCTTATTAGGATAAGGAGGTTACTCTCAGCAGGCCCTCCTTTCCCTTGCATTCCGCAGTCTCTGCCCTACAATCGGGAGCAAAAAGGAGCGAAACCCTTGACCTACTACCGTACCGCCTCGCTGACTGCCCTGCGCGAGCATGTTCACCACGAGCATCTGATCGCCCCCATGGTGGCCGCCGGAGCTGTGATGCAGGCCATCGCCCGCGACAAAGGGGAGGACGAGGAGGTCTGGGGGCTGACCGCCGAATCGGTCTTGAAGCGTTTCAAAGAGAAGCGTTTTGCTGCGGGGGTGATCCGGGAACAGATCCTGCAGTGCGAGGGGATCGGTTACTCGCCGGCAGTTTTCGTGCAACTGTCTTTGGAGGCTATGCGAGCGGTTCGAGGGGAGTTGGGGCTCTGATCGCCACGCAGCACGGGGGAGGAATCGGGGGCAGTTCCGGCTGGCCGGCCATCATTCGCGGTTTCAGCCCCAATGCCAAACTGTTCCTGATCAGCACCTTCTTCGGCTCGATCAATTGGAGCATCTTCTCCCTGGTCTTCAACCTCTACCTGTACGGGCTGGGCTATAAGCAGGACTTCATCGGCCTGCTGAACGGGGTTCCCGCGGTGGCAGTCCTCCTGCTGGGGATCCCCGTCTCCATTCTGGCTGTGCGTACCGGCTTCCGCAAGCTGATCCTGATCGGATCAGCCTTGACCCCCTTGGCCGCGCTGGGCATCGGCTTGGCCAGCCAGCCGGTCTGGCTCTTCGCTTTCGCCTTGCTCAGCGGGGTGGCCTCGACCTTTTCCTGGGTGATCGCCACGCCGATGTTGATGGAGAACTCCACAGAGAAGGATCGCATCTATCTCTTCTCCATCAATTTCGCCCTGATGATGATCTCCGGCTTTGGCGGCAGCCTCTTGGCCGGGTACCTGCCGGAGATCCTGGGATCGTTGTGGGGGGTCAGCGCCACTTCGGTTCTTCCCTTGCGGGTGACCTATCTTACGACGGTCGTCTTCGGTATCCTCGCTTGGATCCCCATCTTCTTCATGCGCGAGATCAAGCCGGCGGCGCCCAAGCTCTCCCTGCGCGGCTTGCGCCTGGTGGACCCCAAATTATTTACCAAGCTGATCCTTCCCCAGGCCGTCATCTCTCTGGGGGCGGGGGCGATGGTGGTCTTCTTCCAGCTCTTCTTCAACCTGCGTTTCCAACTCGCTCCGGGCCAGATCGGCATTCTCTTCGCCCTCTCCTCACTGGTCAACGGGCTGATCGGACTCCTGGCGCCGGCCATGGCCTTCCGTTATGGGAAGGTTCGGGCTGTGGTCTATACCGAACTCGCTTCGCTCCCCTTCCTGATGATCCTGGCCTTCTCCGGAAACTTCGCCCTGGTGGTGATTTCCTACTTTATTCGCGCCGCCTTGATGAACATGGGATCGCCGCTTTACACCACTTTCGCCATGGAGCAAGTCAAAGAGGAACAGCGGGCTACCCTCAACAGCCTTTTCGCCATGGTAGGCAGCCTGGGACGAGGCGGGCTGGGGCCGCTCATCTCGGGGTACCTGCAGGTTGGCTCGGGTTTCTCGCTGGCATTTTCACTGACTCTGGTCTGTTATATCGTTGCTGCGGTGATGACATTGTTCTTCTTCCGACGCAGTGAGCCGTATCCAAGAGGGGCTCGCAAGGATACAATGTGATAAGAGGATCCTGAAGGACGGTGATCGAGTGCGTTGTCTGATCGTAGGAAACGGCGCAGCCGGAGTGAATGTAGCCAAAGCCTTGCGTGAGAAGCTGCCCGAGCTAGAGATTGTCGTCTTGACACGCGAGGATGATCCCTATTACCCGCGACCGATGCTGGTGGAACTCCTGGCCGGCGCCGTTAGCGAAGAGCAACTGCCCTTCTATTCATCGCCTTGGTATCAACAGCGCCGGATTGAGGTGCGCGCACGGACAACGGTGGAGGGAGTGGATCCGGCGGCCAAAACGGTTCGTTTGCGCGACGGCGTTCCTTTGGCTTACGACCAACTAGTGCTGGCCTCCGGCTGCAACGCTTTCCTCCCCCCCATCGAGAACAATCAGCTCCCCGGCGTCTTCACCTTACGGACTTTGGCCGACGCCCGGGCCATTCGCCGGTGGATGGCCGACTCACAGCAGGCCGTCATCGTGGGTGGGGGGTTTCTGGGGTTGGAAGCCGCCCACAGCTTGAAGCGGGCCGGATTGGAGCGGGTCGTTGCGCTAGAGACCTCTTCTCGTCTTCTCCCTCGGCAATTGGATGAGGAGGGGGCTGCCCTGTTGCAACGTCTGCTCGCTGAGATGGGGGTGGAGGTTTGGCTGAACGCTTCCTCGCAGGCCTTCTTCGGTTCAGGCAAGCTGGCCGGACTGGCCTTGGCCGATGGCCGTCGTGTGGCTGCCGAGATGGCCTTGGTCTCTACTGGAGTCCGTCCCGAGGTCTCTTACCTAGAGGGCTCCGGGGTGGAAACGAAGCGGGGCGTTGTGGTGGACGACCATTGCCGCACCAACCAGCCGGATGTCTATGCCGCGGGCGACGTCGCCGAATGGCGCGGTCAACTGTGGGGGATCATCCCGGCTGCGCTGGCCCAAGCGCCGGTGGTAGCGGCCCAGATTGCCGGCGAGGATCTGCTTTTCAGCGGGATCGTCCCCTCCAATACGTTGAAAGTAGTGGGGGTGGATCTGGCCATCTTCGGTGAGGCCAACCCCCAGGATCCAGACTGCCAACAGGTGCGAGTGGAGGATCCGGAGGGCAGGAGCTATGTGAAGATGGTCCTGCGCGACCATCGCGTGGTCGGCGCCATTGCCCTGAACAAGAGGAAGCTACAGGCCAAGCTGGCCCAGCTCGTGTCGCAACGCGCCGAGATGGAGCCGGGGGAAGCCGAGCGTTTGCTGGAAAACTAATCTTCCTAAGGAAGGAGGAACGAAGATGAAGAAATATCGTTGCACAGCTTGCGGCTATGTCTATGATCCGGAGATCGGAGATCCGGAAGGAGGCATTGCCCCCGGCATCGCTTTTGAAGCCCTGCCCGATGATTGGGTTTGCCCTGCTTGCGGTGTGGGCAAGGACCTGTTCGAAGAGGAAGGGTAAGACGAAGTTTCCCAAAGAGAAACGAGGAGGCAACTGGAAGGTTGCCTCCTCGCCGATTTCGCCTGGATGGCGGAGCGCGCTCGTCAGCGATCCGCGTCGCGATGCGCCTCTCGCAGGATAGGGAGACTCATGCGTCGCCGCTACGACCAGAGATCGAGAAGCAACAATTAGAAAATGTTGGCTCCTTTTCATTTCAAGTGGGCAATCCAACCTTATAGCCCCCGGCAGCTCGATAGCCCCCGGCAGCTCGATAGCCCCCGGCAGGGTGTACTGTCCAGCTATCCTGCAATGATGGCGATGATGGTCTAAAGAAGTCTTGTCGACCCTGGGACCGTGGCGCCCCAGTGCGGCATTCTTGGGTGTTGCGCTCCCAGGATATGGTTTACGCCGGAGTGGTTTTCGTAGGGGCGGGTTTCAAACCCGCCCAGGCACGGGCTGTCTCAGCAAAGTGACACCTCATTCTCCAGATAGCCTCCGGCAGGGTGTCTCTGGGAGATGCTCTGGATTTCTCAGTGAGCATTTACTCTCAACTAACCGGCGGATTTCCAAGACCAGGCGGAAATATGACCGAGCTATGAGATATATTAATAAAAGCAACGGGTTCTATCAGTGAGAGTGCATATCCTGCCGACGGGCAGAAGGAGGAAATTGCCTTGATCGAAAGAGAAAAGAAAGCCCTTAAGACAGTTAAGAACCACGTGTGGCGGTCCATGGGCGTCGGCCTGATCCCGGTCCCATTCGTGGTTATGGTGTTCCTTCTTGCGGCACTTACCCAACTGGTTGCCTGCGGAGTTGGCGGCGGAGGTGGCGTTCCAGTTTCTCCGTTGCAGCGCGACACGCGCCTTGGCGCCGTTATGGGTATCGATAACTCTGGAACCTCGGGCGCCTATGCTTGGCTGGGGATTCCTTACGCAAAACCACCCGTGGGCGCATTGCGATGGATGCCTCCAGTTGATGCAGTTGCCTGGTCCGGTGTTCGCCAGGCGCAGCATTTCGGGGCTTCAGCCGCCCAGGTCGGGAGCCTCTTTGGTCCGGCACAAGACAACGTTTACGGACTCTCTGTGCGCGATAGCTTCGACAAGCCCGTTGGCAGCGAGGATTGCCTGACCCTCAACATCTGGCGACCCTCGACCACAGACGCGAAACTGCCGGTCATCGTCTATATCCACGGCGGAAGCAACATCTCGGGTTACACTGCGGACCCAGTCTTCAACGGCGAGACACTGGCCGTGAAGGCGCAGGCTGTGGTAATGACCATCAACTATCGCCTGGGCTTACTGGGTTGGCTGGATCTGCCACAGCTCAAAACAGGTGATCCGCTCGCAGACTCGGGCAACTTTGCAACGCTGGATCAGATCCAGGCCCTGAAGTTCGTCAATGCAAATATCGAAGCCTTTGGCGGCGACCCCGGCAACGTCACTGTTATGGGGGAGTCGGCTGGCGCTGCCAACGTCTGGGCCATGCTGGTTTCACCCCTGACCGAGGGCCTCATGCACAAGGCCATTGCAATGAGCGGAGGGCTGACCACGTCAACTCCTGCGGATGCCCAAAAATATGCAAACGGCTTGCTCACCGCGCTCGTTATTGCAGACGGGAAGGCGGCAGATCCAGCCTCGGCCCAGGTCTATCTGGCAACGCAGAGCGCATCCCAAATTGCCGCCTACTTGAGAGCCAAGAGTTCGGATGACCTGCTGAATGTGTCTTTGGCCATCCGCACTCCGGGCAACGCACCGTTTAGATATATCATAGGAGACGGCACGGTCATCCCAACCGATCCGACCGCAGCCATCTTAGCTGGCAACTACCGCCATGTTCCGGTACTGGAAGGCAACACGGCAGAAGAAGGAAAATTGTTCATCCCGCTCAAGCCGAACACCTACGACCGCTTCACAATGCAATACAACTTCGACCCTGACGCGGCGCCAACATTGTCCGAGGGCGATCTGATCAATCCCCAATTCTTGCCGGTCGACACGCCGACCACTGGCTGGAATGCCGTAGCAGCAAGCACTACAGCGGGGATGTTCATCTCAGCAAACGATGCATCGATGAACACGTTGGCACAGATGCAGCCTATGCAACTGTGGTACTACCGGTTCGACTGGAACCAGGAGCCGGCTCCATTCAATACCGTCTTTGGCGCAGCGCATGCGATGGACCTGCCCTTTGTGTTCGGAAATTTTGGAAAGAACGGCTTCTCCTTCGCGTACAGCCAAGCTAATAAGCCAGGGCGGGAGGCGTTGTCCAACGCCATGATAGCCAGCATTGCCGCTTTTATGAAAACAGGAAATCCGAACAACGCAGCGCTTGGCGCCAAATGGGATAACTGGCCCGCCACGCTCGTGTTTGATGCCTCTGCAAGTCAGGCTCGCATTTTTGTCAAATGATACGGTGCATTTGGCTCTTTTTCAAATGGAGTGGGTAAGGTAGTCTGGTGACAAAAAAGAGGTGTGCTGCGTATCAGGACTGGAGTCTTTATTCAAGAGAGCGTTGCGGCTTGAGCCCCCTTGTAATATCTCAAGGCGCGAGTTCCGTGAAGGCGAAGGGATCATCAAGGCATTCGGCGACTCTCCCCGAGGGAGGCTTTTCTGCTGTCCCCTTTGCGGCAAGCCTGTCAAGGCTTTCGACACGACAGAGAAGGAATGGCGGCAGCTCGACAGCCCCCGGCAGCTAATCAGCGCCCGGCAGGGTGTTCTGGAGAATGAGGCGTCACTTTGCTGAGACAGCCCGTGCCTGGGCGGGTTTGAAACCCGCCCCTACGAGGACTACTGCGGCGTAAACGATATCGAGGTCGATAAGACCTCAAGAGCAAAAGGGCATGCCTATCGCTAGGACCGTCCCTGGGATTGTCGGTTTTCCTGGGACCGCCGCACCTCAGTGCGGCAAGACGCCCTGCCGGGGGCTGTCAAGCTGCCGGGGGCTGTTCTGTGTGCTCTTCCTGGGATGGGAGCGTGGCGCCCCAGTGCGGCAAGACGCCCTGCCGGGGGCTGTCAAGCTGCCGGGGGCTGTTCTGTGATCCACCGAGCCGCATCTGAACAGCCTGCGGCAGCATGGTTCTTACACGACCATACAATCTTCCCAAAAAGAACCCTACAAGCGGTTCGACGAGACAGCCCCCGGCAGCTCGACAGCCCCCGGCAACTCGATAGCCCCCGGCAGCTAGATAGCCCCCGGCAACTCGATAGCCCCCGGCAGCTAGATAGCCCCCGGCAGGGCGTTCTGTGTTGAAGTGGGACAGATAGCCGTGAGAGAACCACCCCCTGGTTGGTTGCTCCCTAGAGCGGTTGGCTTCCGTCTGTGTACTGCTGATGCCGCACTGGGGCGCCACGGTCTCAGGAGAGGCGACAGTTCCAGGAGAGGCGGCGGTTCCAGGAAAGGCGGCGGTTCCAGGAAAGGCGACAGTTCCAGGAAAGGCGACAGTTCAGGAGGCGCCACGATCCCATCCCAGGGCTGAAAAGACTCTTTCGATCATCATCGCCATGATGTCAGGGAGACTGGCCGTGTACACGCTGCCACACTTGATACAACGCAGTATTATTGTCTGCATGGCTGTCAGACCTCCATGAAAAAAGCCGCCGAAGAGCAAGCTTCACCTTCGCAGCCTTCCCGATGGGATGGAACCCAAAGGATCCACGAGGGGAAGTCAACGGTCAGGGAGAGGCTTCGTGCTAGGATAGCGGCATCGAGAAGCTTGTCCTAGAAGACAGCCTGCGGCAGCAAGTTACTTAGAAGACAGCCTGCGGCAGCAAGTTACTAACAGCCTGCGGCAGCAAGTTACTAGAATTGCAAAGCAGAGGTGGGGTTTGGAGGGGACGTCTGGCTGGATTTCTGGCGGCCATCCTTTTCCTGGGAGGGTTCCCTCTGCCGCTTGCGGCTGAAACCGGCTGGGAGATCAACGCCTCGGGGTCGCCGGAAGCGCCTAATGTGGATGTAGCGCTCTTGTCAGCTTCAGGAGAGGAGCCGCTGGCTTATCTGGTGTACTTGACGGGAGAGAATGGGGCGGATCAGATTGCGATTTCTTCCCAGGAAGAAGCCGCTCGTCAGGGAGCATCTCCCAAGGAATCCAGGCTGGCAGGCCGAGTGGCCTTGATTGACGCTCTCCAAACGATCGCCGCGCGTTCACAGAGCAGTTTGCTGGCATTTCTCGACGAGCGGCAGCAAGCCGGCCAGGTGGATGAGTATCGCTCTTTTTGGATCAGCAACCTGGTCTATGTTCGTTCCGATCGGGACACTCTTTTGGCGCTCGCCTCCCGCCCAGAGGTGAAGCGGATCGACCACAATCCGCGCATCACCTTGGAGATGCCGAGGCTGGATGAAGTCGCCGGAGGCGCAAATGAAATGATAACCAGCGCCCAAGAGACCAACGCTACTTCGTCTGCGTTAACAGAGATCGGATGGAATGTAGCTATGGTCGGCGCCCCGGCAGTCTGGGCGATGGGCTACCGAGGCGAGGGGATTGTGGTGGCAAGCATCGACTCCGGGGTGGATTGGACCCACCCCGCTTTGGCGCGCAAGTTCCGCGCTTATGATCCAGCCAACCCGCAAACCCCTCGCCCTGATCTGCTGGCCGCCTCTTGGTTCGATGCCACCAGCGACCAATCGGATATCCCGCGCGACACCCTTGGCCACGGCACCCACACGATGGGGACGATGGTTGCCTCTGACCCTCAAGGCGGTCACCAGTACGGAGTAGCTCCCAACGCCAACTGGATCAGCGCCGACGCTTTCGGCGACGAAGAGACCGGCGCCGCCGAATTGCTCAGTTGTGGCCAGTGGATCCTAGCCCCGGGCGGCGACCCAGGAATGGCGCCGGACATCGTCTCCAACTCCTGGTCATCCGACGAGGGGGTTGACCCCTGGTTTCGAGATGTGGTCCGCGCCTGGCGAACGGCAGGGATCTTCCCTTCCTGGTCAATCGGCAATTACGGCCCGACGCCGGGGAGCGCCTGTGAACCGGGGGCGTACCCGGAGTCCTTTGCCAGCGGGATGGTGGACCGCGATGGGCTCCTCCAATCGAAATCCTCTCGCGGCCCCTCTTTATGGGAGGAGATCAAGCCGGAAGTGGTCGCCCCTGGGGTGGGCAATCCTTCAACGGTCCCGGGTGGCGGCTACTCTTCCTCATACGTGGGAACCTCAATGGCCTGCCCGCACACCTCCGGAGTGGCCGCCTTGCTCCTGCAGATTGACCCCACCCTCAGCGCCACTGCTTTGGAACAGCTCCTCGTCGAGACAGCCCAGCCACGCACGAGCGCGGAATACCCAATGGTTCCCAACAACGGCTTTGGTTGGGGATTGATAGACGCACGGGCGGCAGCAATCAGCCTGCTGTCTTCCGTGACCCTGATTTCTCCCCGTGGGGGCGAGCAGTGGCCGATCGGCGTCCCGCAACAGATCCGTTGGTCAGCCCCCGGGGTGACTGGTTCGATGCGCATCGAGATCAGCCGCGACGGGGCAGCCGGCCCTTGGCAAGTCCTTTTCGCCGAGACGGCCAATGATGGGGAAGAGAGTTGGTTGGCCTCCGGCTCGGCTTCTCCCACCTGTCTGATGCGGATCAGCGTCCTGAGCGCTCCATCCCTGCAAGACACTTCGCCGAGCTCCTTCGCCCTGGTGGAACGACGATTGCAGTGGGAGGCGCCGCAGGGAGGAGAAGCTTGGGAGGAGGGGAGTCAAAATGAGCTCGCCTGGATCTCGCAGCATTTGGAGGGGACAGTCCTGGTGGAGCTGAACCGGGCTGATCCGGAGGATTCCTGGGAGGTTCTCTTCCGAGGTTTACCGGCTTCCGGGAGCGTCACTTGGCTGGTGACCGGACCAGCCTCGCCCCGCTGTCGCCTTCGCGTGCGGGCAGAGGCGGAGGGGGAGTCGATAGTGGAAGCTCTTTCCGGCCTCTTCGCCATCACGCAAGTGGATCAAAGGAGTTTTCCCCTCGGTTTGTTTGCCGGTTGGAATATGATCTCGTTGCCTCTGCAGACATCCAGTCCTTCGCCGGCTGAGGTTTTCGCCTCCCTCGCGCCGGGCTGGCGACTGTACGTTTGGGATGCGGCAATTGCCGGATACCGCGGCCAAGGCGAGGCTGCCTTGTCTGGGGGAGCCGGTTTTTGGCTCTTGAACACTGCCACGGTTACTTACCCGATCGTGGGCATGATCCGGCCCTCAACTCCTTGGGTGATCGGCCTGGAGAAGGGCTGGAACTTGATCGGGAATCCCTATGAGTTCCCAGTCACGCTTGCCGCATGCCGCGTCTCGCTTCAGGGAGAGGAGGTCAGTTTGGCTGAGGCCGCAACCCGCGGCTGGCTGCGGCTTCCTCTCTTCCATTGGGATGGGGTTGCCTACCAAAGTATCCAGCCTGCAAGTCTCCAGCCTGCGGCAGCAAGCACCGTTGAGAACTCGCTAACTCCCGGTTGGGGTTGCTGGCTTGAAGCGGCGCGGGAGGGGCTGGCGCTGATTGTGAGCAGGCCTTGATCCTGCCCTCGAGCGCCTGTGCTCGAGCATTGCTGTGAGTAGCGAAGAGACGAACAGAGACCGCGCAGGAATGGGACGAAGGGGAAAGAGCGATTCGTCTGTGCTACCATCAGGCTATATCCGATGAAGCGCCACAAAGGCTGCGCGCCTTTTGATAGAGTTCTGACGGTTTTGCTGGCAACGATCCTGCTGCTCGCGATGGTTCCTTCCTTGCCAGCCGGCGCTGCCCAGCGAGGATATGTTTCCGACCTGGAAGCCAACTTGCGCTCCGGTCCGGGCACTGACTACGCGCTTCTTTACACTCTTCCTCAAGGGACCGAGTTTCTGATCAATGATCAGTTAGAGGATGACCAGGGACAACTCTGGTATGCCGTTTTTGTCCCGTCGGTGAACCTGGAGGGTTACATAGCGTCTTGGTTGGTGACCCTGCTCGACACTCCTACCACCACCCAACCAACCGGCAACCAGGGTTTTGTCAATAGCCCTGCTAATCTTCGAGGCGGTCCCGGCACATCCTTCGAACGCATCACCTCGCTGGAAGCGGGCGCCCCTGTGATAGTCCTCGGCTCGGCTTGGACTGTGGACGAAGAGCTCTGGTATCAAGTGCAGATGCCGGATGGGGAGGCCGGCTGGATGTTCAATGACCTGTTGGCGGTAGCCGCCGACCTGACCTGCACCGCCACCGACCTAGTAGGCGGTTTGGTGCGCTTGAAGGCTGATACCCCTTTTCGAGCTGGGCCGGGGAAGGAACATCGGGCCGACTCAAACCTGCCGGCCGGCGCTGGGGGACGAGTTACCGGGCAAGCCGTCGACTGGCGGAAGGATCTCTGGTTGCAAGTGCAACTATTGGATCAGCGCAGCGGCTGGGTGATGCAGGAGCAAACCGAGAAGATAGATTCCTGGCCGCTGGCAACTGTCAGGGACGTCTCCTGGAAGCTGGAAAAGGGCGTCCTGCTGTTGATCATCAGCGGAAATGGGTATCTTACCGGCAGCCCAACCCTGTTGGCCAATCCCGACCGAATCGTGCTGGACCTTCCCTACGCCACCGCTACCAGCAGCGCGGCTCTCTTCTCGATCAAAGTGGGAGACGTACTGCGAGTTCGCCTGCGAATTCTCGACAACAACCGGGTGCGGCTTTTCGTGGATATGAAGCGACCCCTGGACTTTTACAAAGCAGAATCCTTGCCCGGCCAGATGATCGTCGGCATCAGGGTTGATTCTCCGCACCTGGTAGTGGAAGGGATGGAACTCCCCCAAAGCGTCCAGTACCAGGAGGTAGGGCCCACCTTCTACCTGCCGCTCTCTGCCTTGGAACAGTCCCTGGGCGCCCAACTGCTGGTGGACGGCAAGCAGAAGGTCGCCTCACTGGCATACGGAAGCAAGACCCTTTTCTTCGCTGCCGACGACCGGCGGGTTTTGGTGCGCGAAGGCAATATCACATCGATCGTCGGCTTGTCGCAACCCGCGTTGATCCAGGGGAAGGAGGTTCTGGCGCCGATGGACTCCTTCTCGACCCTCTTCCATTTGGTCCCCAGCCGCGATGCTGCGCGAGAGATCGTCTACCTGGATCCCACCATCAGCGAGGTGCGGGTGGAGGAGGCCCAGCAAGGTGACGGCACGGTTCGCTCCACGGTGAGCCTGATCAGCGCTGCTCCCCTGCTTTACCAAGAACAAGAGGACACCGAAAATAACCTTCTCTTCCTGACTGTGCCCCGAACTTTCTTTACTGCCCCGCCACCGCCGCTCAGCGGGGTTTTGTTGGAAGTGACGCGAAGCACAACCGTTGGCGCCGGCGAGGTGACGGTGGCTATCAATTTGGGCAGGCAATCCAGCTATCGAGTTGAGGAAGTTCCCGGTTCGGGAGTAAGGGTGGAGATCGTCCGGCAAGCGCCTGGGCAACTACCCGGAAAACGGGTGGTGTTGGATCCGGGGCATGGGCGGACTACGGCGGAGGGCTACTATGACGGAGGCGCGGTAGGGCCGACCGGCACTCTGGAGAGCGGCATCAACTTGGATATCGCCCTGCGCTTGCGCGAACTGCTGCAAGCAGCCGGGGTAGAAGTGGTGATGACTCGCACCGGTGAACGCGACCCATCCACTCCCGACTTGGTAGGGCGAGTGGCTATCGTTGAAAAGAGCGGGGCTGATCTCTCCCTGGCAATACACAACAACGCAGCCGAGAACCGTGAAGCGATGGGTACCGAGACCTACTACGCTTTCAGCAAAGGGCTGCCTTTAGCCAAGATGATTCAGCAGGAGCTGGTGGCAACGTTGGGAACCAAAGACCGCGGCTACCGCATCCCCTCCTGGCGGATGACCATGGTTCAAGACATCGAGGATATCCCGGCAATACTGACTGAGATCATGTTCCTCTCCAATGCTGGGGAGGAGAAACGGCTGAATGACCCGACAGTGCGGCAATTGGCAGCCGAAGCTCTTTTCCGGGCTATTACGCGGTATCTCTCGACGCTGTAGAATAGCGAGTTCGAAGGAGAGCTGGGAGTTATGGGGACAGATTTAAATCTGTCCCCATAACTCCCTCCTAGAAAGGAATCGAAGCATTGAATGATCGCAATGCGCCGATAGGTGTATTTGATAGTGGTGTAGGCGGCCTCACCGTGGCACGGGAAATCTTCACCCTGCTGCCGCGAGAGAGCGTCCTCTATTTTGGCGACGACGGCCGTTTTCCATACGGCCCTCGCCCAGCCGAGGAGGTGCGGGTCTTTGCCGAACAGATCCTAGACCTGTTGCTCGATCGGGGGGTGAAAATGGTGGTTGTGGCCTGCAATACTGTTTCCGCCCTGGCTTTGCCCCAGCTTGCGCAACGCTCGCCGGTTCCGCTCCTGGGAGTTATTGAAGATACCGCCCGATACGCGGCCGGACTTACTTGTAATCGCAAGATCGGGGTGCTGGCCACTCCTGGTACGGTGGGGAGCGGAGCGTACCCGCGAGCCTTTGCCGCAATCGACCCGGCCATCGAGGTTCTGGCGATCGCCTCCCAGCCGTTGGTGAACCTGGTGGAGAACGGCAACAGCGCCCATCCTGAAGTGAGAGCCTACGCCGCAGAGACAGTGGCGCCTTTCCTTCGTTTCGGCGTGGATGTGCTG
>JAPLHV010000213.1 GCA_026389455.1 Coprothermobacterota bacterium
ATGCCGGAACTGCCGGAGATCTGGAACCTGGCCCGCCAAATGGACCAGACCTTGCGAGGGAAGAGCATTTCCCAGGTGGAGGTTCGCCAGGAGAAGTGTTTGAACCGGCCACTGGAGGAGTTCCGCACCTTGCTGGAGGGAAAACGCCTGAAAGGATGCCAGGCGCACGGGAAATGGGTCACGACGACGCTGGCGCCGCAGGGCTATTTTCTTCTCAGCCTGGGAATGGGCGGATCGCTGCTGTACCACCCCGCGCCTGCCGCCTCCTTGCCCGAAAAATACCAAGTGCGGCTGGGCTTTCAGGATGACTCGGCGCTGACCGCCGGTTTTTGGTGGTTCGGCTACGCCCACGCCGTCGAACGAAAAGAGGAGCATCCAATGACGGCAAACCTCGGGCTGGATCCCTTGGACGACCGCTCCTTTACCTGGGAAGCTTTCCAATTCTTGTTGTCCGAAAAAAAGGGCGCCATCAAGCCGCTGTTGATGGACCAACACGCTATCGCCGGGATCGGCAACGTCTACATCCAAGACATCCTCTTTCGCTCCGGCCTTCACCCCAACCGCAAGATCCCGACTATCGGCGAGGAGCAAAGGCAGACCCTCTACCGGGTCATCGGCGAAAACCTCCGCCAGGCTGCCGAGATGGGTGGGCTGGCCTATGAAGAAGACCTTTTCGGGGCTCGCGGGCAGTTCAAGGATTTCCTGGTGGGCTACCGGGAGGGGAAGCCATGCCCGGAATGCGGCGCTACAATCCAGAAGATCAAAACGGGCTCTACCTCTACATTTATCTGCCCGAACTGCCAGAGTGAAACCTCTTCCTCTTCGTGATGATAGACCCTGTGGCCGGGGGATTACCATTGCTTTCTCTCGCTTCCACCCTTTCCTGGAGATGGCCATCAACATGGAAAGTCTGAAGGAGCGCTTCCCGGCTGAAGTCGGCGCTCCGGTGGCGCGGGAGAAGGCGCCTAGCCAGTGATGGCGCCTGCCCTCCTCGCCCCCGCCAACCCTCGTACGGACGAACCATGTGTCGCCCTGCCAACCCTCGTACTGGCAAACCATGCCTTGCCCCTGCCAACCCTCGTACTGGCAAACCATGCCTTGCCCCTGCCAACCCTCGTACTGGCAAACCATGTGTCGCCCTGCCAACCCTCGTACTGGCGAAGCATGTGTCGCCTTCGTAGGGGCGGGTTTCAAACCCGCCCTCTGCACAGCCTGCGGCAACTAAACAGCCTGCGGCATCTTGACAGCCTGCGGCAGCAAGTTCTGTATCAAATTGATGAGGTGAAATAGGAAAATGACAGATTCTTTTACGGAACAAGGACGTTTCTTCCTGAAGGACTCCATCCGCCGCCAGGTCGATATGCGGCGCACCGACCAAGGCCAAGGGGTTCCGCCACCGCCTCTGGAAAAGCCATTCCCCCCCGAGGCGCTGCGCATAGATTTGACGCCTCCCGGAAGCTGGCGAGGAATCACCTCGATCCCAGTGGAGCAGGCCATCCGGGATCGGGAAAGCCGGCGGCAATTCGCCTCCACTCCGCTCAGCTTGGACGAGCTCTCCTTCCTCCTGTGGTCAACAGCCGGCATTAGGAAACAGGTGAACCAAGCCACCGCCTTGCGCACGGTTCCCTCGGCCGGATCCCGCCACCCCTTGGAGACCTACCTTGGCCTCTTGCAGGTGGAGGGTCTGACGCCTGGTTTCTACCGCTACCTGCCGCTGGAGCATCAACTGCTCTTCCTCTTCCAGGAGCAACAGCAAGCCGAGAAGATGACCGCTGCCGCCCGCGGCCAGGGGTTCGTCGGCCAAAGCGCCGTCACCCTCTACTGGGTGGCCCTTCCCTACCGCACCGAGTGGCGCTACGGTGTCGCTTCCGCCAAGGTGATCGCTCTCGATGCCGGCCATATCTGTGGGCAGCTTTACTTGGCTTGTCAGGCCATCGGCGCCGGAACCTGCGGTGTGGCGGCGTACGATCAGGAGGCCACCGACCAGCTCTTGCGTCTGGACGGCCTGGAGGAGTTCACCGTCTACCTGGCTCCGGTGGGGAAGATCCTTCACTCCGCTTGAGGGCAAGACTAAGATCAAACGGCGGCCAAGCCGCCAGAAGGAGAAGAGAATGGTCAGCGTGAAGAGAGTAGGCGAGGTGTTTCGTTGTGAGATTTGCGGCAATGTCGTGGAAGTGAAGGAAGCCGGCGGCGGCGAGCTGGTTTGTTGCGGCCAGGCTATGGTCAAAGTGGAGGGCTGAGCGATGCCGCGCATTGTTCATTTCGAAGTGTGCGCCGATGACCCGGAGCGGGCCGTCCGCTTCTATCGGGAGGTATTCGGCTGGGAGATTCAGCGCTGGCAAGGGCCGATGCCGTACTGGATGGTGAAGACAGGAGAGGCGCCCGAGTTGGGGATTGACGGAGCGATCATGGAGCGAATCCCTGCAGTCGGTTCGGTTAATACGGTAGGGGTGGCCTCCCTGGAGGAGACCTTAGGCAAAGTGATCGCGGCCGGCGGATCCCAGATGGGTTCTACTCAGACCATCCCCGGAGTGGGCATCTTCACTTACGTCCATGACAGCGAGGGAAACCTGCTTGGCCTGTTGCAGCCAACAATGGACCCCCCCTGAAGGGAAACTCCGGCTTTAGCGAAAGGCAGAAAAGGAGGCGGCTGACCGCGAGGAAGAGAAAGAAGGATGAAAGAACCAAACTTGGCTCCCCGGGAGCGGGTAGTAAGCAAGGTATTCCTCCAGCGGATCTACCCGGAAAGAGCCCCAGTTGTGGTACACCTGGCCTTGGAAGTACAGTCCCCAATGAGGCTCGCCACCATAGATGGAGGCTTCCATCTTGATCAGATCCCCGTCTTCTGCTTGGCTGCCTTCCTCAGAGCCGAAAAGAACGGCCTGCAAGTCCAATCCGGCTTCCTGAAAGAGGAGGCGGAGGAACTCGAAACAGCCCATGTTAAAGTACGAGGCCGCCAACAAGGGGTTCCCTTCCGGCTCCTTGGCGACTTTCCGCGCTTCAGCATAAAGGCGGTTTAGCTCCGCCGGAAGTCCGGAGATGGCGGAATCACTGTTGACTGAGGATTGGGTTGGCGAGAGAGTCCGCAGCGCTGGTCGCTTCTCCAGCTCGTCATAGCCGTCGTAGGGCCGGTGAATCGGCGCTGAGGGTGTCGTTGTCGATGCTGTCGATGTCTGGGCAGGGAGAATCGGGGCGGCCAACTGCCGGGCCGGGATCATCCCCACTAGCAGGCCCAAGGCAAGCATCCAGGTCACTGCTTCCAGGATTGCGGTCTTTTGCATGGTGCCCCAGAGGATACGTACCAAGATTGAAAGTGTCAAGCGGACGCCCCCCGGAATGCTGCAGTTCCTGGAGTAGGCTAATCCGAATGCCTACTCCAGAAATCCAGACAGTGTCGGTATAGCCCGACATATCCGAAAGAAGGATTTCGATATCTGCTTCGCCCCGTTGATAGCTGATAGATGCAGAACATTCGCTGCCATATTCAGGAAAACCAGGATTGACCTCGGCCATCTGGCGTATTATTTTGGTCACATGACAACGATCACTAAGACGGAAACGATGAAGAATATTGTTCTGAAATACTGGACTGCTGACACAACTGCGGAGCAAATACAAGCGGCGTTTGAGCGCCAGAATTCGTGGTTTGTGAATGTCCCTCAAGGCTCAGCTCTTTGGTACAGCGTTGTTTTGAACAATTTGATTCGGAGCTACGCAGTGCCAAACACTGCAACAATCGAGACCGTTCGCGAGGTTTTAAACAAAGGCCTGAGTCGCGTTACTTTTGACTGGTTTCGGTTCGTCGCCGACATCTCCAGCGAGCAATTGAGCAAGACCATCAGAGTATCGAAGAGGACCTTGTCACGCCGAGATATATTCAGACCAGACGAGTCGGAGCGCCTGCTGCGGGTTGCTTCAGTCTTTCAAAGAGCCTTGGATGTTCTCGGCAGTATCGACAATGCCAGACGTTGGTTCGTCACACCGAAAAGAGCCTTGGGAGAGAAAACCCCGCTTGATTTCTGCGACACTGAACTCGGAGCAATAGAAGTGGAGCATCTCCTCGGTCGCATTGAGCACGGGGTCTTCACTTGAAGGTGACGGCTTATCGCATAACCAAGACGAAGTATTCCAGAACAGCATTTGATGGTGAAGGCGCGAGCGAGAACGCGGGCAGATGGAATTCGGTAGGCACTCGAATGGTCTACACTGCGAGTTCTTTTTGCTTGGCAACCCTTGAGATGCTGGTGCATACTCAGAATATTTCGGTGATCTATAGCCTCTACACAGTCATCCCCATCGAGTTCGACAGTTCCTTGATAATTGACATTGATCCCAAATCAGTGCCTTCTGATTGGTGCAACCCAGAACCAGTTCCGGCTACCAAAATTCTTGGCGATGCATGGATCAGGAGCGGGGAATCCGTATTGCTCAAGGTTCCAAGCGCGGTGACAAAAATCGAGTTCAACTTCCTCCTCAATCCTGTCCATCCTGACTTCGCGCAGATTTGCATTGGTCCAGAATTTGCCTTCGAACCGGACCCCCGTTTCCAGAAGTAAGAATGATGCATATAACTCTTAAGAATCGCAGCTTGTTAGACAGGTTCTAACCTGCTTGAGCCAGCCACCCCGTCGGCCCAACGCAAAGGCGATCCTTGTCCTGGAGAGGACGCTTCCTCCAGGCCCGGCACTCTTCAGCTCCCGGCAGCATGACAGCCCCGGATCGATGATTTGACGCGGTCAACTTTGCGATGAGTTATCATGCCCCTTCGGGGCGCCCACAAGGATGAAAACAGCTCTATACTGAGCGATGGAGCAGTAATTGTCATCGGGACCAAGGTCAATTTTCATTAGGTCCGATGAGCGCGAGGAGGAGTTTTTCATAGGAGTTTTCATGCCCCTTCGGGGCGCCCACAGGAATGAAAAACCTGCCTCATGCTGAGCGATGGAGCAGTAATTGTCATCGGCACCAAGGTCAATTTTCATTGAGCCCGATGAGCCCGAGGAGGAGTTTTTCATAGGAGTTTTCATGCCCCTTCGGGGCGCCCACAGGAATGAAAAAATGCCTCATGCTGAGCGATGGAGCAGTAATTGTCATCGGGACCAAGGTCAATTTTCATTGAGCCCGATGAGCCCGAGGAGGAGTTTTTCATAGGAGCGTTCACAGGGCGGCTGCCGGGAATAACGATTAGTAAGTCCAGTTTTCGTGGCTCAGGGGCGTTTGGTTGAGCTCTGCTCGACGATGCTGCCACCCGGGCAGGAGCTGATTCAAGAGTTCGATAAACCGATCATTGTGATGCTGCTCCAGGATATGCGCCAACTCATGCACCACTACATATTCAAGGCACTGATGGGGCTTCTTGGCTAGTTCCAGGTTGAACCACAGGCGCCTTGAAGCAGCATTGCAGCTTCCCCACTTGGTCTTCATCTTCTTGATGCCCCAGGTGGCCACCTGCACGCCCACTAGAGGCTGCCATTTTTCCAATAGCGGTGGGACCAGCATTTTCAACTGCTTCCTGTACCAGCGTAGCAGCGCTGCTTCGCGCTGCTCGGCGCTGGTTCCTCGTTGAACGGAGAGATCAAGGGAAGAGATACCGCGAAGAGCGACCCTGGAGGGGCCGTCCTGCTCATGAACACACAAGCGATAGCGATTTCCCAGAAAATAGTGGCTCTCGCCATTGACCATCTCGCGCTGGGATTGCCGTGGCTGCTCGGCAAACTTGCTTTTTTGACGTTTGATCCAGCCTAACTTCTCAACCACGGCCAGGCGCAGGGCTTCATCGCTGACCACCAAAGGCGCTGCCACGCGCACCCTGCCGTTGGGCGGATAAACGCCCAGGTGCAGGTTTTTGATATCCTTGCGCACCACCTCCACCTTGATGCCGGCTACGGTGATGCGATGGTCCTCAGTAGTCATTTTGGCGCTTCACGAGCTCAAGGATCCGGGTAGCTTCGTCTTCGACACCGTCGTCACTAGCGCCATTATAGGTTCCGTAAGGATCGGCTGACTGTGGGTCGCGGAGTGCCTGTGTAAGCTCACCCCTGATCGCGTACCGGACGAGTTTTGTCTTCATGGGACTGTCGCGCCATCCGTCCTGGCAGTTTTTCAACACAGCCTGATCAATCCGCAGGGCTAGTTCCTCGTTCTTGCTCAGGTTATTGAATAGAGCCCGCTTGCTTGGCGTGTCTATCGTGGATGGAACATCACCAATTCCGCCAGGTGTTTTCGCTTGTCGAGTTAGCTCGGCGATCTCTTCAAGATACTTCGCATATTCAATAACCCCTTTGCGCCGCTGCTCAATCAATGCGTCCAACAGTTTGGACATCTGCTCGTAGTAGGCTGGGTCTATCGGCGACTCGTTGA
>JAPLHV010000220.1 GCA_026389455.1 Coprothermobacterota bacterium
CTACCACTTCGCCTCAGTCTATGGTCACAAAGAGTGTAGTTGCCCGGTAATCACCGATTTATGAACGAAATCGATAAGTGAATCGAAGACAGGATAATAAATCTGTCCCCTTTTTCGGAATTGTTTCTCCTCTCCGTTGTTGTTAACATGAGCTCGTGGATATCAAAGACATCCTGATGAAGATCAGAGCGACCGAAGCCCCCCTCGCCCGCCAGATGCTAATGACTGGTTTGATCACCCGGGTTCTGGAGGACCGGGGCAGGCCGGCTCCGGTTCTAATAGGAGGGTTGGCCCTTTCTTATTACACTCGCGAGGTTTTTTTTACGGCCCGCATCGACCTGGCTTACGCCGACCGCGACGCTCTGGATAAAGCGCTGCGGGAGCTGGACTTCGTAAAAAAGGGCCGCTATTGGGTCCATGACGGCCTGGACATGGCCGTTGAGGCTCCGGCTTCCGATCTCGCCGGGGAGGATGCCGCGCGCGAAACCGTCGAGCTTGAAGGCGGCCTGCGCTGCGTCGTCATCGGCCTCGAAGACCTGATCATCGACCGGATGAACGCGTGCAAACATCAGAAATCCGAAGTTGACTGCGAAATGACGGAGCTTCTGATCATCCACTATCGGCAGGAACTCGACTGGGTCTATCTCGAGAAAAGAGCGGCTCTTCAGGAGAACGACACTCTGGCCGAGCTTCGCGCACTGAAAGACCTTCAAGCCCCATGAGACCTGCAGGTAAAATACGACAACAAGCATCTGCCACCGAGATGTTGCTTCTTCGCGACCGCCTGGGACTCCGGAAATTCATGAAGACTGCGAAGAGGGATCCGGAGAAAAAAGAACTCCTTCTAGCGTTGGCCTTGAAGAAAATCGAGAAGGCCGAACGGGATGATTTTATCCTGGTAGGATTTCGAATACGTCGCGTCCGCTTTCCGCGCATCCCGGGGTCAAGTCTTTAGATTTAGCGTTTTGGTTCTGTTTACGGTATCTTTATGGAATCATGGCTAGACCTTTGAGGATCGAATATGAAGGCGCGGTTTATCACATCACTTCGCGGGGCAACGAACGAAAAGAGATCTACCGCGATGCAAGAGACCGGTCGCTGTTTCTCGACCTTCTTCGCCAGGTGAACCAGCGATGCAGTTGGCTCTGTCACGCCTACTGCCTGATGGACAATCACTACCACCTGCTGATCGAGACCCCAGAGCCTAATCTATCTCAGGGGATGAGGCAGCTAAACGGGCGCTACACGCAGGGATTCAACCGAGGGCACGACCGGGTTGGCCACGTCTTCCAAGGGCGCTATCGAGCCATTGTGCTGGAGAAGGAGAGCCACTTGCTGGAGGTGTGTCGCTATGTGGCGCTGAATCCGGTTCGGGCCAAGGCAGCGGAGAGACCGGAGGATTGGAATTGGAGCAGCTATGGAGGAACGGCAGGATTGGCGCCCTCCCATCCTTGTCTCGTGGTAGATTGGCTGCTGGGATGTTTCGCTCCTGATCGGGCCGAAGCGCAGAGGCTCTACCGGGACTTTGTGGGTGAAGGAATGCGGCAAGCCAGTCCCTGGGGAGCAGTCAAGGAGCAGATCGTTCTGGGCGACGATAGATTTGCTGCCAGAATGCAGGCGCTGGTCGAAGATCTTAAAGAGAACCCCGAGATCGCCACAAGAGAGCGCTACCTTCATCGACCCAGCTTGGAGCAGCTACTGCCCACCAATCAGGTCAAGAGCAAAGCGGAGAGGAATGGAAAGATCCGCGAAGCGGTGGAGCAGTTTCACTACAGCCAACAGGAAGTGGCCAAGCATACCGGCCTGCACTACACCACCATCAGTTGGATCATGAAGAAACGCTAAATCTAAAGACCTGACCCCAAGGTTACCA
>JAPLHV010000106.1 GCA_026389455.1 Coprothermobacterota bacterium
CCGCTCGCAGGCCAGCGTGTTGACTGCCAGTATCCGCGCTTCCACATCGTGGATGAGGATCGCGTCACCAGCGTTGTCAAACAGCAATCGATATTTTCTCTCGCTCTCCTGCAGTTTGTCCTCAGCCCATTGCCCTGCACCGGGCTGCTCAGATAGTCGGTGTTGGTCGTTCATCGCTGTCCCACTTTCATCGTTCGGCATTTGCAGAGCTCACTGGGGCATCGTCTGGGGCATTGGGGACAGATTTCCGGATTGACCGGAGGTCAAATCTGTCCCCAATTCCTCTGTCTCAAAATAGTATTATGTCCCAATGATTCCCCCCCACGGCAAGCGGACGGTCACTATGGTCCCTTTGCCCTCCTCGCTCTCCACTTCCACCGAACAGCCGTGCGCGTCGGCGATCGTCTTTACCACGTAGAGCCCCAGTCCGGTCCCCTGGATGCCGGTCCGCAGCGCTTCCGGAGAGCGGTAGAAGGGCTCAAAGAGGAAGGGCATGGCCTGGGGGGCGATGCCGCTGCCGCGATCGATCACCGCCATCTGGAACCCTTCATCAAGACGGGTGAATCGCGTCCGGACCTCCCCGCCGGCCGGGGAGAATTTGATGGCATTGGTGAGAAGGTTCTCCAGCAAACGTTTCCAGGCACGAGAATCCAAGGCGACCTCCGGGAGCGGTTCAGCCTCCAGGATCAGCTTGACCTCCTTGGCATGGGCGACCGGCTCCAGCTCTTTGATCACTTCTTCCGCGACGGCCGCCGCGGAGAGCGACTGCTTCTCCAGCTTCATCCCCATACCGGGCGCGCGTTGGCTGTCCACCAGGTTCTCGATGATTTGCCGCAGACGGATCAAGTTCCGCCTCCAGATCTCCCTGTACTCCAGGAAACATTCTGCTCGTTGTTCGGAAGGCAAGCTCTCCAGCAGCTCCTGGGACGAGACCATCAGGAAGAGGGGGGTCTTCAGCTCATGGCTGACAGCGAAGAGGAATTCGGCCCGGGCTTTGGCGGTTTCCTGCTCAAGGCGTTTGCGCTCGGTGATGTCGCGATGAAACGACTGGATAATCTCCTCACTTCCGACAGAAATAAGACTCGCTGATACTTCCAATGGAAAAATATGACCGTCCTTATGATAATGTTCCACCTCGAAATTCATGGTATGACCTGCCATGAGGTGAGCCATTCTTTCAGCAGTTAGTTGCGAGGTTTCAATAGTATCTAGATCCCCTAGATTCATATTCTGCATTTCCTCTACGCTGTAACCATGCATTTTAGCGAAGGACTCATTTACCATTGCGATCTCAAGATCGGTGGATAAGAAGAGAATGCCTTCATTTGACTTCTCGAATAGCGTCCGGTAACGGAATTCACTTTTGCTTAGCGCCTCTTCTGCTTGCTTGCGTCCTCGCCGCACCACGGCCTGAGCGAGTTCCCGCTCGACGGCTGGCGCCAGGCGCGCCAGGTTCCCTTTCATCAGATAGTCATGCGCGCCGGCGCGCATCATTTCCACGGCGATCTCTTCACCGATGCTGCCCGAGACGACGATGAAGGGCAGGTCCAGGTTGGTCTTGTGCAAAATCTCGAGCGCAGCAGGGGCGTCGAACTGCGGCAGACTGTAATCCGCAATCACCAGATCCCAGGCCGGCTGCTCCTCCAGATCCAGGGCAGCTCTCATCTGATCAGCCGTCTCCACTCGCTCGTAGCGAACCTCATAGCCGGTTTTGGATAGCAGCCGGACAAGCAATTCGGCATCGCTCTTGGAATCCTCGACGAGGAGGACAGCTAGCGGCTTGCCCATCATAGCCTCACCTTCGGCGGCGGCTCGTTCAAGACCAACCAGTATAACCCCAGGCGCTGGATAGCCTGGGCGAACTGGGTAAAATCAACCGGTTTGCGGATGTAACTATTGGCGCCTAGATCATAGCTCTGGGCCAAGTCCTGTTCCTCCTGTGAAGAGGTGAGGATCACCACCGGCAGCCTCTGGGTGCGCGCATCGGCGCGAATTCTCCGCAGCACCTCCAAGCCGTCCACTCTAGGCAGCTTGAGATCCAGCAGGATCAGTGCGAGCGACCGATCAATCTCCCGGCCGGCGTAGGCGCCGTCGCCGAAAAGGTAGTCCAGGGCCTCTTGCCCATCCTCTGCGACGACCAGCTCGTTGGCGATCTGGCTCTTAGCAAGAGCTCGTTGGGTTAGCCCGATATCGCTGGGGTTGTCTTCTACCAATAGGATGATCTTTGGCTTCATCATGCCTCCTCAAGAGTAAAATAGAAAATGGCGCCGGAATCGACGGCCGCTTCCGCCCAGACACGCCCGCCGTGGCGGTTGATGATGCGCTGGACGGTAGCCAGGCCGATGCCCATGCCGGGGAACTGGGATGACTTGTGCATCCGTTGAAATACCCCGAATAGTTTCCTGGCATAAGCCATATCAAAGCCTACCCCGTCGTCGCGAACAAAGAAAACTGGCCGGCCCTCCACCTCGGTCTGTCCGAACTCAATGCGCGCTGTGGCTTGTGTGCCGGTGAATTTAAAGGCGTTGGCCAGCAGATTGGACATAGCGATCTCCAGCAGATGCCGATCTCCGTCTGCCGTCAATCCTGGCTGCACGATGAACTCCACCCGGCGTTCCGGCTGCGTTTCCTGCAGGCCGGCAGCCAGAGCAAGGGCCAAGGCGGAGAGATCCACCAGCTCCTTGCGCAGATCAGCGCGCGTCATGCGCGAGAGTTGCAGCAAATCATCAATCAATCGTCCCATGTGCTGCGTCTCGGATCGCACCCGGTCCAGGTATTGGCGCGCCTGTTCATCCAACTGGTCATGGTAATCTTCCAGCAGCGCCAGACTCCAACCGTCTATGCCGCGCAGCGGCGCCCGCAGGTCGTGCGAGACGGAATAGGAGAACGCTTCCAGCTCTTTGTTGGCCGCTTCCAGTTGGGCGGTGCGTTGGATAACGCGCTGCTCCAGCTCGGCGTTCAGGCTGCGGATTTCCTCTTCAGCCCGCTTCCGCTCGGTGATGTCGCGAAACGACCAGACCCTGCCGCGCAGTTCCGTCCCCGCCATGAGGGGGCGCGATAGGCGCTCGAAGATCCTCCCGTCCTTGAAAGATAGCGTATCGAAACTGTCTTCATCCGACTTGTACAGTTGTTGGACTTTTTGCAGGAAACCCTGCGGATCGATCAGTTGGTCAAGGATATGTTGCAGAAGGACAGCGTCGTCCTTGCTGGCCATGACCTCCTGAGGAATTTTCCACATTTCCTCGAAACGTCCATTAGCCAGGAGCACCCTATTCTCTCGGTCCACCGCCAGGAAACCATCCGCGGTCGATCGCAGAATCGCCTGCAGTGATGATTCGCTCTCCCGCAACGCCTCTTCAGCCCGCTTTCGCTCAGTAATGTCGTACAGGAAGACGAGGTGATTTCCGGCAAAATTTCCCTCCAAGGAAGCAGTGCTGCCAATGAAAGTGCGTACCGAGTCATCCTTGCACCTGATCTTGAGTTCCACGGGAACAAAGGGTCTGCCGGTGCGTTTTGATTCTTCCAGATCATTCTGCCAGTAGTCAGCCACCCACTGCCGATATTGCGGGTCTGGATAAGCACGGGGCCACCAGGCGGCCAGGTTGGGAATGTCATTCACAGTATAGCCAATCGCTTGTATGAACGCCTTGTTAAGAAAGGTGAAATTTCCATGCTCATCGTTCATCGCTTGAGGCACTGGCGATGCCTCGAGGATGGCGCGAAAGCGCTCCTCGCTCTCCCGCAGCGACTCCTCCGCCTGTTTGCGCTCGGTGATGTCCGAGATGATGCCATGCCAAAGGGCGCCGCCATCCGCCATCCGCTCCGGGTGCGCCTGGGACCAGCGCCAGCGCAGCCCTTGACGCGGAAGGATGACCCTGAATTCGCAATAGAACTCCTGCAAG
>JAPLHV010000248.1 GCA_026389455.1 Coprothermobacterota bacterium
CAAGTCGTACGGGAAGCCATCGTCAACAATCAGCATCCCCTCGACTTCCTGGCGGCCTGCCTTTCCCTGGAAGCGGATGGCCGGATGCAGCGGTTGCTCCAGAAGAGAATCAAACAGGCCCGTTTCCCGGCAGCCAAGACGCTGGATAACTACGACTTCAGCCTGGTTCCTGATCTCTCCCGGCCAAGGATGCTGGACTTGGCTGAAGGCGGGTTCATTCAGGAGAAGGAGAACGTGGTGATCCTGGGACCTTCCGGCTTAGGGAAAACCCACCTGGCTATCGGCATCGGGATGGGAGCGATCCTGGCCGGCTGCCAGGTGCGCTTCACCACAGCGGCGGCTCTGGCCCAGGAGCTGCGCTTGGCCCACAAAGAACTGCGGTTGCCGAAGCTATTGAAGAGTTACTCCCGCCAGGAGCTGGTGATCGTTGATGAGCTCGGGTGGACATGCTGCCGCAGGCTGTCTAGTGGCCGAGGAAGGTTCCTTGCTCTTCCAGTTCTTCGCGGAACGGTATGAACGAGGGAGTGTCTTGATCACCAGCAACCTGGAGTTCTCTCGCTGGGGTGAGATCTTCGGGGATCCAACGATGACTGCCGCCCTGCTTGACCGTCTCACTCACCACGCTCACCTGCTGGTCTTGAACGGAGAGTCCTACCGTTTCCGCCAGAGCCGGGATCGCCAGAGACGAGAGCAGGGTTGAGGGATGGTCAATGGACGATGATCGCCAGAGAAAAATGAGCGATTAGATTGTCGGGCCATTGCCCCTCAGAAAGCCAAATCCAGGATCATTGTGATCACTTTTCCCCTTACCCTTCCCTTCATTGTTTCAAAGCTGGGTTGCGCTATGATCAGGGTGGTCAGAGAACAGTGAGCAGGTTGGGGTTGGTCGAAGTCATCCCACTTCCATGCTCCTCTTTAAGCCCGATGCCATGACCAAGAAGTCCGGGTCTCCCCCTGCTGAGGTGGTCAACTTTCGATGATCGCGGTGGTCAACTTTTCAATGAGCGTTTACACAATCTCTGAGTGACAATTCGTATTCAATATTTGAATTATTGGATTATTCAGTAGATTCTTATATTATTTGGAGGTAATTATGCAAGAGTTACGTGTAAAAGTGAATCAGATCGAAATGCAGCTTCGAGAATACGAACGGGAAGGGGCTGCGATCGTTTTTCTGCATTTTAGCGGTGCGAACTTAATGATGTGGCAGCGAATTATCCCAGAATTTCAAGGTAGCTATCGCCTAATACTTGTTGACTTACGGGGGCACGGCAAATCAGATCAACCAGAAGCCGGCTACCATATTGATGAAATAGCCGGCGATGTCCTTGGGATTATGCAATACCTTGAACTCAAGCATGCACATCTCGTTGGGAGTTCATTGGGCGCGGAGGTGGGACTCAGCCTGGCGGCCGCTTATCCTGAAAAGGTGATCTCGTTGGTCTGTGAAGGAGCACTTTCTAGTGAATATGGCTTGTTTAGCACTTGGGAAGGGTCGGAGACAGATTTTGAGAAATATGTGGCCAGTCAATTGGAAATGATGAGAAACGCCCCGGAATCTTTTTACCCTTCGGTTGATGCATTGGTGGAGGCTCGCCGAATAGTCTTCGAAAAATATGTCGGGTGGAATGAGTTTTTTGAAGCAGTTGAAAGATACGGCGCATCCAAGGTAGACGAAGGAAAGTACGCGAAAAGTTTTAGGAAGCTGGCGTTGGAAGACTATATGAGACATTATTTTCACTATCGCTTCGAGGATTATTATAGAAAAGTGAGATGTCCCTTATTGATGTTGCCCGGGAAAGAGGTATTGGAAAATGATCAGGAAAGGGCTGTGATGGAGAAACTCTGCAAATTGACGGAGCAGGGGGAGATCGCTGAAATCAGCGGTTGGGTGCATCCCTATGGCTGGTTACTTGATCCAGAAGACGCCAGCAAGGCTATATTGAAATTCCTGGGTGCCCAGCAGTGAACCTCTCACCGGGCGGAGTAGATGAACTACCGCCAAGTCAGCCATTGTGGCAGCGCATCATCAAGAGGCCTGGCACACGGCTTGGTTGGTGTTCTGTCGGGTTGGCGGCAGCGTACGTAATCCTCATGATCATCAACAGCACGATTTTCATGCGCTTACCGGAGGGTATATCATGGAGGGTAACGGTATTGCCCTTCTACGGTATTTTCATGATGCTAGTGGGACTGGCTGCTGGCATCGTCGGCTTGATCGCAGCAATACGACAACATGAGCGCTCATGGCTCGTCTGGCTTGTCATTCTGCTCGGGCTTTTTGCCTTCGTTTTTGTGCTCGGCGAGTTCCTCGTCCCACATTAGAACTGTCTTAGCGCTCTCTGATCAATGGCTCTCAGGAGACAAGATTCTCGGGGCTATTAGGCTAGTCCAAACCTGCTATAGCCAGCCACCAACATCGCCAACGGTCTCGTCAAGAAACAGATAAACTACCTCAATTTCATAGCACATAAAGACATGACCAAATACCCCATGAGTGGTTGCGGACTCAAGGTTGATCCGTTTTTCCAGCCGACAAGATGCTATGCTCGAAGCCGACATGGTTACAACCTACGCAACGAGTCCTCCCATCAGTATATCGGCTCAGGTGAGGCGAGGCTGGCTAGATGTACCACGGTGGATTTCATTCCCTAGGCTCGCTTGGCAACGAAAAAGGGAAACTTGCGCAGCTGCACTTTCAAAAAGAGGGCTTGAGCAGTGGCCCGCGATCGAGGATCTCTTCGGCGAGAATGGAGCCTGCAATGGCTGCTGGTGCATGTATTGGCGAATCGGCAGTGCCTATCGCAAGAGGCCGCGCGAGGCCAACAAGGCGGCGTTTCGTGAATGTCAATGATCGCCTTAATGGAGCCACCGATATTCGCCGTAATGGAGCCAGTGAATAGGGTTGAAATAGGACCTCGGATCCCTCTTTCAATTAGGCCATTTCACCTCCTTTTGCGGGTCATTCTTTTGTTCCTTGATAG
>JAPLHV010000245.1 GCA_026389455.1 Coprothermobacterota bacterium
GCAGTTTTTTGGCAATGGCGTTATGCGAGATGCCCTCCCTGGCAAGCAAACAAATGAGGGCTCGCGAGACCACTCTTTGAGGCGTCTTCCTGGCGCGAACCCAGGCTTCCAATGTCCTTCGCTGCTCTTCCTTCATCATCAATGCATCGGCTGGTTTCCACATGAAAAGAGTGTAGCATGGCTGATGTTATTTGTCAAACTAATACTGTTACACTACACTAGCTGATCCCTGGAATTTTCCTCAACAATGTTGGACTGACCCAAAACAAATATAGCTTCTCAATTGATTTTGCCCCAAAGGCTTTTGCCTCGATTAACCTGGTCAGGCTCGGAACCGTCCCTGACTGCAGCATTCCTAATGTTTTCTCCCACTGGACTTTCGAAATGCCCGACCGAAGGGAAAGCTCTCCCGCTGAGATATCTTCGCTTGAGAGTTTCAACAACTTTTCAAACAAAGGATCCTTGGCGTCCGGACTAAACTCGTAGACCTCAATTTGGATTGATGGCAGGTTTTTCAAATGGAATCGCATCATGGTTTGGATCACCTCCAGAGGAATCCCACCGTTCATCGCTCCCATCCAGGGAAATGCGATGGATTGGATACCCCATTCTATGTAATGAAGCGAAAACACCTCTAAGCATCTTTCTATCCAATCAGGCTTGGAGGGGTATTTCCAATGATTCTTTACAGCGCAATTTAGGATTTGCCGCCCACCTGAAGACCATCTCCAAATTTCTCCAGGGCGCAGCTCCCCTCGAGAGCAAACCTCACGGTATTCCAGGAACATGGTTGGGTACCGTCGGCGGAATTCCAAGGCAATACCTTTCCCCATTGCCCCAACACAGTTCACTGTATTGACCAATGCCTGAGCTTGTGAATTGAAGATATTTCCAGCTACTTCCCGGTAGGACATGTCTTTGGTTAAAGAATGTTATTGATTGATTCCCATGTCAAGTGCGTATTCCAGAGCAATCCGCCACCTGATTCCAATTCATTCCGCCACTCCCTTGGCAGTGGATCATCGACGCTGGATAAACCCAGGCAAAGCCGCTCCGCCTCTTGAGAAAACCCGGGAAGTGAAAATTGCGTGTGGCCACCGAAAACTAGACCGCCGTGATCATCGAAAGTTGACCACCCCTACAGGTGGAGACCCAGCCAAGAACAGCTTTTCTCGTACCGTGCGGCTAAGAACTGATAGAGCAGGACCACCTTCTTCAGCCGTGGGGGAAGAGATGGATACGGGGACAGCCACTTGTCTGTTCACCGCAACGGTTCATCGAACTGAGGCAATCAGTTCGGGAGAAAGTTCGGGAAAAAGGATGAAGAGATTCTTGTCGAGAAACGCATTGCCAAGTTGCGGGAAGGAGGTCGTTTGTGCCGGGTGGAAGTAAAATATCCCCAATTACTCCCATGTTGACGCATTTGAGCTTTCTGAAGAAACCAACAAACTGGCTCCCAGTAATGGATGTTGACGCATTTGGCCTTTGTTGACGCATTTCTCCTATACTTGTCGCTCGTGGAAAACAAAGAAGAGAAAAAGGAGTAAAAGCACTATAGGGGAAAGATATGCAAAAATGCGTCAACATGCGTAAATGCGTCAACATGAAGCGGGACATCCTCTTGGCATCTGAGACCGTGACATCTCCCGGGACGATCAGCTTTCCCAGGAGGAACGCAACACCCGGCAATGCCGCACTGGGGTGCGGCGGTCCCAGGGCCGGCAAGACTCTTTAAGATCATCATCGCTTTGATTACAGGGAAGCTGGCTAACACAGCCTGCGGGGCAGCATGATAGCCCCCGGAAGGGTAGCTCTCCACTTATCGGAAGGGTGGCTCCGGCGATCCGGAATACTCACCCTGGGTCTCCAAGGTCTCAGGCAGCAAGGCGAATCCTTCTTTACGGGCTGCAGTCCCAAGTCTTGCATCCAGACAGACAAAGCTGGATGTTTCCTCATTGGAGTCCGCCCAAACGATGGCTGCAGCCAACTGCAGAGCATCCGCCGTTTTGAGGGGGTGGGTCATCAAGAGACGCCCGGCGATGGTGCGAACTCTTTCGCTTGGAAGGACTTCGCTCCAAGCTTGCGACAAGCTCTTGATCGATTTCAACGCCAAATCCATCGCTCGTTCCGTCAGATTCCCCTCTCGTTGTGACCGGGAAAATGCGGAACGGCATTCCAGGATGGTTTCCCACCAAACCACGAACACATCATCCCGGCGGGCGATCTCTCGCATCGTCTGCGAAGACGATTCCTCCAAAAAGAGAGGGATCAAGGCGGAAGCATCCCAAAACATCAGAGGCCTTCCTCCCTGTCCTGCAGGAGCGCCAAGAGGACCGTATCTTCCGGATCTTTTGGCCTTGGGCGTTCCCAGAAATCCTTGGGAAGTTGTCCTCTGCCGATCTTAAAAAGGCCGGTTTTTTCAAGGCTCAAGAGCCGTTGGGAAACGGTGAGTTGATCCAGGCCGATCGGCGCCAACTTGGCGATCGGTTTTCCTCTATCGGTAACGACGATCTCCTCGCCTGCCTGGACGAAGGCCAAGTAACTGCTGAGGGAAGCCTTCAGTTTGGATACAGATGCTGTTTTCATAGGGTGACTCCATGTCTATTTTAATATGGCCTTTATGGGCTATTATATCAGACCTATCAAACCAAATAAAAAACACGTGTTCGATCAACGAAAAGTTGACCACTGCGATTGGGAAAAAGGGGACAGATTTATTTTCCTACTTTTCTTGAATCCCTCGGCAGGGCGTTCTGTGTTGAAGTGGAGCAGATAACCACGGGAGTGCTACCTTCGCAGTGGTTGCTCTCCATGGTGGTTGTGAAATGAGAAAGAGCCACAGAACGCTTCTTTCTGGTAATACTTCCTACTCAGCAACAGCAGAAGAGACGATGGCGCAACGGCCAGCAAAGGAATCCCACCAAGCGCAATCCTCTTCCTTGCAGCAAGCACCATCCTCACAGGAGGATATACTGTTGGCAATCAAAAGCAACGGGCAAATCTTTTTCATTTCTTCTCCTTTTCTGTGAGCACTTCAATCGAGTGCATCAGCTGATTGTTTGTTGTTTCACCGGCGCGTCGGTTTTTCGTTGACCGTTGTCTTCAGCAAGTTGGTAGACGATTCAACCGCCCTACTGCCAGCTCGGTTGCGTACTTGACGGCGATCACACCGTTTACTTCCTGGGCATCAAACACCTCCCGCTGCTTCTGCTCGAATTCCTCATACCCCTCGTCGCCCTGGCTTGGGTTGCTGGCGGAAGATCGTGCGCCTCCAATGAACTGCGGCCATCTTTCATGAAGGATTAAGGGGAAGCTGCGTCTCGTATATCCATCCTCCAGAAATAGGGTGGAAAGAACCGGCTCGGCTCCCTGTCCAAACTGGTTCCATAGCAGGGCAAGCCATCCGCCTGGCTTGAGTATCCGGTCGAACTCGCCCCTGGCGCGCTGAAGATCGAACCAGTGAAGAGCTTGGCCCACGGTGATCAGATCAACGCTCTGGGGCAATAGGGTCGTCTCTTCGGCAGTACCGGCGATGCTGGTGAAGCTGGGATAGAAGCCCAGGAGCCCCTCGGCTTGATGGCGCATGGCGTCGTCCGGTTCAATAGCGAAGACTCGCGAGGCACGCCCAACCAGATGCCTGGTTACGTTGCCAGTTCCAGACCCGATGTCCGCAACCGTCCAAGAAGTGCCAAGTCCGATCAGTTTGCGCAGGTCAAAAAAGGCCCTCACAGCGTACGGTGGGCGATTCGTTGCGAAGTCCTCGGCCTTTCGTGAATAAACGGTCTCACTCATCTACACCACGACTATCCTCAAAATAAGAAGTAAAGCTTAATCTAAAGACCGGACCCGGTCTTCACTTTCCAGAGAAACTCCAAATCCACTCCGAAGTAATTATGAATCAGGCGATCTCTTTGGGCAGCCATCTGGCGCCAAGGGATCTCGTGGAAATGATGCTGAAATACCATAGGAATCTTCTTCGCTGCTTCTCCAATGATTTCCAGTGCGTGAATCGTCGCGTAGACAGTCTTTTCATCCACTGAGAACTCATCGAAGCTCTGCTCCCCTACAAAGGTTGTATTTTAGTCAAGGACTCCTGGATATCTAGCAAGTAATCCAGATAGGTCCTGTCCTTTTTCATGCCATCACCACCTCGTTGAGGATACGTTCTCCAATGTGCTTTTTCAGTGTGCTGCGCAAAACAAGGTCTACCTTTCGACCCATCGAATGGCTGAGGTTGTCTTCCAATTCGACCAAGAGGAAAAGGCTGATTGGCTGATCGAATTCCGCCAGTAAATCCAGATCGCTGTCTTTTTTTCCCTCTCCACGCACAAAGGAACCAAAAACTCCAAGGTTTCTAAGATGATATTGCTGGTGCAAGCTGGAATCATCTGTCGGATTTTGGCCAGGATGCCATCCAGCTCTTCCGATTCCGTTGGTGGATCGCTTGTTGCTCTCATTGCCTCATTCCTTGGTTTGTTTTGGTCCACTCAGCCATTATTTCACCTCTTCTAACATCGCAGTATGGCATCAGCCAATTGAATGCAAGATCACGGCTGTCCTCAATTATCCCGGCTGAAGCCAGATAAACAAATGCTGGAAGCATTTCATATAGACCTCTAGCTGCAACTACTGTTCAAGCTTATTATTGATCTTACAGCAGAGACTCCTTGTCAGCCGATCAATTTGATGAGCCTGACCGTGGTAGATCCGCCCCAGCTCCTGGTGCAAAGTTTGTTACCCGGGCGGTGCGCATCCAGGCGGATCCGCCCATAGTCTCGATGCCACCACCCGGTCGGCACGAGGTCACTTTTTACCTGTTCCACATATTTCAGATATTGGCCCAGAAGCCAAAGGGCATTTTCATCATGCCGGTCATGGCTCACCTCACCGGTGGTCTCGAGACGGGCAAGAAACTCGATGATGAAATCCTCCAGCGTTTTCCCCGTTTCTCCTTGATAGGCTTCCGTCTGAAGTATTCGAAGATACTCACGAGGGGAAGAGCCGGTTTCCAATTGTCTTCTGCCTGCCAAGGTTTTCCCCTGGCTTTCTTGCGGGATCATGGGCTGGCTTTCCACCAATCCCACCGACCAGCCTGGGACAGCGCAGATGCGTCCATTGTGAATGACTTCCCACTTGCTCTGCCCCCCATGGTTGCTTGAGTATTCCTGAGGAAAGTACACAAGCTGCTCTGTATCAAGCGTCTGTCCCAAGGTGTCCCAGAGCCAGGCAGTTTTTTCCGTATCGGCATGTACAGGCATCAAGGGGTCAGAAGGAGAGCGCCGGGTTTGATAAATCTTTCCTTCTGCTGCATATCTCAGAATAGCCGCTTCCATTCGCTCTATCAGAAGGGGCGACGGCATAGCCATGGGGGTCAATTCGAGATGATCAAACCCTTGTGGGACTTTTCGGCTCACAAGCTCGCTGTGATGGGCAAATAGCTCTTCGACCTGTTCCTGAGTAGGGATTGGGTACTCTTTTCCATCGATTCCAACCACCCCAAAGCTGCCCGATTTTGGTAGAAGGGTGAGAATGCCGGTGAGGCGCAAGACGTCAACGCAACGGGCAACTTCTTTCTTCACTGGAAACGGCAACCTTGTCTCGTTGACCCTGTATTCAACCATCCGGCTCACCAGGTGAAACGGAATCGGCTGATCGATCGGAAATTGGACTGCACCCTTTGATTGCTTGTACGGAGACAGTCCCTTGGTGAAAGCAGCGATGGCTGATGGTGTGGGATAGAACCCGATATGCTTCTTGTAGGCAGCAAAATGCACCAGGTTGCCATGCAGTTTGAGGGTAGGAATCCCATAACTGATTGCTTCCTCTGCCTGGGGTGCAACCTCCCGGATGGTTTCCCTCAGTTGCTGCAGAATTCTCTGAACCTCGGGGGGGAAGAGACCGATGTACTCATCGATGTTCTTGTAGGGTACCCGCATCGTCGCCATGGCCGACTTCTATTCTAGGACATTCCGGATTGGATTTGACCTGTGACGTTACGCGTTGCGGAAGGGGCTATGCTAGGATGAGACTGGTAGCTGAGCAGCTTACCACTTCGAAAGTGCCCAGTGCCCTGAAGGATCGGGGAAGGGCCGGAAAGGAAAGTAACAATGGCGAGATTTTGCTCCTCCTGTGGCGCTCCTCAAGAGGAAGGGGCGCGTTTCTGCAGCTCGTGTGGCCAAAGCCTGGCCAATCCTCCCTCCTCCCAAGGCGCAGCTCCCCCTCCCGCAGCCGTGGGCGGTGAACGCGTTCTGGGGGTGGTCCCCAACCTGAGCGCCGGAACCCTCGGATCCAAGTCTTACGTCCTGGTTGTTACAGATCGTCGCCTCCTGGTCGTGCGCGTTACTTCCCAGATCATGGCGGAGGTCGTCCGCAAGTCGCAGGAAGAGGGCAAAGCCCAGGGAAAGGGTTTCTTCGAGCGCTGGGGGGACCAGATTGCCGCGTTTTATCGCTACGCCGAGCGTTACTTGTCCATGGCCCCGGGCGCGATCCTGGCGGAAAGCGCCGAGAACTACGCCATTGATCACTCCCAAGTGACCCGCATCACCCTCGATGGGCAGGAAGGACAGGATGATCCAAACACGAAAGGGACGCTGCGGCTGGATGCACAAGGCCGCCGTCTGGTCTTCCAGATCCCCACCGGGAGGGAGATCTCCCAGGCTCGATCCCTGCTGCGCCAAGCCATTGGCCCGGCTGTACGCTAGGCAATCGAACGGTCGTCATGTGGAAGTTGTGATGGATCCAGTATCACAAGGGTTCGAAGAATTGATTCGAACCTTCATCGCCTGGGCACAGGGGCAGGAGGATATTCGCCTGGCCTTCGTGCTGGGCTCGCGCGCCCGCACCGATCACCCGGCTGATGAATGGTCCGATCTGGACTTGGTTCTGGTTGCACGGGATGTTCGTCCCTATCTTGAGCGGGTTGATTGGATCGACAATATGGGCAAGCCGTGGCTGACTTTCCTCGAGACCAACAACGGCACCGTGGAACGACGGGTTCTGTTCGACGGCGGGTTAGATGTCGATTTTGCCATGATAACGCTTGAAATGCTTCATTCAATGCTTCAACAGGGTGTGGATGCAGGCACAGCAGATATTTTCCGCCGCGGGGTGCGCGTCCTGCTGGACAAGGACAACCTGCTTCCCGATCCTAGAAAGCTTGCTTCTGCCTGGAATTCCCCTGACCCACCATCGGAGGCGGAATTCCTGCAGGTGGTCAATGACTTCTGGTACCACGCCGTCTGGACTGCCAAACATTTGCGGCGTGGTGAATTATGGTGGGGAAAATCGTGCTGCGATGACAAGCTGAAGAGCTCATTGCGACAGGTTCTGGAATGGCATGCTCACGCCACCCTGGGTCCTGGCCGCGACACTTGGCTGCGCGGCCGCTTCCTGGAAGAATGGGCCGATCCAGACGTGGTCGCCCGGCTATCAGGCGCCTTCGCCCATTACGATCCGGCGGATGTTTGGCAAGCCTTGGCTGTGACGATGGACCTGTTCCGAAAGGTTTCTCTTGAAACCGCCGGGCTGCTAGGGTATTCCTACCCGGCCGGTGGCGCGGAATATGCCGCAGAACTGGTCAGCCGCCTTTCCCAAGGATGGAGCTTAACCGATAATCGGGGACAGCCACCGATTATTCCTGACCGCGGGGAAAATGAACTACCATGATTCCTCAATTCAGTTGAAATTACATAGTAATTACCATCATCGAAGAGGTCGAAGAATTGGTTGAAGACGCCGCTGATTTCTCAGGCGCAGTTTGACTATGGAGCCACTCTTTAGCGGCAGATATGGTCCATGCGCTTGCGGTTTACGGTTTTTTTAGACACTCATCGTGGTAATCCACATTGCGCAAAACACAAATGGCCTCCCCTTCAGCATTTCTTTCAAAATGAACCGTGAAGCGATACTTTTGATCTACACGCGCTTCCCAGACGCCATCCCGTCCTTGCAGTTTCTTCATTTCCAAAGATGGATGATGTGGATTTTGCCCAAGCTTGGCCAAGGCTTTGAGCGTCTTCCGTTGAGTATCAGCCGGCAATAACTTAAAGGCTTTGAGAAAGCGTTCGGTGCGACGGAATATCACTCCTTCTCTCCGCGCAAATCAGCGACCAGATCATCCATTCCGGCGAAGTCCCGGTAACGCCCCTCAATCAGGTCGTCATCGGCTTCACGCTCGCCATCTTGCCAGCGACGCGTCCAGAAATAGGCTTGCGAGCGCTCCACGGCAATCTGCGGAACCAAGCGCACCGTTCCATCAACTTCCACAACTACTTCAAGCAGGTCCCCTTCCTTTAGATTGGCTTTGTTGCGGACCGCTGCCGGAAGCGTGATTTGACCATTGCTCCTCACTTGCAAGATTGTCTCAGTCATCTTGTCTCCAGTTCCTCATATTTGCGAATTCTGATATTGTGATGATAACACGATGGTTATACCAGTTCTATCATCGGCTATTTTCGTTCCGGCAGCTTGGCAGCATGCTAAGATGAGCTATCCTTTAGATATTCAGTGTGATGAGCCTGTGAAGGAGGGAAATGACACCAGAGAGAATTGAGATCGATGCGATGATTCGTCGCATCCTGATTCCGGTAGACGGTTCCCCTTGCTCCCGGCGAGCCGTGATGCTTGCCAAGCATCTGGCGGAGATGGAACGGCCGCGGGCCGAGGTAATCCTGCTGCACGCGATTGTACCCATTCCCTACACCCATGCCATTCCTGGCGGGCTCAGTTACCTGCTGAGGACGATCCCCGACCTTCCCGCCAGGCGCCAGAAAGAAGCAGAAACGATCCTCGCCGAGATGAGCGCGCTCTTCGTCGACTCCGTCATCAAGCCGAGGCTTCTGATCCGTGAAGGCCACCCGGCAGACGAGATCCTCCAATGCATCGACAATGAGAAACCCAGTCTGCTCGTGATGGGATCCCGTGGCCTTTCTAAAGCGAACGAATTCTTCCTTGGCTCCACCAGCGACGCAGTGGTCCATTATGCTTCCTGCCCGGTGCTGATCGTTCGCTAGAAGCGGGTCTGTTCGGTTCGGGCGATGATCTCCTCCTGCAGGGAAGGTGTGATATCGCAGAAGTAATCTGAGTAGCCGGCCACGCGCACGATCAAGTCGCGGTATTTCTCCGGTTCCGCCTGGGCGGCACGAAGGGTCTCGGCGGTAACCACGTTGAACTGGATATGGTGCCCGCCCATTTTGAAATAGCCGCGCACCAGGTGACCCAGGTTGGCTAGCCCACTCTCTCCCGCCAAAAGAGAAGGAGTGAATTTCTGGTTCAAGAGGGTGCCTCCGGTCTTGGCGTGGTCCATCTTCGCGGCCGAGCGGAGGACTGCCGTGGGACCCTGCCTATCAGCTCCCTGCACGGGGGAGATCCCATCGGAGAGGGGAGTCCAAGCCCGGCGGCCATCCGGCGTAGCGCCGGTCACCGAGCCGAAATAGACGTGGCAGGTGGTAGACAAGTAATTCACCCGGCACTGCCCGCCTTTGGTGTTCGGGCGACCTTCCACCATTGCGTTGAAATCGTGGAAGGCGCGAAGCATCAGCTCGTCGGCAGCGTCGTCGTCGTTGCCGTAGCGCGGCGTCTTGTTCCAGAGCAGTTGGCGGGTCTTCTCGCAGCCTTGGAAGTCTTCGCGTAGGGCTTCCAACAGGGAATCCATGGTCAGGGACTTCTCCTGGAAGACATGTTTGCGGATCGCAGACAGGGAATCGGTAAGGCTGCCGGTCCCGGTCCCCATGATGTAGGTGCTGTTGTAGCGCGGGCCGCCATCATTGTAGTCGCGCCCCTTGGCGATGCAGTCGTCGACAATGATGGAAAGGAAAGGGGCCGGCATGAGGGTGGCGTAGAGACGTTCGATGACCGCGTTGCCGCGGACCTTGATCTCCACGAAGTGGCGCAGTTGCTCCAGGAAGGCCTGGTAGAACGACTCGAAGGTTTGAAACTGGCGCGGGTCGCCGCTGTGAATGCCGATCTGGGCTTGGGTACGCGGATCCCAGCCGTCATGCAAGGCGATTTCCAGCACCTTCACCAGGTTGAAATAGCCGGTCAGGATGTAGGCTTCTTTCCCGAAAGCGCCGGTTTCCACGCAACCGGAGATCCCCCCCTCGCGGGCATCCTCGATCGTTTTGCCGGCCCGCAGCATCTCTTCCACGACCAGATCGGCATTGAAGAGGGAGGGCTGGCCCCAGCCCTTGCGGATGATCCGGCAGGCGCTGTTGAGGAATTGCTCGGAGTGTACGGCGGCCAGTTGGATATTGGAGGAGGGCTGCAGCAGGCGCATCTCGTCGATCACTTCCAGGATCAGGTGGCTGGTTTCGCTGACGCCGTCCCTGCCATCGGCCAGCAAGCCGCCGATGTTGATGTTGGCGAAATCGGTATAGGTTCCGCTTTCCGCTGCGGTGACACCAACCTTGGGCGGAGCCGGCTGGTTGTTGAACTTCACCCAGAAGCATTGCAGCAATTCTTTGTCCTGCTCGCGGCTGAGCGTTTCCTGGGAGAGACCTGCCTGGTAGAAGGGCTGCAGGTGACGGTCGAGGTGGCCTGGGCAGAAGGAATCCCAGGTGTTCAGCTCGGTGACCACGCCCAGGTGGACGAACCAATACATCTGCAGCGCTTCCCAGAAATCGCGAGGCGCGTGGGCCGGGACCCAGGAGCAAACCTCAGCGATCCTGGACAGCTCGTTTTTGCGCGTGGGGTCGGTCTCTGTTTCGGCCAGCCGGCTGGCCAGCTCGGCATAGCGCTGGGCGTAGCCGATGATGGCCTGGCAGTCCATGGCCATGGCGCGCAATTGCTGGGATCGCTCATAGGCGCGCGGGTCGTGAGTGAAATCCAGCGCCTGCAACTGCTCCTCGATCTCGGCTTCAAATTGGAGGAAACCCTTGCGGTAGATCTTCCCATCGGCCACGGTATGTCCAGGCGCCCGCTGCTCCATGAATTCGGTGAAGATGCCTGCTTCATAAGCTGCCACCCATTCCGGGGTCATCTCGCGGAAGATTCGTTCGCGCATGGTCTTCCCTTGCCAGAAGGGGATCACGGACTCCGCGTAAGCAGAGCGCACTTCATCGCTGACAAGATAGGAGATCTTCTCGCGCGAATCGAGGATCTCCAGGTCGGAAAGGGTGTGGCAACAGAGCTCGGGAAAAGTAGGCGTACCCTTGGGCGCTGGGCCGCGCTCGCCGACGATCAACTCGCCAGCGCCAATAGAAATGGCCTTCCG
Source organism: Coprothermobacterota bacterium (assembly GCA_026389455.1). Lineage (GTDB taxonomy): Bacteria > Caldisericota > JANLFM01 > JANLFM01 > JANLFM01 > JAPLHV01. Next base: position 11,210 of record JAPLHV010000245.1, read on the forward strand.
TTCCATCAGGGCGGAGAAAACCATAGCGCGGAGAAGGGGCGCCGAAACGGACCCTGCCTCTCCATAGACATCTGTGACGATTTGCGCCCGCTCGCTGGAGATCCAAGGCCGGGTTTCCAGGCTAGCTTGGCGAAGCCTCTGCACGCGTTCGTTGATTAGGAACCTCCGATCTTGGTTGGCACTCCCAAACGGGAGAAGTATTGGGCAAGTTCCTCCAGCGCTTGGGGGGAAGGAGGGACAATTTCCTGGCATGGATAGGGCCGCCCCAAACTTTGGTACTTGCCTTGGCCAGAGGCGTGGTAGGGGAGGAGTTCCAGTTCACAGACCGCTATTCCGGCAAGGTACTGGCCCATCTGGCGGATGTTGGAGGGTGTGTCGGTAAGGCCGGGAATCACCGGGAAACGGACCACCACCCGAGCTCCCCGCTGAATCAGTTCCTGCAGGTTGGCGAAGATCAAAACATTGGAGACGCCGGTCAGCCGAAGGTGGAGAGAATCATCTATCACTTTAAGATCGAAAAGAACGAGATCGCAGAGGGTTGCTGCCCGGCGAACCAGCTCCGGGGAGGCGTAGCCGCAGGTATCGATGGCTGTCGCCATTCCCCGCGCTTTGCACTCCGCCAAGAGGGTCAGGAGAAACTCTCCCTGGGCGAAGGGCTCTCCCCCGGAGAAGGTCACTCCACCCCCCGACTGGTCGTAGAAGACACGGTCTTTCTCCACTTCATTCAAGACTTTGGCCACCGAGGTTCGCTCTCCCACAAGATGGCGGGCTCCCGTTGGGCAGGCAGCAGCGCAAGCCCCGCAGCGCAAGCAGCGGTCGGCCAGGGTGAGGAAGCCGCCTTCAGTGGCATAGATGGCGCCCTGCGGGCAGGCCGCACGGCAATCGCCGCAGCCCAGGCAGCGCTCCATGCGAAAGAGCAGTTCGGGCCGGCTGTCTTGGCTTTCCGGGTTGTGGCACCAAGGACAGCGCAAGGGGCAGCCCTTCAGGAAGACCGTGGTGCGGATTCCCGGCCCATCCTGCGTGGAATAGCGCTGGATATTGGAGATGGTTCCTACCGCGAAGGAATTTACCGGCGCAGTACCATCGCGTATATTCGGCTCCAAACTTGTTCTCACGGACGCTATTCTATTCCTCAGGTTCCTTTATCATTTCAAGCGAGTAATCCTACTTAAACATGCTGCCGCAGGCTGTTTAGTCCAGCTTTCCTGTAAATAGCCCCCGGCAGGTCGATAGCCCCCGGCAGGTCGATAGCCCCCGGCAGGTCGATAGCCCCCGGCAGGGTGTCCTGGCGATGATGGTCGGGCGAGCTTTGAAGCTGCACCACCAAGTTGGATGGATCGGCGGAGCTGCTCTAGTCACCTTTCCTGGGCCAGGATTCGAAGTGGATTCGGAATCATTATGTTAGGGATAGGCGAGGCTGGGAATCTGTTCGAATGTCCCTCCACTATAGATCTTATCGTATTGGTAGGTGTAGATGTTATTCGTGCCTGAATCAAGACCGACCGGTTTTCCGGCTGCCTTGGCCGCTTCCTTTGGGTCGGGCAGATTGTAGGGGTCGGTGTAGACCCGGAAGAGGGACGGCCCATTCGTGCCCCAATAGAGGTTGCCGAAGTCGTCCCAGAGCACGGCATCTCCACTTTGGGCGAACGGATAAGGCTTGCCGTAATACTCTTTCAGGTAGACTCTCACTGTGGTCGTTTCCCCAGGTTGCAGGATTGGGATGGTCAGGGCACGGACTGGCTCGTAGATGTTGTAGTAGATGGGATAACCATTGTGACCGCGGCTGAGACCGTAGAGGAAATGGCCGGCGTAGGTAATGCTTTCCGCGAACTGTTGATCTGGTGGTTTCTGAGCCCAAGCCCACGTCTGTAAGGTAACGTTTTCCTTCCACTCCCAACCTACATCCACATTGAGAGCGCCAGGCAGCGAAGGTTGGTCGTAGGGATTGCTGATTTCCACATCGAGAAAAGCCGGCTGGTAGAGGTAGTCCGGGTGGCTTTGCAGGAAGGGAGCGTTGAGGGCATTGGGCGAGCTGGAGTTGCTGGCATTGTCCAATCCGGAGGAAATGCCATCGGCCGCCTGGGCGACCAGCTCGTCGGTGATGGCATTGGCCGGGATCCCTGCTTCCGTTAAGGCCGCTTTGGCCAAATAATCGATGCCGCCTTCGGCCAGTTGCTTGAAATTGGGCAATTCCGGCGGGATCCCCATGGAAGCCAGGCCGGTATCTACCAGCGCTGTCAGGGCCATCTTCAATCCCTCGCGCCATTCATCCGGAATCCCCGGGAAATTGCTGGCGACAAAGGAGATCAGGCCGCCCTTTAGCGCAGAATAGGCCTGGGCCACCCAATTTGTCACATTCTTGACGATCTCCAGGAGGGAGGAAAAGAAGCTGGCGATGCCATCCCACAACTCTCCCCACCAGGACTTGTCTTCCTCTTTATCCCAAACCTGTATCGTGGATCCGGGCCCCAGCCATTTCCGCAAGTAATCGGTCTCGTATTGCTGCGGAGTGATGCCCTGGGCGATGTAAGTATAGCCATACGGTTCCAGCGTTCCCCCGGTGTTGAGGTTGGTGAGCTTAAAATTCAATTCGTTCCAGTTCGGCCAACGGAAAACTTGGTAGAAGTGGGTCCAGTTCGGATCCTCCCATTTGATCGGTTGGTAATCCAGGATTTTTACCTGGGGGATGTAGGAGGGGAGTTGCTCGTTTTTCCAGGTGTACAACTGGATCGACTGCTGTTTGAAGTACTCAACGATGATCGTTTCAGAGAACTGGGGTACCTGGCAGCCAGGCACAGAAGAAGGCTGTAGGGCTACTGACCGCACGTAATAATGAATGAAGTCGCCTGTCTTGAGCACAGCGGGGTCGGGTAAGAAATCCTGTAGCGGGACTGGCACGACATTGGTGTCATAACTGCTGAGCGATACCGGCAAGGGGCTGTAGGATTGACTGTACAGCAAGCCTGGCGGGGAACTCCACTCAGCATTTTCATTGCTGAAGGGTTGCTCGCTAACTTGCATCACAACTTCTGTCGTAGCCGCATCAAACCCGGTGAAGAAGAACCATTGTGGTTGGGTGCTGTTGCAGTCGTAACCAAACTCTTGCAGGTGCTCCAATATATTGGGGAATTCGCTGCTGTGGTTCGGTTCTCCAGGCCGGCGCGGCGTCCACAACTGAAAAGGGGTTGCCGTTCGTCTCTGCGAGCCCGAAAGGAAGGAGGGGATCACCAGCGGGTTGCCGTATAGTACGCGCAGGCCTTGTCCGGGGTCTCCAAGGCATTGTCCGGAAGAATCCACCGGCACTGCGCGCACGTAGTAAGTTCGTTGGGTTTTAGCGGTCTCCTGGTAGGTATTGGCCGTTCCCAATGGGTATTGACTGGTCCGGACTGCCAATCTTTGTGCGCCCGTAAACGTGGCAAAGTCTATGGCGAATTCGCCTGCGGCTGGATCCACATCGCCAGAAGC